>CAVCBD010000081.1:0-9393 GCA_963599935.1 Acutalibacteraceae bacterium | reverse complement strand
TGCCTCCCTTTTCTCGAACCTTAATTTCAAAGTCCAAGAAATGGGATGCAGTTCAATGTAAGCCTGTCCCCAATGAGTGCAAAAAGGCGCCCTCCGTAGGGGAGGGCGCCTTTGGTAAGTTCTATGTGAACGCGAGGTCTTTGACCCGGAGAGTCCGAGGTACTTGTTGGTAAGACCTTATTTAGGAGCGCGCAACCTTGCCGGACTTGAGGCAGGTGGAGCAAACGTTCATCTTGCGACGGTGACCATCGACGACGACGTAGACGCGCTGGATGTTGGGGCGGAACTTACGGTTGGTGACGCGGTGAGAGTGGCTGATGGAGCGACCGGCAACGGGGTGCTTACCGCAAACTTCGCAAACTTTGGACATAACTGACCCTCCTTGGGCGACAAACGAACATGTCGCGTTAACAAACAAGCCTGAACTATAGCACAGAAGCATGTCTCTGTGCGCAATCTACACAGAGATATTTCTCTTTTGGCGATAGTGCCCACGCTACGGCCCTGGACGTAGATCCGATTTGCGTGCAGCAGAGGGGATTATGCCAGCTCGCAACAAGGTTTTCAAGCGCGTACCACAAATATATATAGGTTTATGGAGCGATTGGCTCCGTTTACGGATTGGCTAGTATTTATGCTCGCAATTGAGCCCGATGTTGGCTACACTATGCCTTGACCATTAAAGGGGTACGAGATACCCACATGGAATTACATAGCTGTCAATGAGCAGTACTTCCTGTGGGTGTCTGGTTCCGCTTTGAGCGGTCGGGCATCTATTTTTTTGACTGTGTCAGCAGTCAAGACATGTGAGGAAGGAGATCGATGGGCACGACTTCCCCCAAGGCGGTCATCATGGACGAGACCGCCGTCAACCGAGCGATGACCCGCATCGCGCACGAGATTCTCGAGCGCAACGAGGGCTGTGAAGACCTCGCTCTGGTCGGCATCGTCACGCGCGGCGACCTTCTGGCAAAGAAGCTCGCCGAAGCGATCAAGGAGATCGAGGGTGTCGACGTTCCGCTCGGCAGCCTGGACATCAGCTTCTATCGCGATGACTATGCGACCAATTTCGCTCCCGCGATCCACGCTACCAACATTCCCTTCAGCGTCGACGGCAAGCGCGTCGTGCTGGTGGACGACATCCTGTACACGGGTCGCACCATCCGTGCCGCTCTGGACGCCGTTATGGACCTGGGCCGTCCGAGCCGAGTCGAGCTGGCAGTTCTCGTTGACCGCGGTCACCGCGAGCTCCCTATCTCGCCGGACTTTGTCGGCAAGAACGTCCCCTCGTCGCACGAGGAGAACGTGCACCTATATATGAAGGAAGTCGACGGCCGTACCGCTGTCGAAATCAACGACGTCGCGCCGGGTTCCCATGTGGGCTCCGCGCCGCTGGGAGGTGAGTAGTACCGTGGCGTTCAACCATAAGCACCTGATCGACATTACCGAGTACTCCGAAGAGGACATCAAGCTCATCCTCGAGACCGCCAAGGCGTTCTCCGAGGTCAACGAGCGTGCCATCAAGAAGGTCCCCACGCTCAAGGGCAAGACAATCGTCAACATGTTCAATGAGCCCTCGACGCGTACCCGCAGCTCCTTCGAGCTCGCCGAGAAGCGTCTTTCGGCCGACAGCCTCAACTTCGGCGGCTCCTCGACCTCCACGGTCAAGGGCGAGAGCCTCGTCGATACCGTCGAGACCCTCAACGCCTACAAGATCGATTGCATCGTCGTGCGCGACAAGCATGCCGGTGCTCCCTACATCGTCACGCAGAATTCGCCCGCGAGTGTTATCTGCGCCGGTGACGGTAAGCACAACCACCCCACGCAGGCCCTGCTCGACCTGTACACCATCTGGGAGCACAAGGGTGACTTCCACGGTCTGAAGGTCGCCGTCGTCGGCGACATCGCCCACTCCCGCGTTTGCGGCTCGCTGATCCCCGCGTTGAAGATCATGGGCTGCGAGACTTACGCCGTCGCCCCCGGCACGCTGCTGCCGCCGGCGCCCGAGGTTCTGGGCTGCGACCACGTGACGAGCGATCTCGATTCCGTCCTGCCCGAACTGGACGTCGTCTACATGCTGCGCGTGCAGCAGGAGCGACTCGAGGGTGCCCCGTTCCCGACCATTCGCGAGTACCACAAGCTCTTCGGCCTGACCAAGGACCGTGAGAAGCTCATGAAGCCCGACGCGATCATTTGCCACCCGGGCCCCATCAACCGCGGCGTCGAGTTCGACTCCTATATGGCCGACCACCCGCAACGCTCCGTCATCCTGGAGCAGGTCTACGCCGGTATCTGCGTGCGTATGGCTATCCTGTATCTGCTGCTTGGAGGTGCCGATAATGGCCTTGCTTCTTAAGAATGCCCACGTCGTCGACCCGTCCGTCGAGCTTGACGGTGTCGTTGACGTCCTGATCGACGGCGACAAGATCGCCGAGGTCGGCGAGAACCTCTCCGCCGAGGGAGCCGAGGTCCGCGACCTTTCCGGTAAGTACCTCGTCCCCGGCCTGGTGGACATGCACGTCCACTTGCGCGAGCCCGGTTACGAGGTCAAAGAGGACATCGAGAGCGGCACCCGCGCAGCTGCCAAGGGCGGCTTCACCGGCGTGTGCGCCATGCCCAACACCGACCCCGTTACCGATAACGGTACCGTCGTTGAGTTCGTCAAGTCCCGCGCTGCCGAGGTCGGCCACTGCCGCGTCTATCCTTCTGGCGCCATGACCCGCGGTCTTAAGGGCGAGGCTATGTCCGAGATGGGCGATATGGTTGCCCACGGCGCCGTCGCCTTCACCGACGACGGTCGCGGCGTGCAGGGTGCGGGCATGCTCCGTCGCTGCATGGACTACGGCAAGATGTTCGGCAAGGTCTTTATGAGCCATTGCCAGGACGAGGACCTGGTCGGTCACGGTCAGATCAACGAGGGCAAGGTCTCTACCCGTCTGGCCCTCGAGGGCTGGCCGGCGGCAGGCGAGGAGCTGCAGATCGCTCGCGATATCGAGATCGCCAAGCTGACCGGTGCCAAGTTGCACATCCAGCATATCTCCACCGCCCATGGCCTGGAGCTCGTGCGTGCCGGTAAGGCCGCTGGCGTGCAGGTCACCTGCGAGGCCACCCCGCACCACATGTTCCTGACCGAGAACGACCTGGACGAGACCTACAACACCTCGCTCAAGGTCAATCCGCCGCTGCGTACCGAGGAGGACGCCGAGGCTATCCGTCAGGGCGTCCTCGACGGCACCGTCGACGCCATCGTCACCGACCACGCTCCCCATACTCCGTGGGAGAAGGCCCGCGAGTTCGAGCTTGCGCCCTTTGGCATGATCGGCCTCGAGACTTCGCTGTCGCTTGTGCTCACCGGGCTGGTCAACACGGGCAAGATGAGCATGGGCCGCATGGTCGAGCTCATGGCCATCAAGCCGCGTGAGATCTTGGGTCTGGACCAGGTTCAAGTCAAGGCGGGCTCCGTTGCCGACCTGACCGTGTTCGATCCCGCTGCTACCTGGACGGTCGGCGAGGACGGTTACGAGTCGCGTGCCGAGAACTCCGGTTTTGCCGGCCGCACGCTCACCGGTCGTGCCACCGATGTGTTTGTCGGCGGTAAGCAGACGCTTGCCGACGGCTGCATCTGCTAGCATAGCCTTATCGCTTTTGTGCGCGGCGCCCTTGCGGTGCCGCGCTTTCTGTTCGCCTGAACCATGCAACCGCATGGGGGATTGGAGCGTCTATGCCCACACCTTCCACTGCACGCATGCACGACTTCGAGGTCGTCTCGAACCAGGAGATCGCCGACGGCATCTTCTCGCTCGTTATCTCGGCCCCCAAGCTTGCAAGTGCGCTCAAGCCCGGTCAGTTCGTGAATATCGCCGTGCCGGGCGATGCTTCCTCGCTGCTTCGCGTGCCCCTGAGCTTCTATCGCGCCGACGCCGAGGCCGGCACCGTCGAGCTGTGGTACGCCGTCGTGGGCGATGATACCCGTCGTCTGTCGCAGATGGCCCCTGGCTCCACCTCCAACTTGCTGGGCCCCGGCGGCCGCGGCTGGCTTGTGCCCGAGGGCACCAGGAAGGCGCTGCTCGTGGCGGGCGGCATCGGTGTTCCGCCCGTGCTCTGCCTGGCTGACTTGCTTGCCGAGCAGGGTGTGACCGCCGACGTGTGCCTGGGCTTTGGCACCGCGTCCAAGGCCGTGGGCGTCGATGAGTTCCGCGCGCTGGGAGCCACGGTTAACGTGTGCACCGACGATGGATCACTGGGCACGCACGGCTTCTGCACCGATCCTGCCGCCGAGCTGCTCGGCGAGGGCGGTTACGACTACGTCGCCAGCTGTGGTCCCGCCGTCATGATGAAGAAGGTCGCCGCCGCTGCCGCCGAGGCCGGCGCGTACTGCGAGGTGTCGCTCGAGCGCATGATGAGCTGCGGCTTTGGTGCCTGCAACACCTGCAATGTCGAGACGGTCGACGGTATGAAGGGCGCCTGCATGTGCGGCCCCGTGTTTGATGCTTCCAAGGTGGTGGTCTTCTAGTGGGTACCGTGAACATGGCCGTCGATTTCGGCGGCGTTAAGATGCAGAACCCCATCAACACCGCAGCCGGTACCTTTGGCTACGGTTGGCAGTTCCAGAACTTCTTTGATGTCTCCCAGCTGGGTGCCATCACCACCAAGGGTTGCGCTGCCGAGCCCTGGCCCGGCAATCCCGCACCCCGCATGGCCGAGATCCCCGGTGGCATGATCAATTCCGTGGGCCTGCAGAACCCCGGTGTGGCCGCTTTCGCCCGCGAGTCCGGTCCGTGGCTCGAGCAGCTCTCCAAGGACGGTTGCCAGGTCATCTGCCAGGTTGCCGGTCATTCCGTGGACGAGTTTGTCCGTGCGCTCGAGATGTATGTCGAGCTGTGCCCCTGGGCTGCCGGCTATGAGATCAACGTGAGCTGCCCCAACATTGCTGCCGGCGGTGCCGCCATGGGCTCCACGCCCGAGGGCGCCTCTGCCGTCATGGCCGCGTGCCGCAAGGTGACCGACAAGCCGCTGTTTGTGAAGATGGCCCCGGTCAACGTTGCCGAGATTGCCAAGGCTCTCGAGGCCGCCGGTGCCGATGGTCTTTCGGTCATCAACTCCATCCAGGGTATGGTCATCGACGTCCACACCCGCAAGTCGCGTGTGGCCAAGCCCAAGGGCGGTCTTTCGGGCCCGCTGTGCCATCACATCGCCGTGCGTATGGTCTGGGAGGTTGCCCAGGCCGTCGACATTCCCATCAACGGCGTCGGCGGCGTCATGACCGGTGAGGACGCGGCCGAGTTTATCCTGGCTGGCGCTACCTGCGTATCGGTCGGTATGGCCAACTTCGTCGATCCGTGCGCTTCGCTCAAGATTGCGCGCGAGCTCGAGGCCTGGGCCGAGTCCCAGGGCGTGAAGGACATCAACGAGCTGGTAGGTGCTTTCGAATGCTAGAGACCGATGCCCGCGACCGCGTTATCGTTGCCCTCGACTGCGACCGTGAGCGTGCGCTCGAGCTCGCCCATGAGCTTTCGGGCCATGCCGCCTGGCTCAAGGTGGGCATGACGCTCTATTACGCTGAGGGCCCCGAGATCGTCAAGACCTTTAAGGACCTGGGCTTCAAGGTGTTCCTCGACCTTAAGTTCCATGACATTCCGCATCAGGTGCGCGGTGCCGCTCGCTCGGCCTCGCTTGCCGGTGCCGACTTGCTTTCGGTTCACGGCTTGGGTTCGGGTGCTATGCTCGCCGCCTGTCGTGAGGGTGCCGAGGAGGCACGCGAGGATCGAGCCAAGCTCGTCGCCATTACCGTGCTTACGAGCATGAATCAGGATGCGTTGAGCGAGATCGGCGTCGAGTCGCCCGTTGCCGAGGAGGCCGCCCGTCTGGCAAAACTCGCCCAGGCCAACGGTATCGACGGCATCGTGTGCTCGCCGATGGAGGCTCATGACATGCGTGAGCTGCTGGGCCCCGATGCGTTGATTGTGACCCCGGGCGTGCGTCCGGTTGGTGCTGCGCTGGGCGATCAGTCCCGCGTGGCCACGCCTTCCCAGGCTATCGAGCGCGGCGCGAGCCATATCGTGGTGGGCCGCCCCATTACCGGCGCCGACGATCCGGTTGCCGCGTTTGACGCCATCGTTGCCGAGCTGGTCGAAAACGTCGCGTAAAAGATTCCCTCAAGTCATCACTTTTGGGTCTCATTAGCACAAATTAGCCCCTGTGCCTGCGAAAACTTTCCCATCCTTTGTGTGGAATCGCAGGTCGGGGGATCTTCTTTTAGCGCGATATATTGCACTTTTTGCGGGTATCGTCTAACCTATGGAGCCGCGATTGAGCATTTTGTACGTTTTACGTGCTAAAATGCCAAATATTGAATCAGATATAACCCAACTATTTGGAGGTACGAATGGCACTCCCTCAGCTTACCGATGAGCAGCGCAAGCAGGCTCTTGAGAAGGCTGCCGCCGCACGTCACGCTCGCGCAGAGCTCCGTGAGCAGATCAAGAAGGGCGAGAAGTCCCTCGAGTCCGTGCTCAACTCCGATGACCCCATTGCTTCCCGCATGAAGGTTTCCACCCTCATCGAGTCTCTCCCCGGTTATGGCAAGGCCAAGGCCGCCAAGATCATGGAGGAGCTCGGCATCTCCGCTACCCGTCGCGTCCAGGGCCTTGGCGTCCGTCAGCGCGAGCAGCTCCTCGAGCAGCTGACCAAATAAGTGAGCGCTCAGGATTCAAAGCTCTTTGTGATTTCTGGACCGTCAGGCGCGGGCAAGGGCACGCTCGTCACTCGTGTGCGCGAGCGTCGCTCTAACCTGGGCCTGACGGTTTCGGCTACCACGCGAGCCCCACGCAAAGGCGAGGTCGATGGCGTCAATTACTTTTTCCTGACGCGCGAGGAGTTCGACCGCCGCGTGGCAAACGGTGAGTTTGTTGAGTGGGCCGAGGTCCACGGTAACTGCTATGGCACGTTGGTGAGCGAGGTTCAGTCCAAGCTCGCCTCTGGTTCGTCTCTCATCTTGGAGATCGATGTCCAGGGTGCCCTGCAGGTTAAGGAGCGTTTCCCCGAGGCCGTGCTGATCTTTATCAAGCCGCCCTCGCTCGAGGTGCTCCGCGAGCGTCTGGTCGGTCGCGGTACCGAAACGCCCGAGACGATTGAGCTGCGTATGGCAAACGCCGCCCATGAGCTTGCCCTTGCCGACCGCTACGACGACGTCGTGGTGAATGACGATCTCGACCGCGCGACCGACGAGCTCGTTCGCGTTCTCGATATGCATGAAAGGATCTGAGGTCCGTGTCCGTTGTAAAGCCTTGCATTGACGATCTTCTGGAGAAGACCGATCACAACCGCTTCCTGCTCGCTTCGCTTGCCTCTAAGCGTGCCTGCGACATCAATAGCATGCTGCGCGGCCAGCATAACCGCGTGCTTGCCGTCCAGGATGTCGACGACATCACCATCGCGCTCTCCGGTGCCGATACCATCTCGATGGCTATGGACGAGATCGTCGACGGCGATATCTCCTACGACGAGGCCCGTTACGAGAAGGCGCTCGGCCATAAGGTTGCTGAAGCCTAAATGGCAGCTCGCGTCTGCCTGGTCCACTATCACGAGGTTGGACTGAAGGGCAAGAACCGCGCACATTTTGAGCATATCCTCATGGATAACATTAAGGCGGCTTTGGCCGCCTTTTCCGTGAATGCCGTGTCTCGAATTTCCGGTTATATCCTCGTGACCTTTAACGAGCATCAAGCCGACGAGGCGGCGCGTGTCATCCGCACCGTCCCCGGCGTTGCCCGTGTCTCCCTGGCCTATCACACCAATCGCGACCCGCAGGAGTACTGCGCGGCGGCTGTAAAGGCGCTGCGTGAGTTTGGCCCCTTCGACTCGTTTAAGGTACACGCCAAGCGCTCCAACACCGATTACGAACTCACCTCGATTGATATCAATCGACAGGTTGGCGAGGTGCTGTGCGAGGCGTTCCCCGATAAAAAGGTCCAGATGCACGATCCCGACGCGATGGTGCACGTGCTCGTGGTTCAGGGCAGCGTCTACGTGTACGCGCGCTCCGAGCGTGGTGTGGGCGGTCTGCCGGTGGGGTCTGCCGGTAAGGTCGTGACGCTTCTGTCGTCGGGCATCGATTCTCCGGTGGCGACCTGGATGCTCGCGCGTCGCGGTGCCGTGTGCGTGCCGGTGCATTTTTCCGGTCGTCCGCAGACGCCAGATACCAGCGAATATCTGGTGCAGGACATCATTCGCGCCCTTGAGCCGGGCGTCCAGATCGGCCGTCTGTATGTCGTTCCGTTTGGCGATTGCCAGCGCGAGATTTCCGTCACCTGTCCCAGCAACCTGCGTGTGATCATGTATCGCCGCATTATGTATTCGGTTGCTGAGCGCATCGCGCATATCGAGGGCGCCAAGGCCATTGTGACGGGCGAGTCGCTTGGTCAGGTTGCCTCCCAGACGCTCGAGAACATCATGGCCGTCAACGAGGCCGTGAAGATTCCCGTTTTCCGTCCGCTCATTGGTTCTGATAAGCAGGAGATCATCGCGCGCGCCCAGGAGATCGGTACGTTTGATATCTCGACCGAGGCGGCGCCCGATTGCTGCACGCTCTTTATGCCGCGTCGTCCCGAGACGCATGCCAAGCTCGATGCCGTGCACGAGGCCTGGGAGCTGTTCGACCACGAGGAGATGATCGAGCGCCTGCTTAAGCAGACCGAGTACATCGACTTCTCCAGCAACACGTATAAGGCCCCTAAGACCTTAAAACGCAAACATCCGGAGCTTGCTCCGCGTGAGATTTACCAAGATCACGAGTAATTGCCTGCATAGACCGACGATGCGCCTGTATCGTCGGTCTTTTGCTATCTGGGCAAATGATGCCAAGATGTTCGTTCGCTGACGTGTGCCTGAATAAATGGACATGTTCCCGCAAGGTTTTGGTCAGCTTTTGGTTTGACCGCTAAAACTGGTGTGGACGTGCGGAAGCTGCGGCGTTCGTTTCCTGACACGATGGTGTTGGGAGGTGTTTGCTATGGCGCAGCGCGAGCAACACGAACGGGTTAAACGGATGGACCGCTTGGCGGGCAAGTTACTCGGTCACAAGGCGGTGGTGGTGGCGATTCTGGTTGTCATTGCCGCCGCGAGTGGCTTAGCGATGGCAAGTTTTAATAGCCGCTCCAGCGGCGTGTCGTTTGAGCGTAGTGATGAGACGATCTCCTCGGATGTGCACGGGGATGGTGATGTGTCTCATGATGATGCCGATGAGTCTTCGGCCAAGAGCTCCTCTGCTGCCGAGGTGTACGTCGATGTAGATGGCGCCGTTGTGAGGCCTGGCGTGTATCGGCTCAAAGATGGAGCACGGGTGTCCCAAGCGATCGATTCCGCCGGAGGGCTTACGGCCGAGGCGGATGTGAC
>CAVCBD010000080.1:0-9845 GCA_963599935.1 Acutalibacteraceae bacterium | reverse complement strand
CTGCTCTACAGTCCTGCTCACGACGGAGAGCACATTAAGTGCTCTCCTGTTCGTGCGGAACTCGCGACAAACTTAACCCCTGCCCCGGCACCCGGCGGGCAAACGTCGTTGGGCTTATCACTAACACGAATAAACCGCTTGCATATCGTCTGCTGGCTTGGAACGGTACAATACTTGCAGCTTAAATTCATGAATTAGTGGAGTTATTGATGGCAGAATCTCGTGCGGAGCGTAAGGCTCGTCGTGCTTTGATCGAGGCGGCTGAGGGGTCGGAGGAGAAAAAATCTTCTAAGAAATCCAAGCCATCTCAGGATGCGAAGGGTAAGTCGGCCAAAGGCAAGGTTAAGACCAAGCGTTCTGGCTCTCGTCACGGCGGGGATAAAGCGTCTCACGTTCGTTCCAAGGACTCACGCAAGGATTCGGCTCAGCCTGCGCGAAAGATCGTGGATCCCAAGTCGCCTTGTTCCATCATGCGGGCTTGTGGTGGGTGCACGGCGCTCAATCGTCCTTATAAGAAGCAATTGGCGACCAAGCAGGCTGCTATGGAGGAGCTGTTTGCTGAGCTCTGCGAGCGTGAGGGTATCGCCGTTGATCCTATTCGCGGTATGGGCGTCACCCTGGGCGACCCGGGTAAATATCCTGCGCCGCGTGGCTTTCGTCATAAAGCTGCCACTCCGTTTGCACCCGGTAAGGAGGGCACTGTCCGCTGTGGCTTTTTTGAGCGCGGCACGCACAAAATCGTCGCCGTACCCGAGTGTCCTGTCGAGGCGCCGGGTGCCCGTCAGATTCTCAACGGCATCGCGCGCGAAGCTGAGCGGCTGCATATTCCCGCCTTTAATGAGGACAAGCATCTTGGTTTGCTTCGCTATGCCGTCGTCCGCTGCGGTTGGCGCACCGACCAAGTCATGGTTACGCTCGTGACCGCCCAGCGTGACTTACCGCATGCGCAGGAGTTCTTTGAGGCCGTCGCGGCGCTCGATCCGCATATCGTCACCGTCGCCCAAAATATCAACGGCCGTCCCGGTAACGCCATCTTGGGTGAGGAGACTCGTATCGTCTATGGCGCCGAGTGCATGCGCGACCAGCTGCTCGGTTGCGAATTCGATATCTCCCCTACCGCGTTCTATCAGACCAATCCACAGCAGACCGAGCTGCTCTATCAGCTTGCGATTGACGGCATGGACCTGCAGCATGGTGACATTCTTATGGACGCGTACTGCGGCAGCGGCACCATCGGTCTGTGCGCCGCGAAGGATGCCCAGGACAGGGGTGTCGGCATTATGCTGCTCGGCGTGGAGCGCAACCCGGCGGGCATTGCCGACGCACGTCGCAATGCCGAGATCAACGGCCTCACCCGCAGCGCTTGGTTTATGGCCGACGACGCCACCGATTACATCCTGGACGCCGCCGATAACAACGAGCGCGTTGACGTTCTCTCCATCGACCCGCCACGCGCCGGCTCCACACCAGAGTTCCTCGAAGCCGCTTGCGCACTCAAGCCGCGCCGCATCACCTACATCAGTTGCAATCCCGTCACCCAAGAGCGCGACCTGCACCAGCTCCTCGACGGAGGTTATCGCCTGCTCAAGATCACGCCGGTCGACATGTTCCCCCACACCGACCACACCGAGACCGTCGCGGTCCTCGAGCGCCGCTAATCCACCGACACAAGAAAGGGGGCGGCCCGTCTGGACTGCCCCCTTCGCTTGGCTTATGAACTCCGCTACATCCCCTTGCGCAGGTCACACACGCCGGCTGCCGCCATCTCGCGAAGCAGCGTCTCGCGGTCGCGTGTCACGATCAAATCCAGCGGGAAATGAATCTCGTCGAGCATCTTGCGGGCGTGGTCGAGCTTGCCAATGGCCATGCCAATGTGCGCATCAGTCGACACGCCAATGCCCACGCCCAGCTCGGCGCAGCGCTCGGCGATCTTGCGGCACACGTCCCAATGCTCAGCATCGTTGCCATGCTCAAGGCTGTGGTTGTTGATCTCGATTATCTTGTGCTTGGCCTTGGCCGCCAGCAGCACCTCATCGATATCGAACGGCACGCCCGAACGACCCGTATGCCCAAGCATAAACACCTTGGGGTGCTCCAGGGCATTGATGTACATCTCGGTTGTCTGGGCGAGCGTCGCGCCTTCGGCAAACTGCGGGTTATGCACGCTTGCCACCAAATAATCCAAATTACGCGTCACCAAATCGAACAGCGAATGCTCACGACTATACGAATCGCCGGCGATATCGAGCGAAACGGGAATGTCCTCGCCAAACAAGCTGCCGTCCAGCGAAACGATATCGGCCTCGGCGCCGCGAAGCACCAGCACGCCGCTCCAAATGCGCGGCCAGATATCCTGGTTAATAAAGAACTGGAAACTGCGCAGGTCGTTGGGGCAAGCCGTAACCATCGAGCTCAGATGGTCGGCAGATCCGAGCACCTGCAGGCCACGTTCCGCCGCCCAGTACACATTCTCCTCAATGGTTGAGTACGCATGCGCGGAGAACAACGTATGAGTATGAATATCACAAGAAAGAAGGTAGGGCATCAGGTCTCCTTGTCCAGTATGGCCGTCGCGTATATTCATTGTACGCATAGCATTCGATGGTCGTAAAACCGCTCCATCCCAACGACACAACGTCCATGACAACGGGGTCCGGCTTAACACCAAACCCCGTTTCACGTAAAACATTGTAAGCAGAGCGCTTTACTTTGAACGATACTCGTCTGCCAACTGCTTCCACGCAGGCAGCGAGTTGATGATCGTCTCATGGCTCACGCAATAGCCCAAGCGGAACCAGCCCGGCATGCCAAAGCTATCCGAGGGCACCGCGAGCAGCTCGTACTTCTTCGCGCGCTCGCAGAAGGCATTCGCATCGGGCTCCAGCGCCTTCACCCATAGGTAGAACGCACCATCCGGCTCAACATACGTGTAGCCATACTCCGCCAACGCACCGGTTAGCGACGTGCGGTTGCGTGCATAGGCCTCAACATCGCTCGGCTCGTCGATGCAGTCGATAATCACACGCTGGAAGAGCGCCGGTGCACACACAAAGCCCAGCGTACGGGCGGCGCCGGCAACGGCGGGCATCAAGCGGGCGGCCTGCGGATTCGTATTGGGGACCAAAATCCAGCCCACACGCTCACCCGGAAGCGAAAGCGACTTGGAATACGAGTAGCACACGATAGTGTGCTCGTAGATCGAGGGCACCCAAGGCACCTCGGCACCATAGACGATCTCGCGGTACGGCTCATCCGAGATCAGCATGATCGGGTTCTCGGGATCGCGCTTGGCGTTGACCTCTCGTAAGACATTGGCCAGGCGCGTCAAGGTGTCGCGCGTATACACGGCGCCGGTCGGGTTGTTGGGCGAGTCGATAATGACCGCTGCCGTCTTGTCGGTAATAGCCTTAAGAACGTTGCCCACGCTCAGCTGGAATGTGTCCTCGTTGGCAAGCGCCTCGACGCACGTGCAACCGGCCTTCTCGATCCAGACGCGGTACTCCGGAAAATACGGAGCAATGACGATAACCTCATCGCCCGGATTGGTGATGGCGTTGAGTGTGCAGGTGAGCGAAGCCGCCGCGCCAACCGTCATAAAGACGTCCTTGTCCTCATAGCTCGTGCCAAAGCGACGGTTGAGCGAGTCGGCGACGGCCGCTCGACATTGCGGCAGACCCGGCGCAGGCGTGTATCCATGCAGCTGGTCGCTCGGCAGCTCCAAGGCCTTCTTAATGGACTCAGCCACGGCGGCAGGTGCCGGAACGCTCGGGTTACCCAGCGAAAAATCGAATACGTTCTCCGCACCGATCTGTGCCTTGCGCTCAAGGCCATAGCTAAAGATCTCACGGATGATGGAGCTTTCCGCACCGCGAGCATACATAGTTTCGTTGATCATCTGTTCCCCTTTCGCATAGGCGCTATTGTACGCTTTAGCTGAGCAAAGTGCCGCAGCAATGTTAATTGTGGACAGACTTAAATGCGTGAAAACGCTCATTTAAGTCTGTCCCCAATCAACAGATGGCCCCATATCGCTCAAAAGAAATAGCCTCCGCAGGTTTCCCCGCGGAGGCTTTCACCACAAAGACTATTTGTCGGCGTCGGTGTCGGCACCGGCATTGGCGGCACACTCATCGCCGGCATCATCGGATGCGGCTTCGGCATCCTCCTGCATGGCCGCCTGCGCAAAGGCTGCGGCATCAGCCGCCAGCTCCTCCTCGCTCATACGAGGCGCGCGCTTCTTGGTCGGCATACCGGCCGCCTTGGCATTGCGCTCCTCCTTGGCCGCCAGGATATCGCCCTCGCGCTCAAGGTAGGCGTCCCACTCGTTGTCGAGCAGGGCGTTCACGGCGTCGCCTTCGACGGTCTCGCGCTCAAGCAGTACCTTGGCCATCAAATCGAGCTGGTCGCGACGGGCATCCAAAATCTCGACCGCACGACGATGGGCCTCGCGCATGATGCGCTGAACCTCGATATCGATGCGGCGCGCCGTCTCCTCGGAGTAATCCTGGTGATCGGCGTAATCGCGGCCCAGGAATACCTGATGCTGTGCCTCACCAAACACCTGCGTTCCAAGCTCCTCGCTCATGCCCAGGCGCGTGACCATCTCGCGCGCCATCTTGGTCGCGCGCTCCAGATCGTTGCTCGCGCCCGACGTGATGTCGTCGCACATGAGTTCCTCGGCAACGCGACCGCCCAAGAACACGGCGAGCTCGTCGAGCATCTCGTTCTTGGTCTTGAGGAAGTGATCATCCTGCGGAAGCTGCAGTGTGTAGCCCAGAGCCTGGCCGCGGCTGACAATCGAAATCTTATGAACCGGATCGGAATGCTCCAGGATGTGGCCCACCAGGGCGTGACCGCTCTCGTGGTAGGCAATCGTGGTGCGCTCGGCTTCGGTCATCACACGACCCTTGCGCTGCGGACCGGCAATCACGCGCTCCATCGACTCCTCGACCTCGTCCATCGAGATCACGGAACGATGGCGGCGGGCAGCCAGCAGCGCAGACTCGTTGAGCAGGTTTGCCAGATCGGCGCCGGTGAAGCCAACGGTCATCTGGGCGAGCTTCTCAAACTTCACGTCCTCGTCCATCGGCTTGTTCTCGGCATGCACGCGCAAAATCTGCTCGCGGCCCTTCACATCCGGACGGTCGACCGTAACCTGACGGTCAAAACGACCGGGACGCAGCAATGCCGGATCCAGGATATCAGGACGGTTGGTCGCGGCGATCAGGATGACCGACTCGCTTTCCTCAAAACCGTCCATCTCGACCAGCAGCTGGTTGAGCGTCTGCTCGCGCTCGTCGTGACCGCCGCCCAGACCGGCTCCGCGCTGACGTCCCACGGCATCGATCTCGTCGATAAAGATGATCGACGGGGCCTGGGACTTGGCCTCCTTAAAGAGGTCACGCACGCGGCTGGCGCCGACACCCACGAACATCTCGACAAAGTCGGAACCCGAGATGCTAAAGAACGGCACGCCCGCCTCGCCGGCAACGGCCTTGGCCAGCAGCGTTTTACCGGTGCCCGGAGGGCCCACCAGCAACACGCCACGCGGGATCTTGGCGCCCAGCTTGCGATAGCGATCCGGATCGCTCAAAAAGTCACGGATCTCCTCGAGCTCCTCGACTGCCTCGTCCACGCCGGCAACGTCCTCGAACTTAACCTTGGGGCGCGTGGCCTCGTTGGTCTTGGCGTTGGTCTTGCCAAACTGCATGTTCCTGTTGTTGGCACCCATCATCTGGCGCATAAAGTAGAACATGATGGCAATCAGGGCAATCGTCGGTAGCACGCTCATCGCCAGGTCGCCCCAAAAATCGGGATCGTTGGTGTTGACGATGTACTTGGTATCGGGGTGCTCCGCCATAAGCTCGGCAAGCGAATCGGAGCCGACATAGGTCGAGGAGAAGCTTTTGAGCTCGCTCGTATCGCCCTTGTCCTTTTTTGTCTTCCAGTAATGACCCGCCACGCTTCCGTCTTGAACCGTATAGGTCAAATCTTCGACGCGATCCTGCTTAATGGCGTTGACCATCTCGCTCGTCGCGAGCTTTACGGTATTGCTGGAATTGGCAAAGCCGGAGCCCATGTTAAAGAAGGCATAGCCCAGAAGCGCGCAAGCCAAAATAAAATACAGCCAGCCCGTACGCGTGGGCTTCTTGCCTCCGGGCATCCCCGGGATCTTAGGTTCCCGGGGAGTCTGGGAATTGTTATCGTTACGGTCGTCGGGCATCTTACGAATAAACCTCCGGTTTCAAAATGCCCAGATACGGAAGGTTACGATAGCGCTCGGCATAGTCGAGGCCGTAGCCCACCACAAAGGCATCGGGGCAATGGGTTCCAACATACTTGGGCGTGACGGCCGAGGTACGGTCCTCAACGTCCTTCCACAGGAAGGCGGCAACCTCCAGAGAAGCGGGCTTGCGGCTCTCGAGGTTCTTCATCAGGTACTTGAGCGTCAGGCCCGAGTCCAGAATGTCCTCGACGATCAGCACGTCGCGACCGCGGATGTCGATATCCAGGTCCTTAATGATACGCACGATACCCGAGGACTTCACACCGTCGCCATAGCTCGAAACAGCCATGAAATCGATGTTGGTCGGCAGCTCGATCTTGCGCATCAGGTCGCCCATAAAGACCACGGCGCCGCGCAGGACCGCAATCAGCACCAGATCCTTACCCGCGTAGTCGCGAGTAATCTGCTCGCCTAGGCGAGAGACGATACCGTCGATATCCTCCTGCGTAAACAGAACCTTCTCGATATCCGGATGTTGAGAAGCCATGACAACCCTTTCTTGTGCTTATCGCCCACACACCGCCGTATGGACGCGAACTTCACATTCTAGCAGCGCACGGGGTATATTTTCCAGCCCGTACGCCATCAGCGCGGGAATACCGTCAACGTCGCACAGAATAGCTGGCGTGGGACGCTACTCCGCATCGACCACACGAAGCAGATATGCCACGCGCGTTGCGGCCGTGCATTTAAAACGCTCGTCCGTGCGAACGCCTGCGACCCATACCACGGCACCTCCCGGAGCCGTTCTCACCACAGGAACGCCTGCGCGCTCAGAAACGGGAATACGAGCCTCGTTGAGCAGGTCGGATACCTTCTTACTTCGCCCACTCATGCCCAACGGACACATCACATCCCCCGGCGCGGGACCGTCTACCCACAGACGCGCCAAACGCGCCTCGGCGGGAATCTCCCCGCACGAGCCGGCGAGCATCCGTTCGCTATCGCGATCGGCAAAGCCCAGCGTCGCAGCATCCACCATCGCGGCCGCCCCTCCGGCACCCGCGAGTTCGCGGGCACGGCGCACAATATCACACCCCGGCTCGACGGCCATCGGCTCTGCCACCAGAACGCGGCCCGCCCCCAGCGGCAATCGACCGGGAATGGTGACCCAATCGGCAACTAACCCCTCGCGCGCCGCCGGAGCCTTGAATGACAGCATGCCAAACTCCACGCGCGCATCGATTCCCGCCGGCAGCGTGACCGAACCCGAGCCTTCGGCGACACAGGCGAGCACGCGCTCCACATGCCGCATCTCCGGGCGAGCGTCGGGGTCGATACGCTTAATTGCCAGTCGCACCATGCGCCGAGCAATCACCACCTCGGCCGCGGCCAGTCGGCGAGCGTCAAGAACTAGTGCACCCGCCGCCTCCTTACGCAGGCAGCTTCGAAACGCCTGTGCGGAAAGCTGGGAAAGAAAGGCGTCCTCATCGCCCAAGATCTCGCAGGCGGCGCCAATCGTCTTACAGACACTCGCGTTGCGCTGCGCCACCACCGGCATCACTCGATGGCGCACATAGTTACGCAAGTACGACACGTCCTCGTTGCTCTCGTCCTCTCGCCACGGCTGACCATGCACCTGCAAATAGCCCACGAGCTCATCATGAGTCAGGTCGAGCAGGGGACGCACCACGATATTCCTCCGGCGAGGAATGCTCGATAGGCCAGCGGGCCCCGAACCCTTAATCGCGTTCATCAAAAACGTTTCAGCGCGATCCGAAGACGTGTGCGCAGTGCAGATACGAGCCGCCGTTCGCGGTGCCCCCGTCTGGGCGCAGAGCTCGCGAACATACCTCCGCGCCGCGGCATAGCGCACCTCGCGGGCAGCCGCCTCGATATTGCCCGATTCATCATCAAAATAGGCATGCTCAACACACAGCGGCAAGCCATATTGTGCGCATAGGCCGCGCACAAAGGCCTCGTCGCCATCGGATGCCTCGCCGCGCAGATGATGGTTCACATGCAGCACGTGCAGTCGCTCGCGCGCGATGGGGGCCACACCACGCCCATCCAGAATATCCAACTTTGATGTGCATGCCATAAGGAGCAATGCCGTCGAGTCCGCACCACCTGATACCATGAGCACCACGGGGGCAGCCGTCTGCCGCGTTGCCAGGGCCCTATCATCAGCCCACGATGCAGCATGGTGTCCATAATGCTGAGATACCGTTGGCATTTGCTTCCTCCTCTATTCGTTCGCACCCATTGTATCCTTTGGAATATTATGTCTCGTCTGCACCTTCATATCCTTGGCAGCGGCTCAAAAGGCAACTGCGCGCTCATCGAAGGCCCCCGAGGGCTCATCATGATTGACGACGGTCTTTCTCGCCGCGAGACATTAAAGCGCATGGCAGAACTGGGGCTCTCGGCAGTCAACGTCTCGGCTCTTCTCATCACTCATGAGCACAGCGACCACATCAAAGGTCTCGATGTCTGGTGCAAGCACTGGCACGGCCCCCTCTATGCCAGCAGGGGCACACTTTCGAGCAAAGAAAAACTTTCGTATCTGTCTGTCGAGGAGTTCGATCCCGGTGACACCCTATCCATTGCCGGCATCCACGTGCAAACCTACTCAACATCACACGATGTCATCAATCCAGTCGGCTATCGATTCGACACCCTCGATGATTCTATCGGCTTTGCCACCGACACCGGAGAGCTATCGAGCCAAGCCATGAACACCCTCAAAGATTGTCGAGTCCTCGCGCTCGAAAGCAACCACGATGTGACCATGCTGCGCGAGGGAGAATATCCCCGCTTTCTTCAGGAGCGCATCCTGTCTGCAAGGGGGCACCTCTCCAACGACCAAGCCGCCGAAGCCGCGCGCGAACTCGTTACCGATCGCACCGAACAGCTCATTGCCATGCATATCAGCCAAGATAATAATCGCCCGAGCCTTACCGTCAAAAGCTATGCCAAAGCTCTAGCCGCAACCTTGGATGACGAGGTCGGCAGCTCCGCCACCCTTCTCCAAGGATCGCGAAAACTCTCGATACGCCCCGCAAGCCAGCATCGGCCAGCAACCATTCATTAGATTATCCTAGACAGCAAAAGGGGCCGGGAATCGCTTCCCAGCCCCTTTTGTTATCTCTTAATAGCACAGAACGCCAACGAAGTTAGTCAATGGAGATCTTCGTAACGTTCTTCTTCTCGACGATCTTGGGAACCGTAACGGTCAGGATGCCGTCAGCGTACTTAGCCGAGAGGCCCTCGCTCGAAGCGTCCTTTAGATACACGCCACGAGTTGCGCTGTACGAGCTGAACTCCTTCTGCAGGAAGTTCTTGCCCTCGTTCTCCTCGTCTTCCTCGACATTCACGCTAATGGACAGACGGCCCTCGTTAAGCTCGACATCGATATCGTCCTTGGCGACGCCGGTCAGATAAGCCTTGACCTCATAGCCATCGCCCTTATCCTCAACATCAACGGGGAACGCCTTAGAGGCAATAGAGCTGTTCGCCAGATCACTCATATCATCAAACAGATCGAACAACGAGCTTGCAGAGGGACGAACGCCAAAAACCGAACGATAAGGAACCATGCTTGCCATGTTTACCACTC
>CAVCBD010000079.1:0-9962 GCA_963599935.1 Acutalibacteraceae bacterium | reverse complement strand
CAACACGGACTCTTTACGTCGCTGACGCCTCGCAAATAACGGCTGTCTATCCGCCTTCCTCATGCGTTCCCAGGGGACCCAAAATGAGCGTGGATAATCTCCCGGTTTTGGCCTGTGTGCGGGCTCAAAGTGGGAGATTATCCACGCTCGTTATCTGAGTGTCCAAAAATCCACGCTCGTCGCTACTTGAGTCCGGGCAGGCGGGTGTAGGGGAACGAGCGCTCTAAGAACTCGGAGCAGCGGGCGTAATCTTTGGCAAAGTAGCTGCTATAGAGCGAATCGAGTACGTATTGCACGGCGATATGGCTGGCGAACTGCGTGATGCGGTGCGTCATGCTCTCGTGGTCGCTTACCGTGAGATAGGCGGCAAAGCCGGGGTGAATGCGGGCACAGTACGGCGTGCCGATGACGATGACCGGGACATGTCGACTGCTAAGGATCGGCAAGATCTCCTTGAGGTTGGGGGCAAGGCCGCTGTAGGAGATGACGATTGCCACATGGTCGGGACCCGAGGCGAGCGCCGTGCGCACCTGCGCCTCGACGCTGTCGTGGCACGTCGCGCTTTTGCCGGCGGAAAGCAAGCGATCGCGGAACATTCCCGCTGGATACAGGTTATGCGAGCCCGTGTAGATGTCCACGGTGCCGGCGCGCATGATGAGCTTGGCGGCGTGGTCGAGCTGTGCAGGGTCGAGCAGCTCCTGCGTTTCGGCCAAGGTGGTCTGGTAGAGCCCCTCCATGCGCTCCATCACCTGCGCAGGGGTGGAGGTGGCATCGAAGGGAAAGTTGATGTCCACGTCGCGCCGGTTGCCCGCCTCGGTCGCCTGGCGGATGAGCTCGACCTTGAGGTCTTTGAATCCCTTGAGGCCGAGCTTTTTGCAAAAGCGGTGCACGCTCGCGACCGAAACGTTGGCGCACGCGGCAAATTCCTTAATGGAAAGCCCGCGCACATCCTCGCCCATGGCGAGGGCCGTTCGCCCAAGTTGTTGCTCGGTGGGGGTGAGGCTTTTGCCCTGCGTGATCTTTCGCCTGATATCCATATGGCTCCTATGCGTTTGCGTCGCGATAAACCAATCATAGCGATAAATAAAACGTTCGGCTTGGCTGGGAGTTTTGGTCCGCCGGTCTATGAACGACGGACCGCTCGACGCTGCGCGGGCTCAACATAGGGCGTGCCCTGCCCGAGTTGCTTGCGCTCGGGCTGCTATCCGAGCACGCGTACGGGCCCCAAGAGGCCGCTGGGATCGGAGGGCTCGGTCATGCCGAACATGTCGGGGACGGCGTGGTCGAGGGTGTTGATGATATCGATCGTAAGCGCGTGCTCGCCGGCTAAAAGTGCGGCGGCCTCAAAGCGGTAAGGCGGACAGATGCGGGTGCCGAGGGATTTGCCGTCGAGGGTGACGGTTGCGGTCTCAAAGACCTCGCCAAGGTCGATGACGGTGCGGGTGGCCGCTTCGCCCAGGACAAAGGAGGCCCGGTAGCGGAATGTGCCGGCCTTGCCGGGGAACTCGGCCGAGGAAAGGTCGTGCAGGTCTGCAAGCTCAACAGACTCGCCAAAGGCATCGGTGCCAGGGGCAGAGAAGGCAACCGCCCAGGGCCCGTCGACGCATGTGGCTTCGTCTTCGGCGGTTGCCACAGCAACGGAACCTGTAGCCCCAAGGACCACGATGCAGCTCTCGTGGGGAGCCAGCTCGAGCGTGCCGTCAAAGGCGGCGGGCTCGGTGCCGTTGAGCAGGTCGAGGCGCGCGCCTGCAACGGGTGTGCCGTCGGCAAGCGCAATCTGAGTGGAGATACCCTGCTTGGGATGCTCGTTGACGAGCATCAGATAGCTCTCGCCCGCCCGCTCGTAGCGCAGTGCGCGCAGCCAGGGCTGGGGCTCGGCGCAAACCACGGTCTGCATGCCGGTATTGGCAAGTGTGTCTGCGAGCTCGGTGGTCGCCAGGAGCTTGATGTCGGCGACCGCGGCTGCATCCAGGGAGGCAAAGCCCTCGCGGCCTGCAGTGTCACCGTCGTAGCGCTTGTTCGGCAACTCATCCAGCGCGTACACGGCAACACCTGCGGCTGCGGCACGCGCGGCAAAGTCGAGCACGGCTCCGCCGACAAACTCGGCTCCGGGCATCACCAGGCAGCGGTATGCCTGGCCGTTCACGCTAAAGCCGCTACCGTCTGCGGCAATTTCAACGGCATAGCGCCCTGCGTCCTCAAATGCCTCTGCCGGCACGATGTCAAAGTCGACCTGCGCGCGCAAAAGCTCGGAGGCGGCATGCTGCATAAAGTTCGCCTCGCCTGCCCACTCGGCGTCCGCATGGTAGAGAAGCGCCACCGGGGTCGTTGCGCGCCCGCCGCTCAGCAGGCTCGCCGTACGGTTCATGTAGCTCATGAGCTGCCCAAAGTGTGCAAACTGGGGGTTTTGGCCATGCGCATAGAAATGCGGCGGGCAGTCCCAGTCGGGGAAGGCGGCCATGCTAAAGGCATGCGGCACAAACCAATTGACGCCGCGCACCAAAAAATGATCGGCGATCCACTTCATCTCGCGTAGGCCTTCGTGCCATCCAAATGCGCCAAAGACCTCGGCCATGCAGCGCCCCTGCTTTTTGGGGTCGAGGTGTGCTGCCGAGGAGCCCAGCTTGGGCAGCACGTAGTTATAGAACTCGAGGTTCCACACGCCGCGTCCGTAGCTGTGAAGGCCGCGGTCCATGCCGGGTACCAGCTGGTTGATCACGATGTCGACGCCCGCCATGTCCTGACCGCCCACGGCGCGGAAGTAGTGCCCGGCGCCCACGCCCAGGCGCGCGTGGCAGTCCTTGTCCTCGATAACGTGGCCGATGTACTGCACGCCGCGCGCGCGGCACCAGTCTCCGAGCTGGTCGCAGAAGCACTCCTTATAGAGGGTGCTCGCGATGTCCATATAGACGTGGCGTACGTGCGCGCCGGCCGGCTCGCGGTCCCACAGGTGCGGGAGCTCGGCCAGGTAGCGCTCGCCCAGTGCCGCGCGTAGGCGACGCTCAAGCTCGGCCGACCAGGGTAGGGGCGCGGTGGCCTTGCCGATGAGCGTGTCCGAGATGCCATCGGGGCCCGTGGTGCCCTTCTCGTTGGCAAATCCGGGCTCATCGGAGAAAAAGCCCAGGATCGTCTTGCCAAACTCATCGCCCAGATGCTCAAAATGCGGCTCGTAGACAGCATCGATGAGCTGCGCCACCGAGGCGCGGTCGACCATATTGATGTAGTCCTCGTTGTAGGAGGTCTTGCCGCTCGTGAACATCACGCATGCCTGCGTGAGGCCCGCAGGTGCATCGAAGACCAGGCGGCTGGGGTTGCCGTCTGCATCGTCGATTACTCGGTAAGCGACGTCGACGGGGCTGCCGTCCTGCATAAATGTCACGCCGTAGAAGCGCTCCGTTTTGTCGAGCATGTTGGCGAGCGCGATGCTCGCGGCGGACGTGGGGCCCACGATGTCGAACGTGCGGTGCGTGAGCACGATCTTGCGGAGCTCGGGCACGGCCTCCTTGACGGCGCCGTTGGCAAAGCCCGTGGGGAAGTGCGCGTCGTCCAAGATCCAGAGCTTAAGGCCTAGCTGCCTGCACTCGTCAATGACAAAGCGCAAGTCGCGCCACCAGCCCTCGCCGCAAAAATCGGGGTGTGGGCGGCTTTCGAGACAGACCTCGTGGATGTCGGCGCCGGCGATCTTTTCCAGATACTCGGCAATGGTCTTATGGCTCTCGCCCTTCATCCACAAAAACGGAAGCACGTGGTTGTCGTATGTGCCCTCGAGCACCTGCTGATAGTACGCGGTCATGGATCCTCCTTGGCTCGATCGGTCTGCTGCATAGCACAGATTATGGACGCGTCGGCGCGTTCTGCTAATATCTGAATCACGACGAACTATGACCAAATCAACGATTGGCAAGCCATGGAGATCGACGAGCTCGAGCGTAGGCTCAACGAACTGAGCGCCAGTGAGATCGCTTATAAAGACGGCATGGCATTTGATTGGTCGATTATGACCGAGCATGTCGAAATCGACGGATGCCCAGTGCGCAAGATTGGGCAGCCAGGGTTTGCCTATGCCCAGCCCGGCATGCCGCGTGGCCTGACGATAAGGAAAAACTCGCGCTTTAATGCAGTTCCCGAGCACGTGCATGATTACGTGGAGATGAGCTATGTGTATCGCGGACGCTGCCCGCAGACGGTGGCGGGGGAGAGGCTCGAGCTGGGCCGCAACGAGGTGCTTTTGCTCGACGCCCTTTGCCCTCATGCCGTGGCGGCGCTCGGCGAGGACGACATCATGCTGAGCATGACCGTTTCACGCTCTTTTTTGCGCCGGAGTCTCGAGTCGAGCCTCTCGCGCGAGAGCGCGGTCTCGCGGTTTTTGTTCAACGCGCTCAACAGCGAGACGGACCATCGGGGCCATGTCCGTTTTTACTGCGGCGAGAGCCGTCGGATTCGGCGCTACATGCAGGAGATGCTCTGCGAGCTGTACGACCCGAGCCCCAACGGTCCCGAGATCGTTTTGCGTCTGTTTCAGCTGTTTTTGGCCGAGCTCATGGATTGCTACGAGCGCGAGCTGGTGCGCGGCGCGGCGGACGGCGCGGCGGGGCCCGCTGCCCTGGTGACGGGAATGCTTGGCTATATCGATCGCGAATTCGCTGCATGCTCCCTCGAGGGGATGGCGGCGGAGTTTGGCTTGAGCCCTAATTATGCGACGGCGCTCCTCAAGCGACATGTGGGCAAGACCTTTAGGCAGCTTGTGCAGGAGCGACGCCTGGTGCGTGCGGCCGAGCTTCTGCGCGGTGGCGCCACGGCCGGGGCGGCTGCGCATGCGGTGGGCTATGAAAACATGAGCTTCTTTTACCGTAAGTTTCGCGACAAGTATGGCTGCACCCCCGCGGCATACCGCCGGTAAGCGCGGGGCGGATCGTCTTCGCTCCTTCGGTGTCAAAAAGTTTCAGCTGCAGCGCTGTTGCAGCGCGCGTCTGCGAAAAGAAGTGTCCAAATCGGCGCCTTCGCCCTGGCCTGGAGCGACTCGGCGGCATACTCGTTTCATCAGCAACACGCATGAGCGAGGAGGCACTTATGGGATTCCCCGAGGGTTTCTATTGGGGTGGCGCTACCGCCGCCAATCAGTTTGAGGGCGCTTGGAACGTTGACGGCCGCGGTCCGTCGGTCGACGACCACTTCTTGGGTGGCAGCTACAAGGAGCCGCGCCAGATTACGATCGACATCGACCCCAACCGCTTCTACCCCAATCATGACGGCATCGATTTCTACTATCACTACGAGGAGGACATCGCGCTGTTCGCCGAGATGGGCTTCAACATGTTCCGCATGTCCATCTCTTGGAGCCGCATCTTCCCCAACGGCGACGACGCCGAGCCCAACGAGGCCGGCCTCGCCTTTTACGACCGCGTCTTCGACTGCCTGCGCGCTCACAATATCGAGCCGCTCGTGACCCTGTCGCACTACGAGATGCCCTATCACCTGGTCGAGAAATACAACGGCTGGGCGAGCCGCGAGCTCATCGGCTTCTTTGAGAAGTACTGCCAGACCGTCTTCGACCGCTATCAGGACAAGGTCAAGTTCTGGCTCACCTTCAACGAGATCAACTGCGGCACTCAGGACATGGGCAACCTCTTTGAGACCAGCATGATTCAGGGCTTTGAGGGCCCGGCTTCGGCGGTCCATGCTACGCCGCAGGCTCGTATGCAGGCGCTGCATCACCAGTTTGTCGCCAGCGGCCGCGTCGTGCGCTATGCCCACGAGCATTACCCGCAGTTTAAGATGGGCAACATGGACTGCTTCATCCTTTCCTATGCCGCCACGTGCGATCCGGCCGACGTGTTCGCCGCGCAGCAGGAGATGAATACCATGAACTGGTACTGCTCCGACGTGCAGGTGCGCGGCAAGTATCCGTTCTATGCCAAGCGCTTCTGGGCCGAGAACGATGTCGAGCTTGCGATGGAGGACGGCGACCTGCAGGACATCGCCGACGGCAAGGTCGACTTCTACACCTTTAGCTACTACATGTCAGGCACCGTGGGCACCCACAAGGACCACGAGATGACCGAGGGCAACATGACCTTTGGCGGCAAGAACCCCTACCTGGAGTCCACCGACTGGGGCTGGCAGATCGACCCGCTGGGCCTGCGCATCGCCCTCAACGAGATTTACGCCCGCTACGAGATTCCGCTAATGGTGGTCGAGAACGGCATGGGCGCCTACGACGAGGTCGAGGAGGACGGTTCCATCCACGATCCGTACCGCATCGCCTACCTGCAGAGCCACATCAAGGCCATGGGCGAGGCCGTTGCCGACGGTGTCGACCTGATCGCCTACACCTGGTGGGGCCCCATCGACCTGGTGTCCGCCGGCACCGGCGAGATGCGCAAGCGCTACGGCTTCATCCACGTCGATAAGTACGACGACGGCACCGGCACCTACGAGCGTCGCCGCAAGGACAGCTTCTTCGCATACCAGAAGATCATCAAGTCCAATGGCACCGAGGGCCTGGAGTAATTGAGTTCCGGCGATTGAGTTCCTGCGTTCTGACGAACGCCGGACCGGCGGCCGATTTCGTGACAACGAATGTTGATGACGACGGCATCTGGAACGCCTTTGTGCGCCTGGGGCTTATCGAGGGTTAATCAACAAGACGGGCGCCGATGGGACAAAGGTGTCGGTGGGGTTTTCGATTCGAGCCCTCACCTTAGAATTTGGGCCATTTGGCACTATAATCACCATAGGCATGCGCATAACGTTGCGCTTAATCAAGAGGAGAAAACATATGGGTCTGTTTGATATGTTCAAGAAGAAGGCTGAGCCCGCGGCTGCCGCTGCTCCCGCCTCCATCTCTGCTTCTGCCGGCGCCGACGTGCTGTGCTCGCCCGTCAAGGGTAAGGTCATCAAGATGGCCGACGTGCCCGATCCCGTCTTTGGTGGCGAGGTCCTGGGCAAGGGCTGCGCCGTGTGGCCCGAGGACGATCTGGTCTACGCTCCCTGCGACGGCAAGGTGACCGTCACCATGGGTCACGCCGTGGGCCTGCAGTCCGATAGCGGCATCGAGGTTCTGGTGCACGTTGGCGTCGATACCGTCAACATGAACGGCGACGGCTTCGAGGGCTTCGTCAAGGCCGACGACGTCGTCAAGGCCGGTCAGCCCATGCTCAAGATCGACCGCGCCAAGATCGCCGCTGCCGGTTACAAGGACTGCGTCGTCGTGGCTGTGTCCAACACCGCCGAGTTCGCCGATGTCGAGCTCGCCGTCGAGGCTGACTCCGCTGTCGCTGCCGGCGACGCCATCGTCAAGGTTGTCCGCAAGTAAGCTGCGGCATCCATAGGGTGTTTTGGGGTGGTCGGGTTATCCGGCCACCCTTTTTTATTGCACGGTCCGGATGCGTTTTATTGCACGTTGAGCGGACCGGCAAACCGTTCAGACGTTAAATTGAGCCGTCCGCTCCTTTGCTTTGCCGAGGGTGTTCGTTAGCGGCTAGTATGGCCTTATTGTTACGACGTGCACCGTGTTGGGAAGCGCGGTGCCGCTTGTTGGGAGGAATGTCATGAAGAAGAAGCTGCTGCTTGCGCCCCTGATGGCTGTTTTGGTCGCGTGCGTGGTTGTGCTTTCTGGCTGCGGAGGTCCTTCGGTTGAGGAGCTCATCACCGAGGATCTTACGACGCAGTTTGACGAGGTCAAGAACGGTGGCGACGATTTCCTCGCCGGCCTGGAAGAGGCCTCGGGCGACGAGTTCGAGCAGCTGGGCATCGATCCCAAGGAGTACGCCAAGAGCTATCTCGAGGGCTTTGACTACAAGATCGGCGACGTGACGGTCGACGAGGACAAGGGCACCGCAACTGCCGAGGTCACCATCACCTGCAAGTCCATGAATCAGATCGTTGAGGATTTTGCCACCCAGTACCAGGAGAAGGTCACCGCGCTCGATTCGATGCCTTCCGATGACGAGCTGTACAAGATGGCCGGTCAGGTTATGGTCGACGTGACCAAGGCTGCCAAGACCAAGGACACCACGGTCACTTTCAAGTACTCCTGCAATGACGACGGCGAGTGGTCCGCCGACGATTCCGCAACCAATGAAATGATGAATGTCATGATGAGCTAGGGGGTTACGGCGTTTTACCAAACGCCGTAACGGCTCGACGCTGCGCGGGCACCAGAGCGACAACTTGTCATTCAAAGAGGACGGCATGACCAGAAGGTCTATGCCGTCCTCTTTTCATGCCAATTTGTTCGCTCTGGCGCCCGCTCGCTGCCCGTCCTCTACCTGCGGCGTTGCCATGGTAGTCATTGAGGCGGCACTTGGGGACGTTCCTTTTCTGCCGGCAGTTGGGGACACTCCTTGTATCAACGCCGCATCAAATGCTCGGGAAAATGCGAGCCGGTATTTGGGCGAATAGTGGGTCGCGGTTTCCGGATGGGGTGGGTTGCGGAAAGTGCGACCCGGAATATTGCTCCAAAACGGGATGCCGTTTCCCCGACGGGGCTCAAGCGGAAAGTGCATCCCATTCCGGAGCTCCAAAACGGGATGCGCTTTCCTCGCGGAAGAATTGTCGCAGCCGCGTTGAGCGGCGGCTTCGTTACTCGTCCAGAATCAGTGCCGCGAGCTCTTCCTGGGTGTCCACCACGTAGTCGGCGCCAGCTGCTTCGAGCTCTGCACGGCCGCGGAAGCCCCAGCTGACGCCCGCGCTCTTAAGGCCGGCGTTGTGACCGGTCAGAACATCGACATTGGAATCGCCCACATAGAGCGTGGTTGCCGGATCGGCGCCCAGCTCCTCCATCACATGCAGCGTGACGGGCGCTTCGGGCTTAGGCGGAAACGCATCGACACGGCCCTGCACCAGCGCAAAGCGCTCGGAACCAAAGTATTTCTCGATAAGCGGGGCTGCCGAAATATGGTCCTTGTTGGTGAGCACGGCAAGCTGAACGCCCGCTGCGCGCAGACGGTCGAGCATCTCGATTGTGCCGGTGTAGGGGGCGGTGTGATCCTCCTTATGCTCGCCGTAATAGGCCCTAAACTCGGCAAGCGTCTGCTCAAACATACGACCGTCGCCCGCATACTCGGCGGGCATAAAGCGCTCGACCAGCTTGAGCATGCCGTTTCCCACCTTATAGCGGTATTCGTCAACGGCAAACGTGGGCCAGCCGTGCATCTCGCAGGTATGGTTGCCGGCGGCTGCCAGGTCCTCGAGCGTGTTGAGGATGGTGCCGTCCAGGTCAAAGATTACATGGGAAAAAGCTGCTGCCATGAAAACTCCCGTCATTGGGTTTCAAACGCACCTCATAATACTGGGCTTATGCGTTGGGCGCGCTTGGAATCTGAATATCTCCAGGGATGTCAAGCCACATTGCGACGACCGTGCGGTTCCGCCCTAGCAAATCCTTGGCAGCTGCTCTCCCACGAGCATGTCGAGGATGCGGGTCGAGTCCCAGCCGGTGCGTACGCGCACGGCGGGTCGAGCGTCCGGTCCAAGTGGCAGCACGCGGCCGATAATCGCGGCGTTCTCGCCGTAGCGGGCGGCACGCATGGCGGCTAGAGCCGCATCGGCCTGCTCGGCCGGCACCACGGCGACCATCTTACCCTCGTTGGCAACCTGCAACACGTCGTAGCCGAGCATCTCGCAAGCCGCCTGCACATCGGGGCGCACGGGCACGGCGTCCTCATCGACCTCCATTGCAACGCCGCTGGCCTGCGCAAACTCATTGAGTGTGGATGCAAGGCCGCCGCGCGTGGGGTCGCGGAAGCATCGCGTGTCAGGGGCTGCGGCCAGCACATCGGCAATCAGGTGGTTGAGCGGCGCGGCGTCGCTCTCGATGTTGCTCGAAAACGCCAGGCCCTCGCGCTGGCTCATGATGGCGATGCCGTGGTCACCCAGCGTGCCCGAGACCAGGATGACATCGCCAGGCTGGCAGTTTGCGCCGCTGAGCGTCACGCCCGCGGGCACCTCGCCCACGCCGG
>CAVCBD010000078.1:0-10406 GCA_963599935.1 Acutalibacteraceae bacterium | reverse complement strand
AGTCTGATGTATCTACCTGCGAAAATAGATGCATCAGACTTTTTGTTTGAATTGATTCGTTCTGCCGTTGACGGAATCGGCCTTATATTCTCGCAAGAAATTATTCTCAGTAAAATATAATTCATCAGACTATCGCCATATTGGCGAGATGCTGGAGGAAGGAAGTGAGAGCATGGCTAGGTGCTCCGAGCGGGCCGGTGACGGTCCGATGAAATGGAATTGGAAGGGAAGGTTGAGCTGCTTTGGCAAGCTTGCAACGGTTGCGGCGTTAACAGTCACCATGACGACGCCGGCGCTTTTTGCGGGCGAGATTGCCTACGCAGAGACGCTGGGCCAAGACACGGTTGCGGCCCAAGCGGCTTCCAGCTCGACAAATGACGAGGATCAGTATCGTCACGGTACCGTCCAGATTGATGCCGATGCTGCCAAGGATGGCGTCATCACCCTTAAGAAGGGTCAGACGGCGACGATCAAGGTATCGCCGTATATCCACAAGCAGTACAAGGGTTGCGGTAAGCCCGGATGCCCCGAGGACTGCGAGGCGGCGCACGGTGTCGAGTGCTTTGTTAAGGGCATGGGCTGCAAGTGTGACCATGCTCCGGTCGACCGTCAGGCAAAGGTCACGACGACCATCGACAATCAGGGTGTTATCAAGGCGAGTGACGTCGTTGCCGATGAAAACTGGAGCAACACCAACACCGATCTCAAAAAAGACGACGCCTACGTCACCAAGAACGGCACTATCACGTTGACCGCCGAGTCCGTGGGCACCGCGCAGGTTACGGTTGCCGCCGAGACCGACGAGAACGGCGACATCAATAACGCATCCGGCAACACCTCGACCCTGCTCGAGCACTGGCACCCTGCGACCAAGACTTACACGGTCAGGGTTGAGAGCGATGAGCTCTCCCAGGATGAGAACGGCGTCTACGTCATCTCCAACCCTTCCGACTACACCAAGTTCGTTGCGAAGGTTAATGCCGGCGAGTATAACCTGAGCGCCAAGCTCACCGCCGACATCACGCTTGAGGATGGAAAGCTGCCGACCATCTGTACCGCCAAGGGCGAGACCAAGGCGTTTTCCGGCACGATTGACGGCCAGGGTCACAAGATCTCGGGTATTACATCGTTCTCTGCAACGACAGCCCCGGCTCTGGTGGGTTACCTTAACGGCGGCACCATCAAGAACCTGACGCTCGAGGGCACGGCCAAGGTCACATATATGACTGGCGCTTTCGTCGCCAACGCATATGCGGGCACCATTGAGAGCTGCACCAACGGGGTTGCCCTGACATCGACCAAGGACGTAGCCGGCATCTTGGGCGGCCAGGTGTTTAAATCAACGGGCGAGGTTAAGATCACCTCCTGCAAGAACAACGCTGCCGTTAAGACGACCGGTAATTCAAATGTCGCTGCAGGTATCGCGGCGGTCTCCAACAATGGCCCCTCTCTTACGATTTCGAATTGTGAGAACCTGGGTGCTGTAGAGTCCGCTAAGACTGCGGCGGGTGGTATGGTCGGCAAAACCGGCGGTAACGCTCTTACGGTTAAGGGCTGCTCTAACAAGGGCACGGTGACCGTTGGTGGCACTGGCGCGGCTGGCGGCCTTGTTGCCAAAATCGAGGGCGGCAATGGCGGCGTTGCAGTCTCGAATAGCTACAATGCCGGCGAGATTAAGAGCAGCAACACTGGCGCTACTGCTGGCGGTCTCGTTGGACAGTCGGCGACGAGCGCCAATAGTGTCAAGGTGAGCAACAGCTTCAACGCTGGCAAGATTACGGTTGCCGATGGCGAAAATGCCAAGGCCGGCGCTGTATTCGGTTACATCAGCGCGACCGGTGCGGGTGCCACTACTGCCGAGAACGTTTCCTATCTTAAGGGCGACCTTAAGGGTGTTGGCACTAACAAGAAGGATGACGTGACCGCTGCCGAGAAGACGGCTGACGAACTTGCCTCTGAGGATTTTGCCAAGTCTCTTGGTTCCGACTTTAAGATGGGCTATCAGTCCGGTCACCCGGTCCTGTCCTGGGAGCCCGACGAGCAGGCTCCGGTCAAAGATCCGGTGATTAAGGCCGACCAAAAGATTCAGCTGCGCCAGTCCGGCGATACGAGCAGTGTCGCTGTAGCGATCGAGGGCGGTACCGACGAGTGGGCTGCTGCGGTTACGTCGATTAAGGCTACGCCCGTTAAGGGCGACAAGCGTGGCGACACCACGGAGGTCTCCGGCGACCGCATCACCGCTGAAAGTAACTCGATTAAGGTTACGCGCGATGATTCGAATCCGGTCTTTATCATCGGTGACAACGACGAGTTCAACGCTGGCGCTATCAGCGTTCCCTCTCGCCGCGGTTCGAAGACCTACCCCAACTCCAAGCAGTATGAGGTTGTCATTTCCGCCGAGGGATACAACGATGTGACCGGAACGGTCAGCTTCTATTCCGGAACCTCGAAGACCTTTAAGATCATCGTCGACGAGGACGGCGACACGTCTACAACCGACGACCAGACGGTCAAGGGTGAGTGGACCGAGGACCAGCTCAAGGCTATGTCCGGCTACGGTTTCTACAATGGTTCTTCCCAGTGCGGCATGACTGGGTTCCGCACATTCTCCGGTCACGGTGTTCCGGTCGAGGACCTGATGGAGGCCGCCGGCGTGGAGCCGTCGGAGAAGGATTCCTACCTCATCGATACCGCCGATCACTATGGCAACAAGCAGACCTACGAGTCGCTCTTTGGTGTCGACCGCTACTTCCTGCAGTCGATTTATACCGATAAGGACGTCAAGGACACCTACGCCAAGCTCGTGAAGTCTGACGATGAGGCCGGCTCGACGATTGAGCTGCGCAAGCTGCTCGCATCCAAGGCGGTGGAGGAGAAGTCCACCGTTAAGCCGATGATCGCGGTCGACTACAACGAGGCCGTGCTGAGCGGCGATGACGTCGCGACTGCGACGCTGCCGGACGCCCTGAACACGAAGCTCAGCACCACGACGGCGCTCGAGAACCGCTATCGCTTTATCTACGGTATCAAACTCGCCAAGGATGACTGCACGGTCACGTTTAACGCGAACGGTGGCAGCGACGTCGCGAGCCAGACGGTTCAGTCGAACCTGATGACTTCTACCGAGAACACGACGTGGTCTTCTAGCTACTGGGTCTACGCGCTTTACGTTTTCCCGAACAAGGGCAAGGGCACTACGGAGGATACCAACCCCGAGAAGCTGACGGTTCCTGAGAACCCGACGCGTGAGGGCTACACCTTTGCCGGTTGGTATACCAAGGACGGCACCGAGACCGGTGACTGGGGCGAGAAGTTCGACTTTACGGCCAACAACGGCACCGTCGACCAGGATACGCAGCTCTATGCCAAGTGGCATGCCAATGGCGAGACCGTCTCGCAGACCGGCGAGACCGCTCACGCCTATCGTGAGGCCGACTACGGCGAGCCGCCCGCGGGTGACTCCAGCAACGCTGGCCAGCATGTCAAGGTGACGGTCGCTTTTGACGGTCCGGTTGCCGTTACCGACGAGGCCGCTCTTATCAACAGCCTCAAGTTCTCCGTCAACGGCGGCGACAATAGCACGCTGACCGCTACGGCCGATGGCAACAACCTGGTGCTCGATGTTCAGCTTGGCTTTGCGCTTATGGCGGGCACGCTTAATGTCTCCGCTGCCAGCGAGGACGGCATCCTTGAGGGTGTCACCGTCGACGGCAAGCCCGTTAAGCTCGACAAGATCAAGACCTCGGTCGATACCGGCCTGGCCTTTGAGGCCGTGAGCGTGGTCAAGGGAACGAAGGACACGCCTGCCAGCACCACCTACAAGGTGACCCATGGCGCTAACGTGCGTTCCATGAACCATATCGTGTGGCTCACCAATAACGGCAAGGGCACCAAGGGCAGCTCCATCCTTGCTAACACCGCCGATTACTCACAGTCCACGTCCGCGCATCACCACATGTGGTTTAAGTTCACCAACCTGGACTCTGCAAAGAGCATCGTAAGCAATGCGTCCGAGTCCCTTGATGCAGCCGGCTACACCGTGATCGACAACGGCGACGGCACCTTTACCATCACCGCCAAGGCTGCCAAGCAGGGCGAGATCCTGGGCGCCGCCAACTACACCGATTCGTTCTTTAACGCGACCGGCATCAAGCTGGGCGAAGACGTCAAGGACGCCGCTCTGCCCACCGATGCCCTCTCCTACAATCTCGGTATGAGCTTCCCCGAGGAGGCCGGTCAGGTCAGCACGTCCATGGGTCGTTACCATGGCGGCAAGACCACATTCTCGCTGAAGCCGTCTGCCGATACATTGGCCGACTATCAGGAGACGCACGAGGGCGCCGACACCAAGTCCATGCTCAACGACTGGATCTCTAACATCACGTCCGTGACCATCGACGGCACCACGCTCGAGGGCAAGGCCTTTGACGAGTGGAAGGACCAGCTCACCAACGCGACCGACGACGCCGGTAAGCTCAACTACTATGAGCTCACCGCCGGCAGCAAATCCGCAACGCTGACGCTGCCCATCGCCCTGTTCGACACGACGCAGGAGAAGAGCACCAAGAACATCGTTATCGAGTCCAAGGGCTTTAGCACCGTGTCCGGTGACGTGACCTTCCGCAGCCTCAACTCCAACGAGGTCGTCGTGCGCATCCTGAGCGCCGATGGCTCCAAGGTCGAAAAGACCACCCCGCTCACCATGGACCAGCTTAAGAACCTGCCGGTCCAGAGCGGCTACACCACGGCCGCTAACTGCGGCATGGCCGGCCTGCGCACCTACTACAGTGAGGGCGTCCTGCTGACCGACGTGCTCAAGGCCGCCGGTGTGAACTTTAACTCCGGTATGACCCTCAAGGTCCGCGTGAACGACCAGCTCCAGAGCAACGGCAACGGCACTACGACCGAGGACGGTTATTGGAGCCAGTCCACTTGGACCTATGACGAGCTCATGGGTACCGCCCGCTATTATTACCCGGCTATGTGGGACAACACGACCAAGTATGACGAGCTGGGCGGCAAGACCATTTACGAGGTGCTCTCCGAGAACAAGAACGCTTGGAAGGGTGATGACGAGCAGGCGCAGTTCCTACGCAAGAAGCTCGCCGAGACCGAGCAGCAGGTGAGCCCGATCCTCGCCTGGAGCTGGAACGAGAGCGTGCTCTACTTTGGTGGCACCAACCCCACGGGCTCCTACGATGGCTACAGCCAGCAGCTCGGCATGCGCTTCCTCTATGGCCTGAAGGCCGATGCGAACGGCATCCCCGTTGACGACAACACGACGTTTGCCAACACCTACGGCGTGTTCGGCATCGATATCCTCGGTGGCACCGAGGTCACCGAGCCCTCCGTCGACACCGACGTTGCGGTTAAGGGCAACGCCGCCGCCGACATTTCCGACGCTGCCAAGGACCAGGCCAAGCAGGCCGCCGGCGACATCTACAACGATGTTAAGAACGGCAATACCCCGAGCGGCATGTCCAAGGACGATGCAAAGAAGCTCGCCGATGTGGCTGCGGTCGCCGACGGCGATGCCGGCGATACGGTCAAGATGGAAATGACCCTTAAGGTCGATTCCAAGAAGGCCCAGGATGTTAAGGACGACGCTGCCAAGGTCGAAAATGTCGTCAAGGGTAGCGACTATGCATACTTTGACGTAACGCCCACGGTAAAGATGACGGTGTTCGATAAGAACGGTGCCGTTAAGCAGCAGTCCGAGGACGTTGAGCTTTCCGAGCTTCCGCAAAACGTGAGCATCGCCATCAAGGTCGATCCCGCCCTGCTTAAGAAGTTCGTGCGCATCGCTCACGTTCACGATGGCAAGGTGACGTTTGTGACGCCGCAGTCCATCGACCGCAAGAACGGCATCGTGACGATCTCGCTTAAGGACTTCTCGACCATCGCGGTCGTCGCGAGCGACAAGGCAAATGTCACTATCGATGGCGTGGGCAGCTTCGATGTGACCTACGGCGACAAGATTTCCAAGCCGGCCGATCCCACCAAGGACGGTTACACGTTTGGTGGCTGGTATGCCGACAAGGACTGCACGATTCCGTTTGACTTCGACAGCCCGGTGACCGAGGCGAACGGCGATATTCACATCTATGCCAAGTGGACCAAGAACGAGTCCACGACGCCCGATACGCCGAAGGGCGATAAGACGAAGGACGATAACGGCAAAAAGGCCGATGATGCGGCGGCAAAGAAGACCGCCGACAAGGGCGCCCTCGCCAATACGGGCGACCGCACCTTCGCCATTGCCGGTATGTGTGCTCTGACCGGTATGGTTGTGATCGGCATCGCTGTGGCCCTGCGCCGCAAGAACGCCCGATAAGGGCACGACGATGTAATCGGGGCATTTGAGTGTGCCCCGATTGCGGGAAAGCCTGGGGGAGGTATGCCGTGTGGCATGCCTCCCTTTGGGCGTATATGAGAAGGAGAAGATTATGAGACGTATGGGACGAATCGGCCGCGTTCTGGCGGTGGCAATCGCCGGCGGCGCGCTGGTCGCCACGACGGTACCTTCGGTTCCGGCATTTGCCTATTTCAACTTTGGCACGGTTTCGGTTGCGCCGGGCGCAAGCTCGCTTTCCGTCGTTGCGGGCGGTACCGCGTCGACCAACGTCTCGGTCTCTCCCTCGAGCCATGCGCAAACGCAAGGATGCGGCATGGCACAGTGTCCCCAGGTCTGCAACGGCGATGGCGCCATCGAGGCTGGCTACAGCTGCTTTGACGCCAACGGCCAGTGCACGTGTGCGGGTACGACATACACGACGTACACGCCCAACGTGAGCTGCGTCTCGAGCAACGCCGGTGTTGCCAGCGCCTATATGAGCGGCAACACGTTAGTGGTAACTGGCAGATCTGCGGGCACTGCGACGATTTCCATTTCGGCCTCGCTGCGTCAGTGGTCGACGGGGTCGGCATATGTGACGGTTAACGTCTCTGCGCCTCAGCAGTCGAGCGGCGGCCAGCAGTCGAGTGGCAATCAGCAGTCCGGCGGCGCACAGAGCGGCTCCGCCAAAAACGAAGGCACGGTCAAGGCCAACTCCGCGGGTATCCCCGAGGCGGCCAAGGCGACGGAGTCAAAGTCCGACGAGCTCAACGAGCAGACGGTTGAGTCCGAGGGCGGTACCGTTGTCATCGTCGAGAACAACTCTCATCTCAACACGGCCGAGGAGCTCAAAAAGATTGCGGGCAAGGAAAACACCCAGCTGGTGATTTGGTCGGGCGCATCGTCCGACCAGCCGGACTATTCCTGGACGTTCCGCGGCGAGGACGTGAGCGCCGACGACCCCAACCTCGACTTCGACCCCACCATTAAGGTGTCCGAGCAGGGCGAGGGCACGGCTGCGAATCTGACCAAGCAGGCCAAGGATTCGCGCGTGCTCGACTTTGCCTACAAGGGCAAGCTGCCGGCAAAGGCTTCGATTTATGTTAAGGCCGGCTCCAAGTATCCGGACGAGACCACGCTTTCGCTCTTTAGCTACAACGGCAAGGACCGCGTGTTTAAGAAAGCTCAAGACGACGGCTGCAAGGTCTCCAACGGCTATTTCTCTTTTGAGACCGATAAGGGCGCGACGTTTGCGGTCTCGACGGATGACCTCGCCTCGTACGAGGTGCGCCAGGAGAACACGCCCGAGGCCGCCAAGAAGCAGAAGGCCGCCGAGGATAAGGCGGCACAGTCAGCTTCGAGCAGCAATACGCTCGTATACGGTGCTGCCGCCGTGGTCGTAGCGGCTGTCGTTGCCGTTGCGGCCGTAGTGCTGCACCGCAAGAAGAGCGCCGCTGCGAAGGCCGACCCCAAGGACGCTCCCGTTCAATCGGATACGGCGGATGAGGCAACGGATGAGAACGAAGAATCGGAGAAGGGCAGTTCGAATGACGAGTAATCGTCTCGCGGGCCCCATCGCCCACGACATCTTTGAGGCACTTCGCGGCGCCCTTCCGGTTTTGCTTGCGGGACTTGTGACGTTTTGCGTGCTGGTGCCCGTATCGACCTCGATGGTCAACGCGTGCTCGATCTTCAACGTTAACTTTACGCACGACCAGCTTAAGTACCAGTTTTATGCGCAGTCGCTCGGCCCCGTGGTAGATGCGGCTTGCGTTGTGCTTGGCATGGCACTTGCCCTTACGCTCTTTCGCTTTGTGCTCGAGAAGCGCTCGACAACAGCGTATTTTTCGCTTGGCATCGACCGCCGCGGCCTGTTTTTCTCGCGCGCCCTGGTTGGACTTGTCGGCATTGTAGTTGTTATCGGTGTTCCGTTTGCGGTATCGCTTACGCTCAACAACATGGCACTCGGTATCTACGAGGGGGAGCTTGCGGCCTTTGCCTATGTGGTGGCCGGTTATATCGCCGTGGCGCTGGTGTCGTTTGCCGTGACGGCGATCGCGACTATGTTTGCAGGCACGCTGTTTGAGGCGCTGGCGTTTAGCGTCATCCTTTTGGGCGGCGTGACCGTGGTTTTGTGGGGCATCGGCGCCGTGAGCAAGTTCTTGCTGGTGGGCGATGCCATGGGCATCACGCTGTACGACCAGGACGTGACGGTGGCACCGTCGCTTTTGGAGTCGCTGTCGTGGGCCAACCCTGTCGCGTTTTTCCTGACGGAGGGCGCGAGCAAACAGTTTTTCCAAGCGGTCGATCCGGTGTACTATCCCGAGCCGGGCTCCTGGCAGCTGGTAGCGGGCTGGGTTGTCGTATACCTCATACTGTCCGTGATTGGCGCCGTGGCGCTTGTGCGTCGCTCGGGCGAGCAGGCCGAGATGGCGGGAAAATCTCCCGTGCTGTCGCTCGCTGCCGTCTGCATCATCGGGTTTGCCGTGGTCGCGGCGACGGTGACGGCGCTCGGCTCTGTCGATATTGCCGTTGCCCTCGTGGCCGCTGCGGCGCTTTTCGTGCTGGTTTCGCTGGCGCTGCTCTTTGGGCCCTTCCGCGGGCGTGCGTCGCGCCGGGTGGTAGCTGCCTCGGTCACGGCGGAGCTTGTCGTTATGGCCGCGGCGATCGGCGCGATTGTGGCGGGCGGCTTTGGGTACGCGAGCTACATTCCGCCCACCGAGGACGTGGAAAGCGTCGAGATTTCGTATGACGGATCGCCCAGCTATCTCTCGAGCAATTTCTCCGGCGTGTCCGGCGGCACGTCCTATTACTTCACGGCCACGCGAAGCTACGGCGAGGCATCGACGGTCGACTCGATTCGCTCCATCCATCAGCAGCTCATCGCATCGGCCCGCGATGCATGGGAGACCGATACCGAGAGCTTTGAGCAGACGGTCGTGCCCTACGACATCTCGATCACCTACCATCTTAAAGACGGCGGCACGGCCGTGCGCTACTACCGCCAGGCGACAGTCGGCGAGCTTTCGGCCCTTCGCGCCCTGGACAACGACGCGCATGCCAAGGTGCTGCGCCGGGCGGTCGTGACGGGGGATACCGCCGAGCTTACCAAGGACGAAGTGTCCGACCTGTGCGAGTCGCCCTCGTATGCGGCGTATCGAAGCGGTGCGCTATATGTTGCGGACGGCATTCTCAACCAGATTGTGCCGGTCGACCTTACCGCAGCCGATCGCGCTTCGCTCCAAAAGGCCATGGCCGACGACCTCGACCGCCTTTCGGCAAGCGACATCTATGCTCCCAAGTCGCAGACGCGTGCAGTGATTATGTTCACGACGGCATCCGAGGTCGACGTTGCCTCGTTTGGCTATTCGTTTAACAATGCCCTTTCGTATGTGACGGATAGCTGGACGAGCACGATGGCTTGGCTCGAGGACCACGGCGTGCTGGCACAGATCGGCAATGGCGAGATCGACCCTCGCGTCATTGAGGGTATGACGTTTGAGGCGGATGACCCCTATGCTTCCGTGAACGCTGTCACCTCGCCGCAGGCCCGTTACTTTATGGGCTATCGCAAGGAGAACGCGGGCAGTTTTTGGGTCACGCAGGACTTTGGCGCGCAAAAGACGGTGTCGGACCAGGAGGATATCGCGAAGATCGTGCCCAACCTCCGTATGGGGTATGGCATGGACGGCGGGTACCTGGTCCAGCTAAAGCTGCGCGGCCTCGAGGCGTATGTGTACTGCTATCTTCCGGCCGAGCTTGCGCCGGATGACCTGTAAGGCGGAGTGATGATCGAAGTCTCCCATATCTCAAAAAGCTTTGGGTCGTATCGGGCCCTGGACGATATTTCGTTTACCGTCGAGAACGGGTCGGTGTATGGCCTGGTGGGCTACAACGGTGCCGGCAAGACGACGCTGCTCAAGATTATCGCCGGGGTCTATCGTGCCGATAGCGGCGCGGTGACGATTGACGGCGTTGCGGCCGGGCAGAACCGTACGTCCGATCAGGCCCTGTTCATCGTGGCGGACGAGCCATATTTTCTGCCGCAGGCGACACCGCTCACCATGCGCTC
>CAVCBD010000077.1:1403-10419 GCA_963599935.1 Acutalibacteraceae bacterium | reverse complement strand
GGTGGCATCGATCTCGACCGGCATGCTGTCGAGCTCCATGCGCAGGCGGCTTGCGGCCTCGTCGACCAGGTCGATGGCCTTGTCGGGCAGAAAGCGATCGGCGATGTAGCGATCGGAGAGATCGGCGGCGGCCACGAGCGCGCTATCGGTGATGTGCACGCCGTGGAAGATCTCGTACTTCTCCTTGAGGCCACGTAGGATCGAGATGGTGTCCTCGACGGAGGGCTCGGAGACCATCACGGTCTGGAAACGACGGGCGAGCGCCGCGTCCTTCTCGATGTACTTGCGGTATTCGTCGAGCGTGGTCGCGCCGATCGCATGCAGGTCGCCACGGGCGAGCGCCGGCTTGAGGATGTTGCCGGCGTCCATGGAGCCCTCGGTGGCACCCGCGCCCACGATGGTGTGGAGCTCATCGATGAACAGGATGACCTTGCCTTCGGACTTTTGGACTTCCTTGAGCACGGCCTTCAAGCGGTCCTCGAACTCGCCGCGGTACTTGGCGCCGGCGACCAGCGCGCTCATGTCGAGCTCGATGAGGTCGCGGTCGCGCAGGGTGCTCGGCACGTCGCCGGCCACGATACGCTGGGCGATGCCCTCGACAATGGCCGTCTTGCCGACGCCCGGCTCGCCAATGAGCACGGGGTTGTTCTTGGTGCGGCGGGACAGGACCTGGATGGTACGACGGATCTCGTCGGTACGGCCGATGACCGGGTCGAGCTTGCCAGCGCGGGCAAGGTCGCAGATGTTGCGGCCGTACTGCTCCAGCGCCTCAAACTGAGTCTTGTCCTCGGCAGACGTCACGCGGTCATCGCCACGCAGCTCCTCGTAAACCTGCTCGATGCGCTCCTTGGTGACGCCGGCGTCACGCAGTACACGACCAGCCTCGCCCTTGTCCTCGGCAAGCGCCATCAGCAGATGCTCGGTCACCACAAAGCTGTCGCCCATCTTGGTGGCCTTCTTTTCGGCCTTCTCGATAACGCGGACGAGCTCATTGGACAGGCCCATCTGCTGGCCCTCGCCCGAAACCTTGGGCGCGCGGTCGATGGCATCTTGTGTGGAGCGTGCAAGCTGGGCCGGGTCGGCGCCGATGCGCTCGATGATCACGGAGATATTGCGCTCGCCGGCACCAAGCAGGGCGGACAGCAGGTGAATCGGCTCCACCGCGCCGGCCTGCGCGTCAGCAGCCGTGCTCATGGCGGTCTGCAGCGCCTCACGCGACGTCATCGCTAGCTTATCGATTCTCATGGAATCACCTCTCTTGGGGTGGCCGCCCTACGGGGCGGCTTCACGTTGTTCGAGAAGTATTGTTGCCAGCTTTGCGCGATCTTATACACAAATCTAAGTCTCTATATATAAGATTTTCTGAGTGATTGATGGATAGGGTACTGAGATGTCAGCCCGCCGCTGCCCAGGCGCACTACCATCTCGATCTATAACATCTAGCAGCCATTTTTGATCCTAGATGTTACAGAATGAGATGAAATGTTCAGCGGCGCCCGTTTATCTAAATCTGTAACAACTACTCGGCAAATAGGGGTCTACCTGTTACAGATCGAGACAAACGGAAGATGCCTGAACCGATAATCTAAATCTGTAACACCAAGCCCACTTTTAGCGGCCAAGATGTTACAGATCGAGACAGACCGAAAACCACCACAAAGGGCCCCTTTATGGTGGTCGCGGTCTCTACTCTTTAGCCGAGCCCGTGCTTCCCGATTCGGCAGTCCAGGGCATTTCGTCCTCGAACAGCCATATACGGGCAGACCCACTATCGCGCGCAGTCTGCGGGTCGGGCAGGCAGGTCTGGTCGTACGCGTCCATCTCGCAACGATCCAAAAAATCGATCACCTGCTGCTGGTCGCCTTCAAGAATGTAGGTTACGCCGCCATCTTGGATATAGACGCCGTCCCCACCTCCGGCTTTTGCGTATTCCGGATTGTAGTTAACGGTGCGCATCAGTTTGCCATCAGATGAATACAGCTTCAGCGTTGTATGGTAGCCACCGTTCACAAAACCACGTCGGCGCTCATAGGCATCCCAACCGTCCCAGCGTTTGAACGAACGCCCGTTTAGCAAGTTCAGCGCCTGTCGGGACAACTTCTCGTCCTTGGTATAGCGAGACGAGCCAAGTTCAATCATGGGGTAGTTGCTTATGCTTAGAATGCCCGGCGTTTCCTCGATATCGAGCGTTATCTCATCGGGCTTTGTAACGTCCGAAATCATTTGCCCGGGCATCGATGCAACAAGGGACGCTATCTCGACCGTCTGCTCAACCCCACTCGGCCCATAGAAGATAAGCGAGCCAAATAGGACCACGCCCGCAGCAGCGACGACGCAAGCCACCAACAGCAACAAAACAGAAGTGCAACGCTTCATCTTCAACTCCACAAACGAGAGTGTTTTGAGCTCACTTTAAAGTGCCAACTTCATACTGTCAATTCTAGATAGCATATGAACAAAGGCGCACTCCCCCATAGAGGAGAGTTGCAACCTCGATTTTATCGCCCCTCAAGACCCAACGAGCAGCACTTAACAAGTAGCCCCGGTTATACCTTTCTCTGACGCGACCCTCGCGAAGCGCGTGAGCGGCAGGGAAAGGTATAACCGGGGCGGACAAGTTTGTGCGTTACTCGGCAGCGGCCTTGAACTTGTTGTAGTTGATCAGGCAGCCGGCCTTGACGATGGCGCGCTCCTCGGCGGTCATGTCGGCGATGTAGAGCTCAATCTGCTCAACCGCGCCGTCGGCACGCACCACGTAGGCGGCGATGTTCTGCAGGTCGCCGTCGAGCGCAGTGCGAATACCTGGCACGAAGACGTAGTCGCCCACCTCAAAGTTGGGCTCGGCCTCCATCTGGAAGGGCACCATGCCCCAGTTCATCACGTTGGAGCGATAGCGCTTGGTGGCGTACTCGTGGACGATATTGGCCAGGCCGCCGATCACGCGCTGGCAGCTCGCGGCCTGCTCGCGGGCGGAGCCGTCGCCGGGCTTCTTGGCGTAGATCATGGAGCCGTACTCGGTCGCCTTGGCATCTGCCGCGACGCCCGCGCCGGCCAGCGCCTCAAACACGCCCGAAAGCTCGGCATCGAGCGCAGCCAAATCTCCCGCAGACTCGCCGGCAACGCGGCGCTTCTCCACCGCATCGACCTCCTTGGAGCGGCCCACATAGGCCGGGTCGCGGCGGCTGAGCGTAAACTCAGCCAGGCCGAGCGGGTTGGAGCGGAAGGAGCTCGTCTCGCCCGAGGGAATGAGCTCGTCGGTCGTGGTGACCGGGTCCATAATCTTGGAGCACACCTTAAGCAGAATGTCGTCGCCGAGCGGCTCCATCGCGGGCCACGGCTTGATGTTGGGGCCCTCGACCAGCTCGTCGGCAGGCTCAGCCTTGCCAAAGCCCCAGTACACGCGCTTTTTGTACGGCGCGTCATCAAAGGTGTACTCGCAGGCCTCGTCCCAGGTCTCCTCGGGCAGGTCGGTCGCCGGCGTCAGGATGCCGCCGTTGGCCGCCGTCGCCGCGATGGAGCGGGCGTCCATCAGGGCCACGGCGCTCAGCTGGCCGTTGCCGGGCTTGGAGCCCTCGCGGTTGGGGAAGTTGCGCGTGGTGTGGCGGATGGACAGGCCGTTGTTGGCAGGCGTGTCGCCGGCGCCAAAGCACGGGCCGCAGAACGCCGTGCGCACGATCGCACCGGCCTCCATAAGGTCGTAGATATAGCCGCGGCGCGTGAGTTCGAGCGCTACGGGCTGACTCGTGGGATAGACCGACAGCGAGAACTCGCCGCAGCCGGTATTGGCGCCCTTGAGCACGCGGGCCGCCTGCACCACGGAGTCGTAGTTGCCGCCCGAGCAGCCGGCGATGACGCCCTGCTGCACATGCAGCTTGCCGTCGACGATCTTGTCGAGCAAGCTAAAGTGCGTCTTGCCCTCGCCGATCTTGGCAGCCTCGAGCTCCACCTCGTGCAGGATGTCCTCGAGGTTCTCGTTGAGCTCGTCGATCTCAAAGCCGTTGGAAGGGTGGAACGGCAGCGCGATCATAGGCTTGATGCTCGACAGGTCGACCTCGACGCAGCCGTCATAGTAGGCAACATCGGCGGGCTTGAGCTCGCGGTAGTCGTCGCCGCGGCTGTGCATGGCCAGAAACGCGTGCGTGTCCTCGTCAGTTGCCCAAATGGAGGAAAGGCAGGTGGTCTCGGTGGTCATGACGTCGACGCCGTTGCGGTAGTCGGTCGTCATGCTCGCGATGCCGGGCCCCACGAACTCCATGACCTTGTTCTTGACGTAGCCCTTGGCAAAGACGGCGCGGATGATGGCGAGCGCCACATCGTGCGGGCCGACGCCGGGGCGCGGGGCGCCCGTGAGGTAGATGGCCACGACGCCGGGATAGGCGACATCGTAGGTATCGCGCAGCAGCTGCTTGGCCAGCTCGCCGCCGCCCTCGCCCACAGCCATGGTGCCCAGAGCGCCGTAGCGGGTGTGCGAGTCGGAGCCCAGGATCATCTTGCCGCAACCGGCGAAGTTCTCGCGCATAAAGGAGTGAATGACGGCGATGTGCGGCGGAACGAAGATGCCGCCGTACTTCTTAGCCGCGGAAAGGCCAAAGACGTGGTCGTCCTCGTTGATGGTGCCGCCCACGGCGCACAGCGAGTTATGGCAGTTGGTGAGCACGTAGGGCAGCGGGAACTGCTCCATACCCGAGGCACGAGCCGTCTGGATGATGCCGACAAAGGTGATGTCGTGGCTCGCCATGGCGTCGAAGCGAATCTTGAGCGCCTCGGGATCTCCGGACGTATTGTGTGCCTGGAGAATCGAATACGCGATGGTGCCGCGCTTGGCATCCTCGGGCGTCTGCGTAATACCGCGCTCGGCAGCCTCGGCCGCAGGCACAACCTCGCTGCCGCCGCGCAGGTAGATACCGTCCTCGTACAGCTTGACCATACTGTCTCCCACTCTGCCCAAAAGATTTGAGCGCATAGCATACATTCGTTCAATATCGTGCCATAGAACGGTTGCGAGCGGGTTACGAATCTGTGCGTTCACTTTATTTTGGTAAAGCACTTGGGACGCCGACTTATACACCGCCCGCGCCGGAACGCTAACGCATCATTCTTATTGCCGCATGCAGTACCAGGCAAACACATCCGATGCATTTGCCTCACTGCGCCCCTAACCCTGGGTCACCAGCCGGTATCCAATCCCCACGTGTGTCTGGATATAACGCGGATGCGCGGGGTCCGACTCAATCTTCTTGCGCAGCGTGCCCATAAAGACGCGCAGGCTCGCAAGATCGCTTTTGGTCGTCGTGCCCCAAATCTCATGCAGAATGAATTGATGCGTCAGCACCTTATCGGCATTATGGGCCAATAGACACAATAGCTTGTACTCAATCGGTGTCAGATGCAGCTCATCGCCCGCCATCGATGCGACGCCGGCATCAAAATCGATATGCAGCTCACCGGCATCAAACGTCCCCTCGGAAGCCACGCCTCCTGCTTGCATATACGAAAGGCGCCTGAGCGTCGTACGGATGCGAGCCAAGAGCTCCTCGACCGAAAACGGCTTAGTCAGGTAATCGTCGGCACCGGCATCGAGCGCGCGAATCTTGTCCGCATCCTCGCTGCGCGCCGAGACCACGATGATCGGCATACCCGACCACGTACGCACCGACTCCACCACCTTGACGCCATCCATATCGGGCAGGCCCAAATCGAGCAACACGACGCTCGGTGCCTGTGACGATGCGGCAGCGATGGCAGCGTGGGCGGTTTCCACGGCAATATGACGCAAGCCGTGCGCCTCAAGTGCAGCAACGATTAAGTTGCGCACGGCGGGATCGTCCTCAACAACCAAAATAAGCGGTTTCATAGCAGAGTTTGGCACGGTGCTACTCCTTATCAAACGAAACATCGGCGGCAGGAAGCTCAATCGTAAAAACCGAGCCATGCGGTTCGGCCGCCGCAACCCCTATGCTACCGCCATGCGCCAACATAATGGATCGACAGAGTGAAAGTCCCAAGCCCACGCTGCGATGGCTATCTGCCAAGCCATGGTTGACAGTGTAGAACGATTCAAAGATCCGGCTCTGCTCCTCGGGCGCAATACCGGGACCGTCATCGGCGACGGAACATGTCACCTGTCCATCGTTCGCCATAATCGAAATCACGATATGCGAGCCCGACGGCGTATAGGCAATAGCGTTGTTCACCAGGTTCACCACCAGCTGCACCATCAGACGCGCGTCCACATTAACCAGCGCCGGACCATCGCACGGGACCACTTTCAGACTGTGCTCGCACACCGCAGGATTAACATGACGCAGCGCCTCCTCGACGATGTCATCCATCAGCTCGAGCGTGGTCGACAGATGCATGCCGCCGCCTTCGAGCTTGGTGATGGCAAGCAGGTTTTCGACAGTAGCGTTCAGCCATAGCGCATCGGACCGGATGGATTTGAGCATCCCACGGCGAGTCTGGTCGTCAAGCACGGCCGTGCCGGTCGAGCCCTGGTCAAGCAGCACGTCGGCATTGCCCGAAATGCTGGTGAGCGGCGTGCGCAGATCGTGCGAGATGGAGCGCAGCAGGTTGGCGCGCAGCTGCTCGTTTTTGGCGAGCACCGCTGCCTCCTCGCGAGCCTTCATGGCACGGGCGCGGTCGATCGCCAGCTCGCCTTCGCTCACGATAGCATCGGCCAGCATCCGCTCTTCGTGCGTGAGCGCATCGGCCTCGGTAACGATAGCCAGCACGCCCACCACCGAGGAAGGCTTACCCTCGCGCACCATGGTGTCGCCCGAGCGCACGGTGAGGTAGACGCCGTAAAAGGCCGAGCCGCCATACGTGGCGTCGAGCGGCGTACCCACATATGCCGAGGCCGAGAGCAGCGGCGGCATCTGGGGCGCCAGCTGATGTATCGGCGCGGCATCGCCCACGGCGGTATACGTCACATGGGGTAGCAGGTCATCGCCCTCTTCATCCGCGCTGTACCACACGCACGGACAGCCCGAAAGGCGTGCCAGCTGGGTGGCCGTGGCGTGCACGATCTGCTGCTCGTCGGCGCAGCGCTGCAACATACGATTGGTCTCGAGCACCATCTGAGTGCGGCGGTCGCTCGCGGCGGCCTGAGCCAACGCGCGGCGCAGCGCCAGGGCAATGGAGCTCGACACGAGCGAGACCGCGAACATGATGACGAACATGCCCGGATAGTAGCGATCGATAATCGTGAGCGAGTAACGCGGCTCGATAAACAACAAGTTGTAGAGCGCCACGGCGGCGGCAGACGTCAGCAGGCAATACAGACGGCTCGAGGTAAAAAACGCGCACATCTGCACGGCGAGCACGTAGACGATCATAATGCTGGGGGCAAGCCCGGGCCTGTCGAGCAGCGCACCGATAACCGTCGCCGCCAGCAACAACCCTGCCGAGACGCCAAGGTCGTACAGCGGGCCGCGGCGCGTGAGCGTCGAGCGCCGCCACCAAAAGTTCTCGACAAGATCGCTATCTACACGAGCGTCCACAAGCACCGCGCCCTCCCTCAAAAACAAAAACCACCACGAAGGGGACAGGCACCTTTGTGGTGGTTTCCCTCGTGGTGGCTCTAAGTGTAAAGCCTTTATCGCCGGCAGTCGCTAGACAAACAGCACGTGCGCGAGCAGGGCGCACACGCACGCCGCAGCAAATACCAACGCCACGACCGAGATCACGCGATCGGCCATGTCCATGTTGGCGCGATTCGTGAAGAACTGGTCCTCAGCGGCATCGATGCCCACCTCGCGGACATCGAGTGTCCTTGCATCCATGTTTACCTCCCCGGCTTTTACTTCATCCATCGATAATCAACCCCGTGTAGCCCGCCGACGCCTACGGACGCTCGTTGGGAGCCAGGCGCTGCATCTTGTTCACGGCCTTGAACTTGGTGAACAGCGGCACATACTCAAAGCTCACGTTGGAGTTCTCCAGGCCGTACCAGCGCGCGGGCGTGCCGGCGGCGCGGCGGATGATGTACTTGAGCGTGATGGCCGTGCGCTCGCTGGGCTCCACGTCGCTCTCGGGCGCCAGCAGCTTGCGGATCATGACGAACTTGAACGTACCGATGTTGCCCGGATCCTTGTAGACCGAGTAATCGTGCGTCTGCGGCGGCAGCTCGCCCGTGGCGGCCAGATCCTGAACAACCTGGCGCAGGTAGGCGTTCACGCGCTGGTTAACCTTGTAGCCCAGGTACAGATGCACGCGGAAAACATAGTCGGTGCCAAACGTCTCGACCGAATAGGCAAAGGTATGCGGTTCGTCCATGGTCTCGACGTTCACGAACCACCAGGCGCGGGCGCGCTTGGGATGCTTGTCCAGAATCGAGTAGACGATATCGCGGTCGATGTAGTCGGTATTGGTGTCCTTGGTCAGGTACACGATGTTGTCGCTCATAGGCTCGTAGCGATCGTCGTCGCGCAGGCGCTTGAGCTGCGGTAGATAGCTGCGCAGCGGCAGCAGCGTAAACTGACGCCGCTCGACCGCCGTGCCGTTGTACCAGCACACCATAACGCCCATGATGAGCATGGCCATAAGAATAGTGAAATAGCCGCCGTGGAAAAATTTGGTGAGCGAACTCACAAAGAAGAAGCCCTCGAGCATGAGGAAGAAGGCAACAAAGATATACGGGACGACCTTAAGGCCGCGATCGACATGCAAGTAGAAGAAGAGCAGCAGCGTGGTGCACATCATGGTCAGGGTAATCGCCAAGCCGTAGGCGGCCTCCATGTGCGCCGAGCTCTGGAACAGCAGCACCACGATGACGCAGCCTACGAGCATGACGTTGTTGACCATGGGAATATAGAGCTGGCCCTTGGTCTCGGCAGGATAGAAGACCTGCATGTGCGGCATGAGGTCCAGGCGGCTGGCCTCGGACACCAGCGAGAATGCGCCAGTGATGAGCGCCTGCGAGGCGATGATGGCCGCGATGGTGGAAAGGCCGACGGCAAACGGGCGCAGGCCCGGGGCGAGCATCTGGTAGAACGGGTTGAGGTCGGCGATGCCCATG
>CAVCBD010000077.1:0-1393 GCA_963599935.1 Acutalibacteraceae bacterium | reverse complement strand
GCCCATGAGCTCCGGGTTGCCGGCGTTGTTGATGAGCCAAGCGCCCTGGCCCATATAGGACAGCAGCAAGCAGCACTTAACGAACGGCCAGGTGGCGTAAATGTTGCCGCGACCCACATGGCCCATGTCGGAGTAGAGCGCCTCGGCACCGGTGGTGGCAAGGAAGCAGCTGCCCAGAATCATGATGCCCGCATGGTTGTTGGGGCTCAACAAAAAGCCGATGCCGCGCAGCGGGTTGAGGCACAGCAGCACCGCGGGGTACTTGAAGACAAAGAACAGACCCGTACCGCCCAGGAACAGAAACCACAGCGTCATGATGGGGCCAAAGGCGCGGCCGATCTTGGCCGTACCGATGCGCTGCACCAAGAAGAGCACAATGATGATGGCAAGCGTGATGGCCACGACGCGGGCCTGATCGTCGCCCAACACAGCATGGACTGCCGGAATGGTGCGCAGGCCCTCGATAGCCGTAGTCACGGTAACGGCAGGCGTCAGGATGCCATCGGCGAGCAGTGCCGCGCCGCCCAGCATGGCGGGGATGATGAGCCATTTACCGCAGCGCTTAACCAAGCTGTACAGAGCAAAGATGCCGCCCTCGCCATGGTTGTCGGCGCGCAGCGAGATGAGCACGTACTTGACGGTCGTCAGCAGCGTGACCGTCCATACGACGAGCGAGAGCGCGCCGAGCACGAACTCCTCCGTGACGCTTCCGATGCCGCCGTTGCCGGCAACGAGCGCCTTGGTTACATACATGGGGCTGGTGCCGATATCGCCATACACCACGCCCAGCGTGACGAGCATCGCCGAGATGCTCACAGGAATCGCAGCGTGCGAGGCTGCCTCCTTGGCCTTTTGTTCCATAAGCCGGTTTCCTCCCAACTTTAACGTTCGAGGGGATTATAGGTAATCGGCCCATGTTTTAATGCACTGTTTTCCCAGCTAGATAAACATTTATACGGTCTTTAGGCTACCGCGGCGATATGGAATGTGACAAAGGGGCTATCCATTTGTCACATCCGTTATTTTCCGAGCCAGTTTTTGAACCACCACTCCATGGAGCGGCTCATCTCGGCCATAAAGGGGCTCGTGTGCTTGCGGGTGTAGATATCCACCACGCGTCCCCCCACCTCGCGGGCATGCGGACGGAACATCGCGTCCATCTCGGCCACCTGCGCGTCCATGGTCGCGGCATCCGCACGGCGGTAGCGCTCCTCGTGCACCAGGTTCACCACGGGGTGCGCGATTGCCGGGCGCTCTTTGCGAGGCGTGCCGATGATGAGCATCGATAGCGGCATGGTATAGGGCGGCAGATCGAGCAGCCCGGCAACTTCCTCGGCATTCTCGACGATGTCGCCGATGTAGCAGCTTCCCAGCCCCAGGGCCTCGGCGGCGA
>CAVCBD010000076.1:0-10632 GCA_963599935.1 Acutalibacteraceae bacterium | reverse complement strand
GCCGTTCTCCCAGCTCAGCACGGGAGAACGGCCCTTTTTAGCTGCAAAAGTCAGGGTTTACCACATGCCACCAGGCATTAAAAAACGTCACGAAAAGCGATGTTTGAGCGCCTTGACCACATTGGGCGGAACAAAACTAGAGACGTCGCTACCGAGCGAGGCAATCTGGCGAACCACCGAGCTCGAGATATAGCCGTACTGCGGCGCACTCATGACAAAGATGGACTCCAGCTCGTTATCCAGGCGGTAGTTGAGGTCGGCCTGCTGCAGCTCGTACTCAAAGTCGGTCATGGCACGCAGACCCTTGACCACGGCTCCTGCTCCCTGTTCGCGGGCAAAATCGACCAAGAGGCCGGTGAAGGGCAGCACCTCGACGCCGTCAATATCACCGAGCGCCTCACGGGCCAGCGCCACGCGCTCATCGAGCATAAAGGTGGTGCCGACGCCGTTTTTTCCCTGCGACTCGGCAACGGCCACGATCACGCTGGGGAAGATGCGGCGGGCACGGCGAATCACGTCGATGTGGCCAAACGTGATGGGATCGAAGGTGCCCGGGACGATTACGCGGTTAATGGTGTCACTCATCGGCATCCTCCGTGGGTGCGTCGCTATCGTTGCCATCATCCTCGCCGTTACCAACCCAACGAAGCAGGTCGACCGAGGTAATGCCGTAACGCTTCTCGCGCACGATCTCAAAGCCTGCCGGATGCGCACCCGCATCGGCGGCAGCGTGCTCGAACAGCGCATAGGCACCCTGCGCCAGCAAGTCCTGCTGGGCCAAGTTCTGCAGCAGCTCCTCGACCGGCTCGGCGCCATAAGCATAGGGCGGGTCGAGCAGGACCAGGTCAAAGGGACCGCCCGGCACACGGCCGCGCGAAGCGCTTGCCAGCACGTCGCCGCTCACCACGCGCCAACGCGCACGGTCGCGGCACAGCGACTCGATATTCTTGGTTATCAGACGAGCAGCGTTGCGATCAATCTCGAACGTGGTGAGCGAGCGGGCACCACGCGAGAGCATCTCAATGCCCAAGGCACCGGAGCCGCCAAAGGCATCAAGCACACGGACCTCGTCCAGATCGAAGTCGAATGCCGACATGACCATAGATGCGCACGCCTCGCGCACGCGATCGGTCGTGGGGCGGGTGACATCGCGACCACGGGGCTCCTCGATCTTACGACCGCGCCATTCGCCGCCGATGATTCTCATCCTCCGCTGACCTCCTTAAAGATGTGTCGATACCGCGCGGCGACCGCATCGCGTAGAGGGCGCGTCGCCACAGAGTCAAGGTTGCAAGCATACCGCAAGAGCTCGACCGCGTCCAAATGAGCCCACTCGATCAATTCCTCGTCGGCGTCCAGGTCCACAAAGCGCAAGGTCACGCCACCATGCTGGCGGTAACCCAAGATTTCACCCTCGTGGCGCAGACGCAAGTCCATCTGGGCGAGCGTAAAGCCGTCCGAGGTCTTCTCGAGCGACTGGAGGCGGTCTTGTGCCGCCGACGCGCTGCCGTTGCCCTTGGAGTGCGTCATGACCAGGCACGTACCCGACACGCTGCCGCGGCCCACGCGACCGCGCAACTGGTGCAGGGCCGCCAAACCAAAACGCTCTCCATTCTCGATGACCATAACGGTGGCGTTGGGCACGTCAACGCCCACCTCGACCACCGTGGTCGAGACGAGCACATCGATCTCGCCACGCTTAAAGGCATCGATGACCCGGTCCTTCTCCCCCGCCGGCATGCGGCCATGAAGACGCTCGATGGTAAGCCCCGGCAACGCCAGGCGCAGTCGGTCGAGCTCGGTTGCCGTATCGTGCAACGGCACAGGCACGGTCACGCGGCCTTCGTCGTCGCGAGCGATGCCGGGTACGTCTTCGAGCTCATCGGCCGAATCGCTCGGCTCCACGAGCGGACAGATTACGTAGGCTTGCTGCCCCTTTTCGTGCGCCTCGCGAATGGCGCCATAGGCCAGGTCACGACTCGACTCGGTGAGGACGCGCGTCGTCACGCCGGCACCCGGAACGGGACGATGGCGGATGATGCTCGTATCTAGGTCGCCGTACACCGAAAGCGCCAGCGTGCGCGGGATCGGCGTGGCAGTCATGACCAGCAAGTCGGCACCCGGGCCTTTTGCGCGCAGGGCGTTACGCTGGCCCACGCCAAAGCGGTGCTGCTCGTCAATCACCACAAGCGACAAATGCTTAAACGCCACGTCATCCGAAAGCACCGCATGGGTACCAAAGAGCACGTCGAGCTCGCCCGATTCCAGCTGCGCATGGATCTGCTCGCGCTCGGCCGCCGGCGTGGCACCCGTCAGGAGCGCCCAGGACATGCCAGCCTGCGAGAGCAAGGGGCCGGTCTTATCGGCATATTGACGCGCCAGCACGCCCGTGGGCGCCATAACGCAGGCCTGAGTGCCGCTATCGGCCGCAACCGCCAACGCGCAGGCGGCAACGGCGGTCTTACCGGTACCGACGTCGCCCAGCAGCAGACGATTCATCACGCGACCGCCATCGCACATGTCATGCAGGATGTCTTGAAATGCAGCCTCCTGTTCATCGCTCAGCGAAAACGGCAGGGCCTGTTTAAGCGCAGTCAAATGGTCACCCGCGTCATGCGCATAAGGCACTACGTCGACCATACCGCCATCGTTGCGCAGACGCAGTGCGAGCTGCAAGCAGAGACACTCCTCATAGGCAAGACGCCGGCGTGCGATGTCGCGTTCGGCCATGCTAGAGGGAAAGTGGATCGAGCGCAGCGCACGGGCATTGCTCATGAGCTTCCGCTTTGCGCGCAGCGGCGCAGGAATGGGATCGAACGGATTGGAAGCCACTTCGAGCGCACCGCTCACGATACGGCGCATCCATGCCTGACTCACGCCGTCACTTACGTAGTGGACCGGCAAAATGGTACCCGCGGCACGCCCGTCCTCGAGCTTTTCAAAGTGGGGTGAGGCCATTTGCTTAAAACCATAAGCAAACTCGACCTTGCCCATCACGGCCAGGCGGTCGCCCTGCTTAAGCTGTTGGGCAATCCAAGGCTGACGGAAAAAGGCAACCTGCAGCACGCCCGTCTCGTCCACGAGCGAGATCTCAGTCACCTGCATACGCGGACGGGGCTGCTTTTGGACAATGCGATCGACCGTGGCGATGATGGTGCACACGGTACCGATGGGCGCCATCTCAATGGACCACGAGCGAGTGAAGTCCAGGTAGCGATGAGGAATATGGAGAAGGAGGTCCCCCACCGTCCGAATTCCCAGACGGCGAAGGGCCTCCTCACGTTTACCCGAAACATATTTGAGTCGCGCGATATCCTCGTCGAGCGCATTGCTCTGGGCAAAGCGCTCCGAGACGCGCGGCACGGAGCACAGCTCGGACATGGGCAGATGCCTACTCGATCGAGAAGATCACGGGATAGAGCGGCTGCTCGCCACGATGGGCATCAATCTCCAGGTCGGGCTGAGCCTCCTCGATAGCGTCGACGATCTCCTGGAAGGCCTCGTCGGACAGCTCCTCGCCGGCCAGAATCGTCAGCGCGTCGCCCTCCTCTTCCTCCTGCATGCGGTTGATGCAGTCGAGCGTGACCTGCTTCACGTCGGAGCCGACCACGTCGATGGAGCCGGCAATGATACCCATGACGTCGCCGGAGTGAATCGGAGAGCCATCGGAGGCGCTGGAATCGCGCACGGCGCGGGTGACCTCGCCATCGCGGACCTCGCTGATGGCGTCGACCATGGCGGCAACGGCGTCCTCGAGCTCAGAATCGGGCAGGACCGCGAACAGTGCGGAGAAGGCCTGCGGGACGGTCTTGGTGGGAACGACGGCGACCTTCTTGTCGGTGCAGGCGGAAGCAGCGGCCTCGGCAGCCATGCGGATGTTGCCGTTGTTGGGCAGGATGATGACCGAGGTCGCGTTGACCTGGTCGACGGCGCCCAACAGGTCGGCGGTCGAGGGGTTCATGGTTTGACCGCCCGACACGATCACATCGACGCCGAGGGACTTGAGGATGTCGGCCTCGCCGGAACCGGCGGCAACGGCGACAAAGCCCAGGGCCTTCGCGGGCTCGGCGGCCTTCTCCTGGTCCTCGTGGATCTTAGCGGTACGGTCGTGGGCCTCCATCTCCATGTTGTGGATAAAGACCTCGTAGATCTGACCGAGCTGCAGCATGTGCTCGAGCACCAGGTTGGGGGTGTTGGAGTGCACGTGGATCTTGTAGTCGGGATAGGCACCCACGAGCAGCTCGCAGTCGCCCATGGAGCCCAGGAACTTCAGACACTCGTCCTCGTCAAACGGGGCGTCGGCCTTAAAGAGGAACTCGTTGCAGTAGCGGAACTCCGAGCCCTCCCAGTCGTCGTTGGCCTCAATTTCGACGCGATCGAGGGCCGCGTCGCGTGCAGAACCAGCGGAATCAAACGTGGCGGAGAAATCCTCGACAACAGTGCTGCGACCAAGAGCGGCGGCAACAAAGTTCTCCAAGAAGATGGCAAAGCCAAAGGCACCGGAGTCGACCACGCCGTTCTCCTTGAGGACGGGCAGCAGGTCGGGCGTGCGGGCGACGGACTGGTAGGCCTCGACGACGATAGCGTCGAGCGCATCCTCGGCAGAGAACTTCTTCTTCTCGCACTCGTCTGCCTTGGTCGAAACATCACGCAGGACTGTGAGGATCGTGCCCTCGATGGGCTTACGGACAGCCTGGAAGGCAACCTTGACGGCACGACGGAAGGCGAAGGCGATATTGGCGGACGTAATGGGCTCATCGGCAGAGACAAGGCCCTCGGCCACGCCGCGCAGAATCTGCGAGGTGATGACGCCGGAGTTGCCGCGGGCGCCCATGAGGGAGCCGTGGGTGATGGCGCCGGCAATGGCCTCCATGTCGGCATCGGCGGGAAGGGCGGAAAGCTCCTTAGTCACCGAGGCGAGCGTGAGCGACATGTTGGTGCCGGTGTCGCCGTCGGGTACGGGGAAGACGTTGAGCTTGTTGATCTCCTCGGCCTTTTCGGAAACGGCAGCCGCAGCGATCGGAAAACAGGTGCGAATGGTCTTTGCAATCATGAGTGGTGAAATCTCCGTATTCGGATGCTAGTTCAGACGGCTCTTGAGCGCGTCGATGTGAATGCCGATCTTAAGGCTGGCGGGATCGATCTGGGCGATCTCCTGCAGGGTAAAGGCAACGGAGCTCGAAAGATTGTGGCAGACGGACTTCATGTTGACGCCATTCTCGAGCACGACGTGAAGATCGACCGTAAGGCCGTTCTCGTCGGCGGAGACAAGCACGCCCTTGCGGAGGCGCTGGCCGGCAAGCAGGCGCACGCTCTCGGCGCCCTGGAGCTGTTCGGCCATACCGACGACGCCGTAGCACGTCATCGCGGCATAACCGGCAATATCGGCAATAACGTCGTTCGAGACGCTCAGGCTGCCGTTAATGGTCTCAGACACAAGAATCTCCTTATCTGGTGCTCGCGGCACCATCTCGTGGGAGCAATCATTGCAATATTCTACAACGACCGCGCCATGTTGATGTGGTGGGTCGCGGGATTACATCCTCGACACGAAATGTTGATATGGCAACGTTCGCGCCAGACGATCGCGGTATGAAAAAACCCGCCGCATAAGCGACGGGTTTTACAACCTGGCTCCCCGGGTAGGACTCGAACCTACAACAGCGCGGTTAACAGCCGCGTGCTCTACCATTGAGCTACCGAGGAATTTAAAAGCCCAGCGGAATGGGCTGAGAAATTCTGGCTCCCCGGGTAGGACTCGAACCTACAACAGCGCGGTTAACAGCCGCGTGCTCTACCATTGAGCTACCGAGGAATAGGTGCGTGCTCTCAAGCAACGAAGTTTATTATACGGACGATTGGGCGAAGGGCAAGAACTTTTTTAAGAAATTTTCCGACCTAGTCATTGGGGACGTTCTTAAACGACTAGTCATTCAAGAACGTCCCCAACGACTACATGAAAGCGCCCTCAAGCGGATGTGCTTGAGGGCGCCTCTTGCTTGACTAGCTTTCGATGTAGTCTTTCAGCTTGCTCGAGCGGCTCGGGTGGCGGAGCTTGGCCAGGGTCTTGGACTCGATCTGGCGGATACGCTCGCGCGTGACGCCAAACTCGCGACCGACTTCCTCGAGCGTGCGGGGATGTCCGTCAACGAGACCAAAGCGCAGCTCGATAACCTTGCGCTCACGATCGGCAAGCGAATCGAGCACCTGGGTGAGCTGCTCCTGCAGCATGGAGAAGCTGGCGGCATCGGGCGGAACGATCGCCTGGGAGTCCTCGATGAAGTCGCCCAGCTGGGAATCCTCTTCCTCGCCGATCGGGGTCTCGAGCGACACGGGCTCCTGCGAGATCTTCTGGATCTCGCGGACGCGATCGGCGCTCATGTCCATCTCGGCACCGATCTCCTCGGGGGTCGGGTCGCGACCCAGGTCCTGGAGGAGCTGGCGCTGCACGCGAACGAGCTTGTTGATGGTCTCGACCATGTGCACGGGGATACGGATGGTACGGGCCTGGTCGGCAATAGCGCGCGTAATGGCCTGACGGATCCACCACGTGGCGTACGTGGAGAACTTGAAGCCCTTCTGGTAGTCGAACTTCTCGACGGCGCGAATCAGACCGAGGTTACCCTCCTGGATCAGATCCAGGAACAGCATGCCACGGCCGACATAGCGCTTGGCGATAGAGACGACCAGACGCAGGTTTGCGCTGATGAGCGCCTGCTTGGCCTCAAGACCAACGTTCTCAATACGCGTAAGACGACGCATCTCGGCGCGGGTGAGCTCGATCTCGCCTGCCTCGGCAGCCTCAAGCTTCTCGGTAGCCTCGAGACCGGCCTCGATCTTCATGGCCAGATCGACCTCTTCAGATGCGGTCAGCAGGTCGACCTTACCGATCTCCTTGAGGTACATACGAACCGGGTCGCCGGTCAGCATCACCGTGGAGGCATCGATGCCGCGCACGCGCGAACGCGAACGAGACGTGCGCACGGTGCGCTTCTTCTTGCTCTTGGAAGAGCCCATCTCGGCATCGGCCTGGCGGGCCATCTTAAGCTCGTGATCGTCAAGCGAGCCGGAATCGTGCTCGTCGTCGTCATCGAAATCGTCGGTATCGTTATCGTCATCGTCGACATCCATCGGGGCGTCGTCGTTTCCGCTCGCGGAGATAATCTGGATGCCGCTGTTGCGCAGCGCGGAATACACCGCGTTGAGCTGCTCATCAGAGACATCGATATCCTTCAGGGCGACCTGAATCTCGTCCTCGGTTACCGAAGTCCTGTTTGAGCCGTTGCCCATGAGCTTTGCAACGTAGGATTCCAGCCCAGTACCCGTGCTCTCAGTCTTTTTTGGCACAGATTCTCCCTTCGTAGTCCACAGGACTCATTACTTTAGCACACACGTACACGTCTATACCCAAAATAAAGACAGGATATAGGCGAGAATACGCTGGTTGACCACAACATCTAGGCCTGATCGGCACCTGCGGTCTCCAAACCGATCAAACGGAACGGGTCGGCCACGCCGCCGATCGACTTTTGGAGCTCGCGCTGGCGCTGTGAATCTTGCACTGCCTGCATCGTCAGCACGCGACGGGCCTCATCGTCGAGTGAACGGTCCTGACGCAACTTGGCCTGCGCGGCTCGCATGCGACGTTTGATGGTGTAGAGCTCGAGCGTATCGAGCATAAAGACGATGTTCGTCTCGGTCGGGTGCTTACTCGTTGCCGAGATGCGCCCGGCGCTGACAAGCGACGCCGCCTCGGGACACACCGCGCGTGCCGCATCCATGCAGGCCGCAGGATCGGTGCCCGGGGGCGTCGCAAGTACGGCCCACGCAATGGACTCGTGACGCGGGTCGACCCACTCGATAGAACAAATACGATCGGCATACGTGCGGAACAGATCGGGGTAGCTCGTGAGCATCGTCAGCAGCTCGCGCTCCCCCGCCAGGGATTTCCGCTCCAGATCGGTCAAAACAATCGGCATCGACGGAGCTGCCGCCGCGCTTGAACCATCGGCAACGGGCGCAGCGCTTTCCATCGCCGCTGGCACATCGATCGGTGGCAGATCCTCGTCGACCTCCACCGGCGCGGCCCCATAAGCATCAAGCGGAACGTAGTCGTACGGGTCCTCCTCGACCGGTGCGGACACCGGCGGCGTCGCACCCGCAGCCCAGGCACCGCGACCGGCACTGCGCGCACCAGCCGCACCACCGCCCGAGCTTCGTCCCTGCGAACCGCCCGCACGCTCAGCTTGCGCGCGTTGACGCTCGTAGCTCTGCTCGCGCCGGCGCTCGGCATCCTCGCGCTTGGCGACATCGCGAAACACACGGCCCGAACTCGCGCGCACGGTCTCCAGGTCCAAACCCAACAGGTCGGCAATCTGGATAAAGTACGTGTCAATCATATAGCTGTCGCGCAGCGGATAGATGAGCGTCAGCGCATCCTCGAGCGCCTTGGCACGACCGCCCGGCGTGGTAATGTCGCTCGACTCCTGCAGCGAACGGTACACAAAGTCCATGAGGGGCTCGGCGGCATCGATGCGCGCCTGAAGCTCCTGGCCGCCATGCGCCGTGATGAACTCCATGGGGTCGTTGCCGTCGGGCAGCACCACACAGCGCAGGTCCATCGAATCCTGCTCGATAAACTGAATCGCGCGGCGCGCGGCCTTTTGACCGGCGGCGTCGCCATCGAACATATATACAATGCGCTTGGCAAAACGGGTGAGTGTCTTAACGTGATGCTCCGTGAGCGCCGTGCCCAGCGTGGCGACGACGTTTTTAATCCCTGCCTCCCAGCAGGCGATGCAGTCGGTATAGCCCTCCACCACGATGGCGGTATCCTGCGCGACGATAAACTCCTTGGCCCAGTTAAAACCATAGAGGTTTCGCTTTTTATGGAACACGCTCGTCTCGGCGGTGTTGAGGTACTTAGGCTGACCATCGCCCATGATGCGCCCGCCAAAGGCGATATTGTGACCCTGTTCATCAAAGATGGGAAACATCACGCGATCGTAAAAGCGGTCCGCAAGCTGTCCGCGCCCGCGGCTCACGGCCACGTTGGCGTCAATCATCTCCTGCGGGGTAAAGCCCGCTTGAGACAGATGCGAAACCAGCGCGTTGCGACCCGGCGCAAAGCCCAGGCAGTAGCGTCGACAGACATCTCCGCCCATGCCGCGGCTGGCAAAGTACTCGCGCGGGCGGCTGTCCTTACCGCGCATAAGCATGGTGTGGTAGAACTGAGCCGTCTCGGCGCACAGGTCATAGATGCGGGCACGCTTGGTGCCGCGATCGCGCTGCGCACCGGTATCGTGCAACTCAATGCCCGCACGATCAGCCAAATAGCGAATCGACTCGGGAAAACTCAGATTCTCGCGCTTCATGATATAGGTAAAGACGTCGCCGCCCTCGCCGCAGCCAAAGCAGTGCCACACCTGCGTAGCAGGGATAATGTGAAACGATGGGGTCTTTTCGCCATGAAACGGGCAGCAGCCCCAAAACTCATGGCCGCGGGGCTTGAGCTCAACCGTTTCCTGCACGATGGCAACCAGGTCCGACGCCGCGCGTACCTGATCTTTTTCCTCATCGCTAATCACAGATGTTCACCCCCTGCTCACCCAAGTTGTGACGGATATCGTCAATGTTACCCTCAACGGTCGCAATCAACTCGTCGAGGGAATCGAACACGCGCGACGGGCGCAGCCAGCGCGTAAACGCCAGCGACACGGAAGCGCCGTACAGGTCGCCCCTATAACCAATTAAGTTGGCCTCCAGATGCGCCGAGGCGGCATCGTCGGCATACGTCGGCGGCAGGCCGACGTTAACGGCAGCAGGCCACACGGTATCGTCGACTAGGACCAAGCCCTCGTAGACGCCATCGGCGGGCACCTGAATGCCATCGGGCACCTGGATGTTTGCCGTAGGAAAGCCCATGTCGGAACCCTCGTGACGCCCAGCCGCCACAACACCGCGCAGCATATATGGACGGCCGAGCAGCTCGGCAGCCAGCTCCACATGGCCTTGCCCCAGCTCATGGCGGATGCGCGTGGCGCAGATGGTCTGCCCGTCGACGCAGAGCAGGTCGCGACCGTAAACGTCAACCCCACGCTCAATACCCCAGGCGCGCATCTCGGCAACGCCCGAGGCGCCGCCGCGGCCGAGCCTAAAATCGCTACCGACACGAATGGAGCGAATGTCGACAACGCGCGACAACAACGCCAAGAACCCGACATGGTCGAGCGCCGCCACCGCGAGCGTAAAGGGAACGGCCACCACCGCATCGACCCCAGTTTGAGCCAGGGCATGCAGACGGTCGGCCGTCGTCATCAATTTTTGAGCGGGCGAAGGACTCACCACGACGTCCGGATCAGGATCGAAGGTGACCACGACCGCTTTGCTGCCGTGATCATGCGCATCGCGAATAACCGCGTCGATCAGCTCTTGGTGCCCACGATGCACGCCATCAAACACGCCAATGGCGATCGACGCGGCACCCAAGAACTCGCACCCATCAAATGCATCGGCAGAAACGATACGGGCCTCAGCCAACTCGCCCGCGAAAAAGATACGCGCGAGCTCGTGGGGCGCCAGCATCATCGAACACCGCCGATCGCCTGCGGAAAGACGTGCTCCATCACAAAG
>CAVCBD010000075.1:0-10662 GCA_963599935.1 Acutalibacteraceae bacterium | reverse complement strand
CCGCGGCCCTTTTTGATGGCCTTGATCTCGCCCGATTTCCACTCCGGCGAAACGGCCAGGCGAATGTTGAGCATTTGCGTCAGCTGGCCAGCGAGCTTGGGCGCGCGGCCGTTCTTAACGAGGTTCTCGAGCGTGCGGGGAATCAGCAGCAGGCGGGCGTCGGGCAGCGTCGCGCGGATCTGCGCCTCGGTCTCGTCCAGGCTGCGGCCGTCCTCGCGCATGGCGAGCGCATACTCCACCAGCAGGCCCTCGGCGCCCGAGCCGGTGCGCGAGTCGATGCAGCGCACGTCGAGCTCGTGCGTTTCGGCCGTCAGGCTGGCGTTGGCATAGCAGGCGGACCACTCGCTGCACAGCGAGATAAAGATGGCGCTGTCGTGGCCGTCGGCGAGCACGCGATCAAAGAGCGCCTTGAACTCACCGGCGCTCGGCTGCGAGGTGTGCGGTAGCTGCTCGGAGCCTGCCATGCGGGCGACGTACTCCTCGGCGGTGATCTGCACCTGGTCGAGCAGGTCCTCACCTTCGATAATTACATGCAGCGGAATCACGTAAATGCCGAGCTCTTGGGCGCGGGCGGGGGAGATGTCCGACGTGGAGTCGGTTATGATGGCAAAAGACATAATTGCACCTTTCGTTGGGGCGCTTGCGCGCCGCCTTCTGAGAGCAAAGTGCGACAAGTATAGTGGAGTCGTTCCACATTGCCAGCTTTATTTGTTGAATAGTCAACAGTTTGAAGTGTAAGTGTGGAAATCACCAACTGGGGAAGAGGGATGCCGATGGCGGCATTACAGCTATGCGAGCGGCCGGTCGTGCTGTTCGATTTTGACGGCACAGTGGCCGATACGGGCCGGGCGGTGATGACCTCGACGCGCAAGACGCTGACTGCGCGCGGGTTTTCGGAGGCGCAGATGGGTGACCTGCGCCGCATGATCGGGCCGCCCCTGTGGAAGAGCTTTCACGACTTTTATGGCTTCTCGCGCGAGGAGTCGCTTGTGGTGGCCGACGAGTACCGTGCCTTTTTTGATGAGCTGGGACCGGAAGAGTACCCCGTGTTCGATGGAGTCCCCGAGCTGCTCGACAGCCTTGCCGCGCAGGGGCATCGCATGGCGGTCGCGACGTCTCGCATGGAGGCGAAGTGCATCGATATGGTGCATGAGCTGGGGCTTTGCCAGTTCGAAGCCGTGGTTGGCATGAATCCGCCGCAGGGGCGCGAGACCAAGGCAGATTCGGTTCGCGATGCGCTGGCGGCGCTCGGTGCGACGGCCGACGAGGCCGTGATGGTCGGCGACCGCTTTAACGATGTGGAGGGCGCGCACGCGATGGGCGTGCCGTGCATCGGCATCTATTCGGGCGCGGCGGCGCCGGGGGAGCACGAGGCCGCGGGTGCCGATGCGGTGGTGCACTCGGTGGCCGAGCTTGCTAAACTTTTCGCTATCTAATGACGTAATGTGAGGGGCGGGCACGCTCGCCGCTCATTGGTAAGGAGGTCGTCCATGAATCAGGTGGAGCAGAGCGTCGCTGAGTATGTCGACGAGGTCTGGGAAGATGTCGTCGCCGATATCGAGCAGCTGGTGAGCTATCCGTCCGTGGCAGTTTCTGCCGATGCGGAGCCCGGCGCGCCGTTTGGCCGCCCGGTCCGTGATGCGCTCGATTGCGCGCTCGGCATTGCGCAAAAGCTCGGCTACCAGACGAGCGACGACGAGGGCTATGTGGGCATTGCCGATATCCCTGGCCGCGGCGACAAGCAACTCGCGACCATCTGCCATGTGGACGTGGTGCCCGCCGGCCCGGGCTGGAATACCAATCCGTTTGCGATGGAGCGCCGCGAGGGCTGGCTGCTCGGTCGCGGCGTGATCGACGACAAGGGTCCGGCTGTGCTGTCGCTCTACGCCGGCGCCTATCTGCTCAAGCACGGCATCACCCCGCGCTATACCTTCCGCGCGCTGCTGGGCTGCGATGAGGAAGTGGGCATGTCCGACGTTCACCATTATCTGGAGAACTATGCAGACCCCGATTTCCTGTTTACGCCCGATGCCGAGTTCCCGGTCTGCAATGCCGAGAAGGGCCAGTTTGGGGCGACGTTCGTGAGCTCCAAGATTGACGGCGGGCGCATTGTGTCGTGGAGCGGTGCCGAGGCGAGCAACGCTATTCCGTCGCAGTCTATCTGTGAGCTTGCGATTGCCGCCGATGAGCTGCCGGCGCCCGTTGAGAACGCCGACCGCCTGGAGATTACGGCGCTCGAGAACGGCCATGCCCAGATTTTTGCGCACGGTATCGGTGGCCATGCCTCGATGCCCGAGGGGACGATCAGCGCCGTCGGCCTGATCGTGACGTACCTGCGCGAGGCCGAGGACGCGTTTGGTGCGCGCGACGAGCGCCTGCTGACGCCTGCCGAGCACGAGTTTGTCAAGTTTCTGGCCTTTGTGCATGCGGACGCCTATGGCCGCGGCCTGGGTATCGACGCGACGAGCCCCGCGTTTGGCCCGCTCACGTGCAACCCCGGCGTCATCCGCGTGGTGGATGGCCACATTGAGCAGGTCATCGACGTGCGTTTCCCCGATAGCACCAGTGCCGATACCATCCGCGAGCAGCTCGAGCCGCTCGTGGGCCGCTTTGGCGTGTCGTGTCGTGTGGGTCGTGCAAAGGTGCCGTTCTCGGTGTCTGCCGACGATCCGGCCGTGAAGGCGCTTATCGATACCTATAACGAGTTTACGGGCAAGCATGCCGAGCCTTTTGCCATGGGCGGCGGCACGTACGCGCGCAACTTTGCCCGCGCCGTCTCGTTTGGCCCCGAGGAGACCGGCCTGGAGCTGCCCGCGTGGGGCGGCCAGATGCACGGCCCCAACGAGTGCGCCAACGAGGAACAGCTCAAGCAAGCGCTCAAGATCTATATTGTTGCGATCCTCCGTTTGAATGAATTAGAGCTTTAAGGTTTCGCGGTTTCCCAATCTAAGTTGCGGTGGAATTGTTCCTAGAATGGGCCATTTGATGGCCAAACAGGAACTATCCCACCGCAACTTCTTTTTATCGGTGTAAAAGGCGTGCCATGCTTGGGGTGGGGATTGTTATTCGTTTGTAAAGGCTGGGCCGCGCTTGCGGTAAGGGTCTATCAGATGCCCGTAAGAAACCGCAGCTGGCGCGGCTGTCGTCCGATCGAGGTCGTATCTTTCCAAACAGCAAAGCGGGCAGGGTGCCCGCGAGTCGCATGTATGAAAGGAAGATCATGCTCGATCAGGCTTATTCTCGTCGTCAGTTCCTCGGCCTCGCTGGTGGTCTTGCCAGCATCGTCGGTCTCGGCCTTGTTGGTTGCGGTGGCTCCAACACTTCCGATGCCGCCGACAAGGGTAGCGCCGCTGCTGCCGAGTCCGTCTCCGGCGAGGTGACCTACGACGGCGCCTCTTCGTTCCAGGCTCTCGTCGAGGCTGCTGCCGAGAAGTTCATGGACGCCAACCCCGACGTCTCCATCTCCGGCTCGGGTAACGGTTCGGGCAAGGGCCTGACCGCTGTCGCCGCCGGCACCGTCACCATCGGTAACTCCGACGTCTTCGCCGAGACCAAGCTCGAGGCCGACCAGGTCAAGAACCTCGTTGACCACGAGGTCGCCGTCGTGGGCATGGGCCCCGTCGTCTCCAAGAACGTGAAGGTCGACGACCTGTCCCTCGAGCAGCTCAAGGGCATCTTCTCCGGCCAGATCACCAACTGGAAGGAGGTCGGCGGCGACGACGCCACCATCGTCGTCCTCAACCGTAAGGCCGGCTCCGGCACCCGCGCCACCTTCGAGGCCGCTGTCTTTGGCGACGAGGCTGTCGACTTTAAGGGCGACGCCGAGCTCGACAAGTCCGGCGACGTCCAGACTCAGATGGCCAGCACCGACAACGCCATCTCCTACCTCGACTTCTCGCACTTCGACGACTCCAAGTTCAACGCCGTCAAGGTCGAGGGCATCGAGCCCAAGAGCAAGAACGTCACCGACGATTCCTTCAAGATCTGGGCGACCGAGCACATGTACTGCTCCAAGGATGCCGACGAGGCCACCAAGGCCTTCCTGGACTTTATGCTGTCCGACGACGTCCAGGGCAAGCTCGTCGAGGAGCAGGGCTTTATCCCCGTCTCTGCCATGAAGGTCGTCAAGGACGCCAGCGGCAAGGTTTCCTCCAAGTAATTATTCGCCCCCGGAAAGGTTTGCAATGGCAAAACAGCTGCCAAAGCGCGACCTTGAGAACGTGGGCCTGGGCGTCACGGGCGCGTGCGTAGCGCTCGTGACGCTTGTCGTTGCCGCGCTCATCTTTATGGTCGCCCAAAAGGGCCTCTCGGCTTTCGTTAAGGACGGCGTCTCGGTCGTCGAGTTTTTCACCGGTACCAAGTGGGACCTGGCCAACACGGCCGAAAACGGCCTGCCCTATACCGGTGCCCTGCCCCTGATCGTCACCTCGTTTGCGGTCATGGTGCTCTCTACGCTCATCGCGCTGCCCATCGCCATCGGCTCTGCCATCTTCGCGGTCGAGATCCAGCCCAAGTTTGGCTCCAAGGTCTTCCAGCCGCTCATTGAGCTTTTGACCGGCATCCCCTCGGTCGTCTTTGGCCTGATCGGCTTCCATGTGGTCGTCGGCCTTATGAAGAGCGCCTTCCACGTGAGCACGGGCCTGGGCATCCTGCCCGGCGCCATCGTGCTGGCCGTTATGATCCTGCCGACCATGACCACGCTTTCGGTCGACGGCCTGCGCGCCGTGCCCGACAGCTACCGCCAGGGCTCGCTCGCGCTGGGCTACACGCGCTGGCAGACCATCTGGCACGTGGTGCTCAAGTCCGCCATGCCGTCGCTCATGACCGCAGTCATCCTGGGCATGACCCGCGCCTTTGGCGAGACGCTCGCCGTGCGCATGGTCATCGGCGGTATCGAAGCCATGCCGACGTCGCTGTTGTCGCCGGCTTCGACCATCACGACCACGCTCACCACGTCCATGGCGGTCTATGCCGAGGGCTCTGCCCAGGACGACGTCCTGTGGGCACTCGGTCTGCTGCTGATGGGCATGAGCCTCATCTTCATCCTGATCATCCATCTCATTGGCCGCAAGGGGGCGAAGGCTCGTGGCTAGCACGCGCATCAATATCGACGAGGCGAGACTCGGGCGTGTCCAAAAACAGGACCGCATCGCCACGGGCGTGTTGACGGCAATCGTCGCCATCGTCATGCTCATCGTCGTTTCCATGGTGGCCTACATCCTGTTCGAGGGCATCTCGACGCTGTTTCAGCCGGGCTTCCTCACGGAGCCGTCACGCGCCAACGGCACCCAGGGCGGCGTGCTCTACCAGCTGTTCGACTCGTTCTACCTGCTGCTGATCACCTTGGTCATCTCGGTGCCCATCAGCCTGGGCGGCGCGGTCTTCCTGGTCGAGTACGCACCCGACGGCCCCATCCGCGACATCGCCTCCACCGCCATCGAGACGCTGTCCTCGCTGCCTTCCATCGTCGTCGGCATGTTCGGCTTCCTGGTGTTCTCGGTGCAGCTGGGCTGGAAGTATTCCATCATCTCCGGCGCCGTCGCGCTCACCATGTTCAACATCCCCATCCTGGTGCGCGTGATTCAGCAGGCGCTCGAGGACGTGCCGCAGGCCCAGCGCGACGCGTGCCTGGCCATGGGCCTCACCCGCTGGGAGGCCACGCTGCACATCCTGATTCCAGAGGCCATGCCCGCCATCGTGACCGGCATTGTGCTTTCGGCCGGTCGCGTGTTTGGCGAGGCCGCGGCACTGCTCTTTACCTCGGGCATGAGCTCGCCGGTTCGCCTCAGCTTCTTGAGCTTTAACCTGTCGAGCCCCACCTGCGCTTGGAATGTGTTCCGCCCCGGTGAGTCGCTCGCCGTGCACATCTACAAGATCTACGGCGAGGGCAGCCCCGAGGCTCAGCAGATTGTCTGGGGCACCGCGGCGCTGCTGATGATCTGCGTGCTGCTGTTTAACGTAATCGCCCGTATCGTGGGCAAGCAACTGGCAAGGAAGATGACGGCCGAATGAGCGAGATGAATGCAACGCCCGCAACCGAGGCGGCCCCGTCCGAGACCCAGGACTTTCTGTCGAGCGTGGGGGAGAGCGAGAAGCGCGTGCGCGTGAGCGGCAAGGCTGTGAGCGACGAGGTCGTGCTCTCCACCAAGGACGTCAACGTGTACTATGGCGACCATCATGCGCTGCACGACACGTCGCTCGACTTTCACAAGGGCGAGATTACGGCGCTCATCGGGCCTTCGGGCTGCGGTAAGTCGACCTTCTTGCGCAGCCTCAACCTGATGAATCGCGAGATTCGCGGTTGCCGCGTGGAGGGCGAGATCAACTACCGCGGGCGCAACGTGAACACCAAGACCGAGAACACGTACGAGCTGCGCCGTTCCATTGGCATGGTGTTTCAGCAGCCTAATCCGTTCCGCAAGTCCATACGCGACAACATCACGTTTGCGCCTAAGCGCCACGGCATCACCGACCGTGACGAGCTCGATCGCATGGTCGAGGAGAGTCTGCGCGGCGCGGCGCTGTGGGACGAGGTCAAGGACAAGCTCGACAAGAGCGCCTATGCGCTTTCAGGCGGTCAGCAGCAGCGCCTGTGCATCGCGCGCACGCTGGCGCTCAATCCCGACGTGATTCTGTTCGACGAGCCCTGCTCGGCGCTCGACCCCATCTCGACGCTGGCGATCGAGGACCTTATGTCGTCGATTGTGGCTGAGCGCGCCATCGTCATCGTGACGCACAACATGGAACAGGCGTCGCGCGTGTCCAACCGCACGGCGTTCTTCTACATGGGCGATATGGTCGAGTACGACGAGACTGACGAGATTTTCCAACGGCCCAAGGATCAGCGGCTGAATGATTACCTCACCGGCATGTTCTCCTAGTCCGGGACATGCTTGAGGCCCGCGGCGGCCACGGTCGCCACGGGACTGATTGGAGAGGCGGGTCATCTCTTGCGGGAGATGGCCCGCCTTTTTGTGTCGTGCGCGGGCCGTCTTTTCGCTGCTATCATGGACAACGTTGAATTTCTACGAAGGAGCAGGGCATATGGCGATTCTTTTGGGATGCGATTCCGTCAGCCTAGAGTTTCCCACCAAGCATATTTTCGATAGCGTGACGCTCGGCGTGGGCGAGGGCGACCGTATTGGTATCGTCGGTAATAACGGCGACGGCAAGTCGACGCTGCTGAGCGTGCTTGCCGGCACGTTGGAGCCCGACGACGGCCGTGTGACGCATCGTCGCGGCACCACGATCGGCCTGCTCGGCCAAAAGGACCAGCTGGTCGATACCGACACCGTGCATCACGCCGTCGTGGGCGACGCGCCCGAGTACGAGTGGGCGTCGAGCCCCCGTACGCGCCAGATCCTGGCCGGACTCATTAGCGATGTGCCCTGGGAGGGCACGGTGGGCGAGCTCTCGGGCGGCCAGCGCCGCCGCGTGGACCTTGCGCGTCTGCTGATCGGCGACTACGACGTTCTTATGCTCGACGAGCCCACCAACCACCTGGATATGCGCACCATCAACTGGCTCGCGCGCCACTTAAAGGCCCGCTGGCAGCGCGGCCAGGGCGCCATGCTCGTGGTCACGCACGACCGTTGGTTCTTGGACGAGGTCTGCACCAGCATGTGGGAGGTCCACGACGGCCAGGTCGATCCCTTCGAGGGAGGCTATTCGGCCTATATCCTGCAGCGCGTGGAGCGCGACCGCATGGCGGCCGTCACCGAGGAGCGCCGCCGCAACATGGCGCGCAAGGAACTCGCGTGGCTGAGCCGCGGCGCCCAGGCCCGTTCCACCAAGCCCAAGTTTCGCGTCGATGCCGCCCGCGAGCTCATCGCCGACGTGCCGCCCGTGCGCGACGAGCTGGAGCTCAAGCGCCTGGCCGTGAGCCGTCTGGGCAAGCAGGTTATCGATGTGGTCGACGTGGACGCTGGCTACTCGGATGCCGACGGCGCGTCCAAGCAGGTGCTCTCCGACGTGACCTGGCTTATCGGCGCGGGCGACCGCTATGGTCTGTTGGGTGAAAATGGCGCCGGCAAGTCCACGCTGCTCGACGTGATCCAGGGCAAGATCGCGCCTCTGCGCGGCCGCGTGAAGATTGGCCAGACGGTGCGCTTTGGCGTGCTGTCGCAGCAGCTCGAGGAGCTTGAGCCCTTTATGGGCGATACGATCCGCGAGGTGCTGAGCAACTACAAGAAGTACTACGTCATCGACGGCAAGGAGACTTCGCCCGAGAAACTCTGCGAGCGCCTGGGCTTCACGACCCAGCAGCTCTGGAGCCGCATCGGCGACCTCTCGGGCGGCCAGCGCCGTCGCCTGTCGCTGCTGCTGACGATCCTGGACGAGCCCAACGTGCTCATCCTGGACGAGCCCGGCAACGACCTCGATACCGATATGCTGGCGATTGTCGAGGACCTGCTTGACGGCTGGCCGGGCACGCTGATTCTGGTGACGCACGACCGCTTCCTCATGGAGCGCGTGACCGACCAGCAGTGGGCGCTGCTCGACGGCCACCTGACGCACATGCCCGGCGGCGTCGACCAGTACTTGCGCCTGTGCAACGCCACCGCCGAGGGCGAGCCCGTGGGCGCGCCGAGCGCCAAGACCGGCACGTTCGACACCGGCGCGGCGGCGGTTGCGGCCGAGAAGCCCAAGTCGAGCGGTCAGCCCAACGGCCTTTCCAACGCCGAGCGTCAGAAGCTCCGCCGCGAGGTGAGCTCGCTCGAGCGCAAGATGGAGACGCAGCGCGCCCGCGTTGAGGAGGCCGAGGCCGCGATGGCCCAGGTCGACCCCACCAACTACACGGCGCTCGGCGAGCAGCAGGCAAAGATCGACGAGGCTCACGCCGCCATGGACGAGCTGGAGATGGCGTGGCTCGAGGCGAGCGAAAAGCTCGAGGGCGAGGAGTAGGCGAAGATGATCAAGGCTGCGTTTTTCGATATCGACGGTACGCTGCTGAGCTTTAAGACCCACCGGATTCCGGCGTCGGCGCAGCAGGTGCTCGATAGCTTTCACGAGCAGGGGATTGCGTGCGTGATCGCCACGGGCCGCCCGACCTACCAGATGCCGGACTGGCTGTTCGACCTGGGCTGGGATGCGTACATTACACTCTCGGGCCAGCACTGCTTTGATGCCGAGGGCGTCTATCGCAGCTGCGCCATTCATCCCGATGATGTGGCTGCGATCGTGCGTCAGGTGGCCGAGGGGCGCTACGACTCGCTGTGCATGCAGGGCGAGAATTCGTTTGTGAACCGCCTGTCCAAACGCGTGGTGGCTGCTGCCGATAACGCGGGTATTTCCTACCACGAAGAGCCGTTTGAGCATGCTTTCGATGCGCCGGTCTACCAGTTCTGCGCTTTTGTGGACCCGGCTGACCAGGGCATTGTGAATGAGGCCCTGTCGCATTCGACAACCACGCGCTGGTGCGATCTGTTTTGCGACATTATTCCGGCCGACGGCGGCAAGGACCTGGGCGTGGCGGCGACGCTCGAGCGCCTGGGTATCGACGCGAGCGAGGCGATCGCCTTTGGCGACGGTGAGAACGACCTGTCGATGTTCTCAGCCGTGGGCACGAGCGTGGCCATGGGCAACGCGCAGGAGACCGTCAAAGCCGCCGCGACCTACGTAACGACCGCCGTAGACGACGACGGGATTTACAACGCCGCGAAGCACTTTGGCCTGATCTAGCTGAGGGCGGGCGCCCGACACTTGGGGACGTTCCTTTTCGGCCGGCAGCTGGGGACACTCCTTGGGGGGTGCGCCGCGTGCCGCGCGCCAGGGTGTCGCGCTTCGCCCGCGCGTTTTGTGAAACACGGCTAACTTTTTAGTCAATGTAGTAAGACATGGGCAACTTTTGCGGTAAAGTAAGCCAAGGAAAGTATCCAAAGGCTAACTAGCAATCATCGCGAAAGGCGGCCCATGGCCCTACGTGAATCCGGAGAAGACTACCTCGAATCGATCTACGTTCTGTCGCAACGCCAAGGCATCGTGCGTTCGATTGACGTTGCGGAGTACCTCGGCGTGACCAAGGCGAGCGTGTCCAAAGCTATGGCGACGTTGGAGAACAACGGCTATGTCGAAATGGGTAAACGCGACGTGCGTCTTACAGAGCGAGGGCTAGAGGTCGCTCGCCAAATGTGGGAGCGCCACTGCTTTTTTGTGGGGCTTTTGGAGGAGGCTGGTGTTTCGGCTGAGGTCGCGTCGCAAGAGGGCTGCCATATGGAGCATTGCCTGAGCGAGGAGAGCTTCGAGAAGCTGAGGGCGATGTTGGGCCGGGAAGATGTAGCGGACCCAACAACGGGAGCCTAACTGTCCCACAGTAACGCGGAGTTCGCGCAAAGCGCGAACCAGCGAAAGGGGATAGAGACCCCAAACAACAACAGCCACCATTGAGTCCAAAGTAACCCAATCAATGGGTAGCGTCCTTTCAACAGCGCCGCCCTTACATCCCAAAGTGGCGCGCCTCCCGCGCCGAAACGGCGCGGGGCAGCGACCGGGACCAAAGGCCCTCTCAGCCAAGTCCAACTCAGACAAGTAACCCCGCCAGCAAGCGATGCCCAAGAACCGCCAGCGACGTTAACGCAGGCCGGGGCCGGGCTTGGTTTTGAAAACACTCCGCACTGATATCTTCTTAATTGAAGACGTCGATGGCGCATCCGTATACCATTG
>CAVCBD010000074.1:0-10982 GCA_963599935.1 Acutalibacteraceae bacterium | reverse complement strand
TCCGCGACGTCATGGCGTTCCCCAAGACGGCCAGCGGCTCCGACCTCATGTCGGGCGCCCCGAGCGCCGTTTCCGGCGCCCAGCTTAAGGACGTCAGCCTGCGCCTGATGTAGACGAACGGCTTACATATTGCTCGCAACGAGGGAGGGACACGCGCCTTCCCTCGTTTTTTATGTCGTGACGTTATGTTTGGAGGCTTGCCGTCGTGCGCCGGGAAACTACAACCCAGAATCGGCGCTTAGAGTGGGATGCGCTTTCCGGTTGAGCTGTCTGGCGGAAAGCGCATTCCGGAATATGCAGCCAGAACGGGATGCAGTTTCCCAAAGGGGGTCGTTTGGGAAAGCGCGACCCAGAATTCAGCAAAAATATGGGACACAGTTTCCGGTTGAGCTTCAGGCGGAAACCGTGTCCCATAATCGACGTCTAGAACGGGACAGGCTTTCCGCAACGGCTGTTTAGCGGAAAGCCTGTCCCAGTTTCTTATAGCGAGTCTCTCTGGATCAGCTGCATGTGCATCACGTTGGTGGTGGGCTCGGCACCCTTGATCATGTCGAGCGCAATGTTGGCGGCCATGTGGCCTTCCTCGCGCAGGGGCTGGCGGACGGTCGTGAGCGCGGGGACGCAACGCGCCGCAATCTCGTGATCGTCGAAGCCGACAACCGATACGTCCGACGGAACGGAAAGGCCTGCCTCGTTGAGTGCGGTAATGACGCCAGCCGCGATACGGTCCGATCCGCAGAGTACGCCATCGAAGGTGATCTCGCGCGCGAGGAGCTGATGCATGGCCTGATAACCGTCTCCGCTGTTCCATCCGGTGTAGACAACGTTCTCGTCCGGGAGGTCTTTACCCAAGACGGCGCGGTAGCCGCGCAGGCGGTCAATGACAGCGGGGTTGTCTTGCGGGCCCAGTACGGCGACGATATCTTTGCGCCCGCGCTCTTTCATGGCGAGTGCCGCAAAGTGTCCGCCCTCTTCGTCGTCGGAGTAGACCGTCGAGAACACATCGCGATAGGGGTGGCCCTCGAGCTGGCCGCACAGCACGGTGGGTACGCTCAGCTCGCGCAGTACCTCGAGCAGCTCGCTGCCCTTGTAGGGAGAGACGTTGATGACTGCGTCGAACGAGCGGCGCTCAAAGTGCTCGCGTGCGCGGTTGCGCTCGTGCGTAGAAGATGCCTGCAAGATAACGGGCAGATAGGACGATTCCGAGAGTTCCTCGGTAATACCGCTCAAAAACTCGCTGTACGTGGGGTCGCTGAACAGCTCGCTTAGGGGTTCGGTCACGAGTACGGCGATGATCTCCGTGCGTCCAACGGCAAGTGCTCGGCCGCGTGCATTGGGAACGAAATTGACTTCCTTGGCCGCCGCGCGGACGCGCTTTTTGGTTTCCTCGCTAATGCGGGGCGAGTCGTTGAGCGCGCGCGATGCCGTGGAGCGCGATACGCCGGCAGCTGCGGCAACCTCGGCAAGCGTAGGTGCGGTGCGAACTGGTTGGGTCATGGCGTCTCCTGGAAAAGCGGTCAATGTTGTCACTGATACGGGCTGGTGCGGATACAGCTTACTATAGTGCGCCTGAACAGCGTTCATAGTATCCGGCCACTGGTGGCATTTCACATCCAAGCTGCTGTTGAACATGGCTTGCAAAGATGGGGCGTGAATGGGCACGGGGCTGTCTGCGGGCCTTGCAACGCTGTTTTGCGCTGCGTATTGATACTCAGGGTGACATAAGTGCGGGGGTTGTACAACCGGTTGCACCGTTAATCCGGCGAAATCGACCGTTCAGCGGACAACCGGTTGCACAAGTTTTTGCATCGCCCGTAAGATATGGACAACCGGTTGCACAAGAATCACTACGATGACGAAGGAGCATCACCATGGACGCCATTAACGATTGGGAAAACCAAGCGCTCACCAATAGGAACCGCCTGGCACCCCATGCGTACTTTATGGGTTACGAGACCGCCGATCTCGCTGCTACGTACAGCCGCGAACTTTCGCGCGGATTTGTCCAGCTGTCCGGCTCGTGGCAGTTCCGCCTCTTTGAGGGCCCTGCCGCCGTCTCCAACGAGGCACTTTCTACCTACGAGCCCGAGTGGGACCACGTCGAGGTTCCGCACCTGTGGCAGGTAGACGGCTACGGCAAGCTCGCCTACACCGACGAGGGCTTCCCGTTCCCGGTCGACCAGCCGTTTGTTCCCTCCGATGACCCCACGGGCGTTTACCAGCGCATCGTCAACCTTCCCGCCGTTCCCGCCGGAGCGCGCGAGATTATTCGCTTCGACGGCATCGAGAGCTACGGCGAACTGTACGTCAACGGCCAGTTTATCGGCATGACCAAGGGCTCGCGCCTGTCCGTCGAGTTCGACGTGACCGACGCGCTCGTCGAGGGCGATAACCTGTTTGCCGTTAAGGTCCTGCAGTACAGCGACGGCAGCTATATCGAGGACCAGGACATGTGGTGGGCCTCGGGCATCTTCCGCGATGTCTACCTTATGCAGCGTCCCGCCGCGCACCTGGTCGACTTTAGGTTCCGCACGCACCGCGAGGGCGATGCCGCTCTGGTCACGCTCGATACGGTTGCCGAGGGCGCAAGCCGCGTCGTGTTTACGCTCAGCGACGGCGAGAACGTAGTTGCCACGGGCGAGTGCGTCGACGGCCACGCCGAGTGCACCGTTGCCGACGCTCACTTCTGGAATCCCGAGGACCCCTTCCTCTACGACCTGACGTTTGAGGTCTACGATGGCGACGAGGTCAGCGAATTCGTGCCGCATCGTCAGGGCCTCGCCGAGGTCACCGTCGAGGGCAACCATATTTACCTCAACGGCACCTACTTTAAGATGCATGGTGTTAACCGCCACGATCACGACGATCACAAGGGCCGTGCCGTGGGTCTCGATCGCATGCGCCGCGACCTTGAGCTCATGAAGCAGCACAACATCAACGCGGTGCGCACGTCTCACTATGCCAACGACCCGCGCTTCTACGAGCTGTGCGACGAGTACGGCATCATGCTGGTGGCCGAGACCGATATGGAGAGCCACGGCTTCGAGAACATCGGCAACATCGCCCTGGTCACCGATGACCCGGCGTGGGAGCCGGCCTATGTCGACCGCGTCGAGCGTCTGGTGATGCAGGAGCGCAACCACGCCTGCATCATTATGTGGTCGATGGGCAACGAGAGCGGCTACGGCTGCAATATCCGCGCGATGTATGCCAAGGCCCACGAGCTCGACGGCCGCCCGGTCCACTACGAGGAGGACCGCAACGCCGATACCGTCGACGTCATCTCCACCATGTACTCTCGCGTGTCGCAGATGAACGACTTTGGCGAGCATCCGTTCCCCAAGCCGCGCATTAACTGCGAGTACGGTCACTCCATGGGCAATGGCCCGGGAGGCCTGTCCGAGTACCAGGAGGTCTTTGACCGCTGGGATTGCATCCAGGGCCAGTTTATCTGGGAGTGGTGCGACCACGGTCTGGCCGCTGTGACCGAGGACGGCGTTGCCTACGACATGTACGGCGGCGACAACGGCGACTATCCCAACAATAGCAACTTCTGCATCGACGGCATGGTGTTCCCTTGGCAGCAGCCGAGCCCGGGTCTGACCGAGTACGGCCAGGTCATCTGCCCGGTTCGCATGGCCTATGACGCCGAGGCGGGCGAGCTGACCGTCACCAACAAGCGTTGGTTTACCACCCTCGAGGATGTCTGCCTGGTGGCGGAGACCCTGGTGGACGGCGACGTGGTGTGCCGCAAAACGCTCATGCCCGGAGCGGTCGCTCCCGGCGAGTCCGTTCAGCTGACCCTGGCCGTTCGCGAGGCTGCCGCAGGCGAGACCCTGCTCACCGTGCGCGCCTACACCATGGCGGCCCACGCCTGGTGCGAGCCGATGTTCCAGCTGGGCGCGAGCCAGTTCGCCATCGCCAATCACCCGGCTCCGGCTATCGTGGCTCCCGTCCGTCCCGAGCTCACGGTCGAGGAGACCGAGCAGGAGATCTGCATTCACTCCCTCAACGGCAAGCTGACCTTCAGCAAGGTCAACGGCGCCGTGAGCGAGTGGAAGGCATCCGGTCGCGACGTTATGACCTCCGGTCCCCAGGTTGGTTTCTGGCACCCGCTCGTCGACAACCACGCCCAGGAGTACGACTCCCTGTGGAAGGACAACTTCATCGATGTGATGCAAACGTCCACCCGCAGTGTTTCTTGGAAGCAGGACGGCAACACGGTCGTCGTTACCGTGAGCCAGCGTATCGCTCCTCCCGTCCGCGCGTTTGGTATGCGCGTCGAGCTCGTCTACACCGTGCTTCCGAGCGGTCGTGTCGACCTCAAGGTTTCCGGTGAGCCCTACGGCGATTACTCGGACATCATTCCGCGCATCGGCATTTCCTTCGAGGTTCCCGGTTGCGATCGTGCCGTCGAGTGGTACGGCCACGGCCCGGGCGAGAACTATCCGGACTCGCTGCGTGCCAACCCGGTCGGCCATTACCGCACCACGGTCGACGATATGTTCACGCCGTATGTCATGCCCCAGGATTGCGCTAACCGTGAGGGCACCCGCTGGGTCGCCCTGCGCTCCAGTCACGGTGACGGTCTGGTCGTGACGCGTCCGAACGACGCCGCTTCCAACCCGTTCTCGTTCTCGGCCTGGCCCTACACCTGCGAGAACATCGACAAGGCCGGACATGTTTACGACCTCGTCAAGAGCGATTCGGTCACGGTCAACATCAACGACCAGCTGCTCGGCCTTGGCTCGAACTCTTGGGGTTCCGAGGTGCTCGATTCCTACCGCACCCGTTTTGAGAGCTTCAGCTTTGAGGTGTCCCTGCGACCGCTGACGTCTGCCGATCTGGCTCAGGCGCTGGCACCCATTAAGGAGGCATAAGTCATGCATGTCTTTAACTCGCGCGCCGATTTCGACGCTCAGATGAAGTCCGTCAAGAAGTGGATGCGTACCGGCCAGGCGCTCGACGGCGTCTCCGACCTGCAGCACGACGTGGCTTACTCCATCGGCGACTCGTTGGTGTACTGGTGGGTCTATGCCCGCGAGGCCGCAACCGCCGATCTGGTCGGTCACCGTCGCTATCATGCCGTGCTCGCTCCGCTCGATGGTGACCTCACCGTCGAGGTTGCCCCCAAGGCCGACCTCACCTGCACTCGCGCTTACAGCGATATCGATGATCGCGAGCGCTTTGAGGGGGCAGGGGAGAAGGTGACGATTCCCGCCGGCGGCGTTGCCGTCGTCGAGATCGACGAGGCGTATCGCGTCCTCGCCGATACCACGGATCCCCGCGTCACCGTGCTTCACGTGACGGTCGAAGGTTATTCCTTCCCCAACAAGTAGTATTCGTCCACCTGGACGTTTGCTTTGCGCCGTTAAGGGGGATGGCTTTGTTGACTCCCTTTTCCCCATTCCCCTTAGCAGGTGCGCCGTCCGCGATTGCACTTGCAGCCCGGACGGTTTTAGATGAGATATAACGGATGATTGGGAGGGCTTATGAGCTCTGAAAAACGAGGAACGATCGGTTCGTTCGCTCTGCTGGGCATGACGGTCGCCGCCGTGTTCGGTATCAAGAACATCATCAACAACAACGCGGCCATCGGCTTGGCAGCCGCGCCGTCGTTCTTCTTCGCCACGCTTCTGTACTTTGTCCCCTATACCCTGGTTACCGCCGAGTTCGTTGGCCTCAACAAGGACTCCGAGTCGGGCGTGTATGCCTGGGTCAAGACCTCGATGGGCGGCCGCTGGGCGTTCCTTACGGCGTTTAGCTACTGGTTCGTCAACCTGTTCTATTTCGCGTCCGTCCTGCCCAACGTCATCATCTACGCGAGCTACGTGTTCTTTGGTGCCAATGCCGAGCTTTCGCAGCTGTGGATCACCATCATCGAGATCGTTGTCTTTGCTATCGCCACGTGGGTTTCGACCAAGGGCGCTAAGTGGATCGGCTCCATTTCCTCCTTCGGCTCGACCGCGGCTCTCGGCCTGACTGCCGTGTTCATCCTGCTGTCCCTGGCTGCTGCTTTTGGCGGCGTTGAGTTCGCTACGGCTCCCACGCCCGCCAACATGGCTCCCGACATGAGCAACTTTGCTGCAACCTGGGGCTTCTTCGGTACCCTCGCCTGGATCATCCAGGGCGTTGGCGGTGCTGAGTCCGTCGGCGTGTTCCTTAACGACCTCAAGGGTGGCGTTAAGGCCTTCGTGCGCACCGTCGTTATCGCCGGCCTGACCATCGGCCTTCTGTATGCAGGCGCTTCGCTGCTGGTCAACCTGTTCATTCCCGAGGGCGGCGTTGCCATCTCCACCGGTATCTTTGACGTGTTCGGCGCTGTCTTTGCCCATTTTGGCATTCCCATGGAGGTGTCCACGCGCGTCATCGGCTTGATCCTTCTCGCCGCTACGCTGGGCTCCCTCATGATGTGGACCTCCGCTCCCATCAAGGTGTTCTTCACCGAGATCCCCGAGGGCGTCTTTGGTAGCAAGATCGTCGAGCTCAATGAGCACGGCATTCCTGCCCGCGCTGCCTGGCTGCAGTTCGCCATCGTCGTCCCCATCCTGATCATCCCGGCTCTGGGCTCCGGTAACCTCGACGACCTGCTCATGATCGTCACCAACATGACGGCTGCCACCGCATTGCTCCCGCCGCTGCTGATCCTGCTTGCCTACTTTATGCTGCGCAAGAACTTTGACGCTGCGCCGCGCGGTTTTCGCATGGGCTCTCGCTCCTTCGGCCTGGTTGTCGCTGCGTTCCTGCTCGTGGTTTTCTGCTTCGTGCTTGTCTGCGGCACCATTCCGCTGGACCAGCCGCTGTGGCTGACGCTGGTCTATAACGTCGGCGGTGTGGTCATCTTCCTTGGCCTTGCCGTGATTTGGTACAACCGCTACATCAACCGCCTTCGCGAGACCGATCCCGAGGCCGCCGAGAACGAGCTGCGTCCTTCCGTCCTCGACATGATGGAGTAGCGGCTAGGGTTTATCTACGGCTGTGGAATAAATCGATTCTCTTTCCTAAGGAGGGGCCCTTCGGGCCCCTCCTTTCGCGTTTGGAGGTCTGCTTTCTGAGCCTCGTGTTCAAAAAATGCCAAATATGAGTACTGTTGCTGATTATGTGGCATATATTTCAGCCTGTTTTAAGCGAAATAGAGTTCAAAAACAATATATCCAACCCCCTATAGACAGGGTTTGGCGGCTCTTAGGCCATTGAAATCGCTCGAATCGGGCAATTTGAACAAGAATTCTCTGCTACTAAATTTGTAGCAGTACTCATATTTGCCACTTTTTGAACACGGGGTACTCAAAGGAGGCTCCCGACAGGCATCTAACGCTACAATAACTACCACGTGGCCGGGTTTGCCCGGCGAAATGTGCGATATCGCGGGAGGGGACATGGTCGAGTTTACAAAGACGATTAAAGATCCGTTGGGACTGCATGCCCGCCCGGTTGCGCTGCTCTACGACATCATTGCCAGGCACCGCAGCGACGTGTCGGTCAGTATCGGCGACCGCCATACCGACGGTCGCGACGTTATGGGACTCATGGCCCTCTACGGTGAGTGCGGCGAGGACATCATCTTCCGCGTTTCGGGCGTAGACGAGGCTTCCTGCGTCACGTCGATCAGAAATCTCTCGCTCTAAGCCTGGCGCGTGACAAAGGGACAGTCCCTTTGTCACATTCATTGGTATCAAAAGGCGCCGCAAAGTGATAACCTTTGCGGCGCCTTCTTTGTTTCACATAGGAAACTTTTTCGAAAAAGTGAATAGGGACCCTTTTCAAAAAGTTAACCACGTGCTAGTTTACTAAAGCGAACATAGACGTGGCTAACTTTCGCCGTGTCGATGTTGTAGACGATTCGATGTTAGGAGCCCAGTCATGTCTAGCGGACCGCAGATGCCGGCCATGCCGCTTTCGATGGTGAAGGCGGGCGAAACCGTGCGCGTGTCTCGTGTAAAGGGCAACGAGGACATGAAGCACCACCTCAAGGACCTCGGCTTTGTCGAAGGTAGCGAGATTCACGTGGTGAGCTCGAGCGGCGCCAACATCATCGTTACCGTGTTGGGCGCCCGCTTTGGCATTGATTCCAAAGTGGCCATGCACATCATGACCGTCGGTTAGACGACGGTATTTTTGCAAGTACGGAAAGGGGGACAAGTAAATGAAGACGTTGGGTGACGTTAAGGTGGGCGAGAGCTCTACCATCGTCAAGCTTCACGGTGAGGGCGCGCTTCGCCGCCACCTTATGGACCTGGGGCTCATCAAGGGCACGTCGTTTAAGGTCGTGAAGGTTGCACCGCTCGGTGATCCGGTCGAGATCAACGTGCGCGGCTACGAGCTTTCCATCCGCAAGGAGGAGGCGGCCGTCGTCGAGGTCCAGTAAGGGCCGGCGGCGCATATTTCTGCAGATAAAGTTAGGTTTTTCTAACTTAATGCAGCAACTTTGAAGCACATTATCCAGCCTGCGCGGAGAAAGCAGCGCAGGCACACAAGGAAGAAGGATTGAATGGCGGATTCTCAGATCCATGTCGCACTTGCGGGTAACCCCAACTGCGGCAAGACCACGCTTTTCAACCTGATCACCGGCGCCAACGGCTACGTTGGCAACTGGCCCGGCGTCACGGTTGAGAAAAAGGAAGCCAAGCTCCTAAGCGACAAGAACGTTACCATCACGGACCTCCCCGGCATCTACTCGCTTTCCCCCTACAGCCCCGAGGAGCAATGCTCGCGCGATTACCTCATGAGCGGCGAGCCCGATGTAGTCGTCCAGGTGGTCGACGCCACCAACCTCGAGCGCAACCTGTACCTGGCGCTTCAGGTTATCGAGACCGGCCTGCCCGTGGTCGTTGCCCTCAACATGGCCGACTTGGTCGAGAAGAACGGCGACAAGATCGACACGGACAAGCTCTCCAAGAAGCTCGGCTGCCCGGTCATGATGATTTCGGCCCTTAAGAACAAGGGCATCAAGGAGCTGTTCGAGCAGGTTAAGAAGTCCGCTGCTTCCAAGGGCGAGGTGCCGGAGCACAAGTTCGACTCCTCCATCGAGGACGTTCTGGACCACATCGAGAACAACCTGCCGGCGAGCGTTCCCGCTAACAAGCGTCGCTATTACGCCGTCAAGCTGTTCGAGCGTGATGCAGACGCCTGCAAGCTCATCAACCTCACCAAGGAGAAGGCCGCTCGCGTGGAGGAGCTGGTCGCCCAGTGCGAGCAGGACTGCGACGACGATGCCGAGTCCATCATCACCGGTGAGCGCTATGGCGTCATCGCGCACATCATCGATGAGTGCCTCACCAAGGCCCCGGCCAAGATGAGCACCTCCGAGAAGATCGACCGTGTGGTTACCAACCGTATCCTGGGCTTGCCGATCTTTGTCGTCATCATGTTCTGCGTGTACTACATCGCCGTTTCCACCCTGGGCGGCACGGTGACCGACTTCACCAACGACCAGCTCTTTGGCACCGACGGTTGGTATGTGCTCGGTCAGGGCCGCGATGCCTACGATGCAGCCGTCGAGGCTGCGGGCGACGATGCCGACTCGGTCGACCCGGCGCAGTACGGCCCCTATGTCCCGGGTATCACCACCGCGGTGCATGACGCCCTTGTGGCGGGCGGCACCGAGGACGGCGGTCTTGTTGACTCCCTTGTCTGCGACGGTATCGTGGCCGGCATCGGCGCCATCATGGGCTTTGTCCCGCAGATGTTCCTGTTGTTCGTGATGCTCTCTTTCCTGGAGGACTGCGGCTACATGGCCCGCGTCGCCTTCATCATGGACCGCGTGTTCCGCCGCTTTGGCCTGTCCGGTAAGTCCTTTATCCCCATGCTCGTGACCTCGGGCTGCGGCGTTCCCGGAGTCATGGCTACCAAGACCATCGAGAACGAGAAGGACCGCCGCATGACGGTTATGACCACCACGTTCATCCCCTGTGGTGCCAAGCTGCCGATCATCGCCCTGCTCATGGGTTCCATCATCGGCGATTCTTCCACCACCGCCGCGTGGATCAGTCCGCTGTTCTACTTCCTGGGCGTCTTTGCCGTCATCGCTTCGGGCCTCATGCTCAAGAAGACCAAGCTCTTCGCCGGCCGCCCGACGCCGTTTGTTATGGAGCTTCCTGCCTACCACTTCCCGGCGATCCGCTCTTGGGCGCTGCACGTGTGGGAGCGCTGCTGGGCCTTTATCAAGAAGGCCGGTACGGTCATCTTCGCGTCCACTGTCGTGGTTTGGTTCCTGTCCAACTTTGGTAGCTACAACGGTTCCTTTGGCTACCTGCCCGCGATGGACGGCATCTCCGAGGAGTTCATGGACTACTCCGTGCTGGCCATGCTCGGTAACCTGATCTCCTGGATCTTCGCCCCGCTTGGCTTTAGCACCTGGCAGGCAACAGCGCTGTCCGTCTCGGGCCTTGTCGCCAAGGAGAACGTCGTCGCCACCGCCGGCTCGCTGCTGTCCGTTGCCGACGCGGGCGAGACCGACCCGAGCCTGTGGACCGCGTTTGCCGGCATGTTCCCCACCATGGGCGCTTGCGTCGCCTTTGGCGCGTTCAACCTGCTGTGCGCTCCGTGCTTTGCTGCCATGGGTGCCATCCGCAACCAGATGGATTCCGGCAAGTGGTTCGCGATTGCCATCGGTTACGAGTGCATCTTCGCTTGGGTGATCGGCCTGTTCATCAACCAGTTCTACAACCTGTTTGTTCTGGGTCAGTTTGGTATCTGGACGGTTGTCGCCATCGTGCTGCTGGTTGCGATGCTCTTCCAGATCTTCCGTCCCATGCCCAAGCACGCTTGGACCGACGAGGACGAGACCAACACCGCTTCCGCTGCAGTTTCCGCTTAAGTCCGAATAAGGATCAGCCCCTTTCCACGAGCCCGGGTGTCCCAGCGACACTCGGGCTTTTTGGTGAGGGAGATGTGGCGTTTCCGCAGATAAAACCGACCAAAATATACCTGTCCCTTTTTGGCAGGTGGAGAATGGGGTAAAGTAAGTGATGGTTAACTAG
>CAVCBD010000073.1:0-11249 GCA_963599935.1 Acutalibacteraceae bacterium | reverse complement strand
CGGGTCGAGGGTGTCGATGTCGATCTTCTCAAGTGCCATGAGTGGTCTCCTTGTCTCTATAGCAATGCCGCGCCGAGGGCGACGAGGACCTCCGCCTCTCCCCTCTCAATCAACGGCAGTCTTATACTTCGACGTTTTCCCAGATAAAACCTGGCAAAATAAACCTGTCACTTTTTGGTAGGTTAGGCGAGGGCCTGGCGCTGGAGCTCGATGAGCTCGGCGATGCCTTTGTCGCCCAGGTCGAGCAGGGCGTTGAGGCGCTTACGGTCAAAGGGCGCCTGCTCGCCGGTGCCCTGGAGCTCGATCATCTCACCGGTGTCGGTGGCGACGAGGTTCATGTCGACTTCGGCATGGCTGTCCTCGGAATAATCGAGGTCAAGCAGCGTATTGCCGTCGACAACGCCCATGGAGATGGCAGCCACCTGGCCGGTAAGCGGGATACGCTCGATCTTGCCCGCCTCGACCCACATGGCGAGGGCGTCGTGCAGCGCCACCCAGGCGCCGGTGATGCTCGCTGTACGCGTGCCGCCATCGGCCTGAATCACATCGCAGTCGACGGTGACGGTGTACTCGCCGAGCGCCTTCATGTTGACGACGGTACGCAGGCTGCGGCCAATGAGGCGCTCGATCTCCATGGAGCGGCCCTTGCGGTTGGCGTGCTCGCGCTTGCAGCGCTTGCCGGTCGACGCCGGCAGCATGGCGTATTCCGCGGTCACCCAGCCGGCCTTAGCTCCCTTTCGCCAGCCTGGCACGCCCTCCTCGATAGTGGCGGCGCACAGCACGCGCGTATCGCCAAACTCGGCCAGGCACGAACCGTGGGCGTGCTTCATGACGCCACGGGTGAGCTTAACGGGACGTAACTCGTTGGCGGCGCGACCGTTGGCGCGGTTGACCTGCATGTACTCCATAGAAAAATCCTTTCGGCAAAAGGTGTGGCGAAGGCTTTGGCGGCGGCCTTACATCTATTTCAACTCATCGATATCGATATGCTCAATGCTCTTGAGCGGCTGACCAAAGATAAAGCTGCCCGCCACCGCAAACTCGGCAATGTTATCGGCCGTCGTGGCAAAACGATGCTGCGGCTCGGCGGCGTCGCCCGCCAGCTGTTCGCGGCGCGTGAGGATATCGGTCAGTTCGCGCGTGGTCTCCTCGGCGGAACTCACGACGCGCACCCCAGGCCCCAGCGCATGGCGGATAGGTCCCACCAACAGCGGAAAATGCGTACAGCCGAGCACCACGGTATCGATACCGTGGTCGCGCAGCGGCTCAACCGTGGTACCCACCAGCGCACGCACGGCAGGCGTATCGAAGATGTCCTCGTTCTCGAGCCACTGCTCCTGCAGGTGCGCACCCGACGCGAGCTCATGCTCGACGACCTCGACAAAGCTCGAAGCAGGGCAGCCGTACACGTCCACGCCGGCATCCAGGTCCTGGATGGCGCGCGTGTAGGCGCCCGAGCGAATGGTGAGGTTGGTGGCGAGCACGCCCACGCGACGCGAACGGGTGCTGTTGATTGCCGCACGGGCACCCGGCGCGATCACGCCGATCACGGGAACGTCGAGCACCTGCTGGGCCAGACGCAAGGCCGCGGCGGTCGCCGTGTTGCAGGCGATGACCATAATCTTGACGTCGTGCTTCGACAGCCAACGGCCCGCCTGCAACGCAAACGAGCGCACCTCATCCTCGGTGCGCGTGCCGTAGGGGCAGCGTTTGGTGTCGCCGAAGTAGTAGACGGACTCGTGCGGCAGCACCGTCGCGATGGCGCGCGCAACCGTCAGACCGCCCAAACCAGAATCGAACACGCCAATCGGGCGCGTGTCGCCTGTCGGATTCTCGATATCGGACATTACCTCACCAGTCTCTCTCGAAAAGACATGTCCAAGTGCGGCGACGCCGCACTACGAACGCGCCGCGACCAGCAGCTCTGCCGTCGCCGCCCAACCGTCGACAATTTTGCCGCGCGTAACGAAAGCGTTCTCGCAAGCAGCCAGGAACTCGGGCGCGCCGGCGCTCGTCAGGCCATTCTCGACCAGGCAGAACGTGCCCACGTGATCGGCCATGTAGAAGTCGGACTCGGAGTCACCGAGCGCGAGCGTCTCCTCGCGCTCGATCCCCAGGTGCTCGCAGAAGCGCGCAATGGCAACGCCCTTGTTGAGACCCGCGGGGTTGATGTTGAATGCGCGACCGTCCTCGACGCGATCGAGCTCGAGCGTCGTCGGCTTGGACAGATGCGTCAGGTGACCGTTACAGGCCCACACCAAGCCGCAGCCGGCCTCGTCGAGGATGGCCTGCGCCTCGTCATCGGGGATGTCGCCGCGCATGCCGACGGTGACCTCGCGGTACTTGTAGCCGGTCGACATGTCGTTGTGATACTCGATCTTGTGCGGCCAGCGGGCGAGGATCTTCTCGCACACACCGGTCTGCTCGATCACCTGGTGCGGCGTGAGACCGCAAGAGGGGTCGTAGGGCATGTCGCCGGTCAGATACTCCCAATCGTTGGCTTTGAGGTCGTACATAACCAGGCCGCCCATCTCACCAATGTAGGAGTTGAGGCCGAGCACGCGCGCGTCCTCGTGGATCATGGTACGGTTGCGGCCCGAGGTGGGAACCACCTGAATACCAGCGCGAGCGAGCGCCACGACGGCCTCGACGAGTTTGGTCGAGGGGTTGCCGTCGTTGTCGCGCAGCACGCACGAGCCGGGTGCGAGCATCGTGGCATCCAGGTCGGTAAAGACGTACTTGACCTTGGCCAAGCGCTCGCGCATCTCGCCCGAAAGCTCGGCAACGGTCGGCAGGGTGTTGTGGGACATGGTTACTCCGTTTACGTAGAAGGGTTTGGACTTGGACGGCATGTTTTGATTGAGGGAACACGCTTATGGCGACAGCGCACTCAGGGCGCCGCCGCCATCATGGTTCATTAGTCAAACTGGGTAACATCGATCAGGCGATTGGCCAGCGAAAGGTCGCTCTCGATGGGCACGAACTCGTCGCCCACGTGCATGAGCTCCTCGTCACCCTTTGCCAGCAGCAAGACAATGGTGGGAGCATCGGGGTTGACGTACTCCTCGCGCGCCGCCTTGAACGCCGCATGCACAGCGGCTTCGCGATCGAGGATGATCTTGTTCGGCGTATCGTCGGGAACATGTTCGGCAAGCTCGCGACAGACCTTCATCGGGTCCTCGTGAGCCGGGTCCTCGTTGGCAAAAATCATCAGGTCGGAATATGGTGCGGCCTCGCGCGGAAGCTGCTCGCGGCGCTCCTGCGCCTTGCCGCCGGCAGCGCCAAACACTGCAATGACTGGACTAGTGGGAAACGCGCGCTTGACCGACGAGAAAAGCGAACGGAACGAAAGCTGGTTGTGCGCATAGTCAACGACGCAGATCACGCGGCCGTCCTTCGACTCCACGACCTCCATGCGGCCCGGCACACGAAGCTTGAAGAGGCCCTTCTTGATGGCATCGATACCGATGCCGATCTCGTGCGCAGCGGCGATAGCAACCAGCGCGTTCTCCACGTTAAAGTCTCCCGCGATACCCAGCAGGATCTTCTCCCCCGCCTCGGACTCGTCGGCACACAGGCCATGCAAGTTGAACTCGATGCTAAAGCCGACCACGTGGACATCGCTTGCCCACAGGCTTGCCTCGGGATGCTCGACGCCAACGGTCACCAAGCGCTCGGCCGTCGACGCTGCCTCCAGCACACGGTCAACCTCTTCGGTGCCCAGATTCACCACGGCGGTCTTTGCCTGGTCAAAGATCCTGAGTTTGCTCTCAAAATAATCCTCAAACGTGGGGTGTTCGATCGGCGAGATGTGGTCACGGCCGATGTTGAGGAAGCACGCCACGTCAAACGGCAGATTCTCGACGCGTTGGTACTTGAGCGCCTGGCTCGAGACCTCCATGACCATGGACTGGCGACCGGACTCACGGCAGTTGGCGATATGACGCCAGACCTCGGGGGCCTCGGGCGTAGTATTGGTGCTCTCGTAGCACTCGATGCCATCGTCGGTACTCACCGAGCCGATCATGCCGCAGGACTCGCCCGCTGCCTTGATGATGGACTGAAGCATAAAAGCGGCCGTGGTCTTTCCCTTGGTACCGGTGATGCCCACGATCTTGACATCGTGGTCGGGACGGTCGTAGACCTCCGGCGGCAACAGGGCCATGGCCGTGCGAACGCTATCAACAACCAGCATCGCAGCACCGCTCTCCTGCGCCAGCGGCTCCAGAGACTCGACCAGCGACTCTTCGCACACAAATGCGACGGCGCCCGCATCGAGCGCCATGCTCAAAAACGCGGGCTTAAAGGCAGCGCCCTTGCAAAAGAACACGTCACCTGCCGAGACCGCGCGCGAATCAAACGAGCAGCCGGTCACGGCACGCTCGTCAACCTGCTCTGATGCGCGCAGCTCGCCGCACACATCGAGAAGCTTGGCAAGCGTATCGACCGTGGTCACGGTCGCGGAATCCGAATGGTGCATCTTTCACCTTTCTCAGCCATTTGGCAGGGACGGTTTTTATAGTAACTGAAACGCACCTGCGCAAAAACGGCTCCCGAAGGAGCCGTTACGCGCAGGCGTTCGTAAGCCGAGGCTAGGCAGCCTGAACAGCGGGCTGGTCCTCGTCGATAAAGAAGCGCTTGTACCACACCAGGAACACGAGCGGCGTATAGATCTTGCGCTGGAAATCGCCCTTGCCCGCAAAGTGCAGATCGAGCAGGTGCATGAGCTCGTCGGTATCGAAGAACTCGCTTGCCCACGGCGCGGTGAAGTACTCCTTGACATAGTCGTACCACTTTTGCTCGCGCAGCCAGTAGACAATCGGCACCGGGAAGCCAACCTTGGGACGGGTGGCCCACTCATCGGGCAGCGACTTGTTGGCAGCGTGGCGGAGTACCTGTTTGTTGCCGTTCTCGTTGATGCGGTAGCGGTCGGGAATGTGCTCGGCGAACTCCATGACTTTGCGGTCCAGGAAGGGCACGCGCAGCTCCAGCGAGTGCGCCATGCACATCTTGTCGGCCTTGAGCAGAATGTCGCCCGGGAGCCACATGTTCATGTCCAGGTACTGCTTCTTGACCAGCTCGGGCTGACCCTTCACGCGCGCATAGATGGGAGCGGCAAGCTCGAAGGCGCCATCGCCGGTGTTGTACTCGGGCTTGAGCACGCCGTCGACCTCGCGCTCCGGCCATACCAGAGCCTGTCCCAGGAACGACTTCTCGGGGATCTCGGCACCCTTGACCAGGAAGTTATGTCCCTTGAAGTACGGCATATGCAGCGCCAGGTTACCGAGCGCGCGACGGATGGGCAGCGGCACCATCTTTTTGTACTTGCGGACTGGGACCGTGTCCTCGTAGTAGGCGTAGCCGCCAAAGAGCTCGTCGGCGCCTTCGCCCGAAAGCACGACGGTGACGTCCTTGCGGGCCATCTCGGCCAAGAACCACAGCGGCACGGAAGACAGGTTGGACTGCGGCTCGTCCATGTGATACTGGATGTCCTCGAGCGCACCGAAGAACTCGTCGGCGGTAATCATCTTGCGAACGTTTTCGACGCCGAGCTTATCGGAAAGCTCCTTGGCGTAGTTAGTCTCGTTGAAATTCTTGTAATCGAAGCCCACCGAGAAGGTCTTGTCGGGCATGAGGCAAGCGGCGATGTAGCTGGAGTCGACGCCGCCGGAGAGGAACGACGCGACCTTGACGTCGGCGATGCGATGGGCCTCGACGCTCTCGTGCACGACCTCGTCCAGCTCGTCGACGTACTCCTCGAACGGCTTCTCGACGGCAGAGTAATCGCAATCCCAGTAGCGCTCGATGTTCATCTTGCCGGTCGGGATGTCTACGGTAAAGTAATGCGCCGGCGGCAGCTTGTAGACACCCTCGAAGAAGGTCTCCTCGGTTGCCGAATACTGCAACGTCATGTACGGACGCAGAGCCTTTTTGTTGACCGCCTTGTGGAAGTGCGGGTAGTCCAGGAAGCTCTTGATCTCGGAACCAAAAAGCACGCCCGGAGCGCCGTCGCCCGCATCGGCCATGGGATAGTAGTAGAGCGGCTTGATGCCAAAGATATCGCGGGCGCCAAAAAGCTTGTTCTTCTTCTTGTCCCAGATGACGAAAGCGTACATACCGCGCAGGCGATCGAGGACGGCCTCGCCCCACTCCTCGTAGCCGTGCAGGAGGCTCTCGGTGTCGGCGCCGCAGTGGAACTTGTAGCCCTTGGCCTCGAGCTCGGAACGGAGTTCTTGGAAGTTGTAGATCTCGCCGTTGAAGACGATAACGACGCTGCCGTCCTCATTGGCCATGGGCTGAGCGCCGGCCTCGGTCAGGTCGAGGATCGACAGGCGGCGGAAGCCCAGGGCAACGCGGCCGTCGATAAACTGACCGCCCATGTCGGGACCGCGATGGACAATGCGGTCCATCATCTTGGTGAGCACCTCGGATTGGTTATCCGTCCCACCGACAAAACCGACAAAACCGCACATATACTATCCCCTCTGCTGTTGCTGGGCATCAAATCGAATCAGTAGCTTTTGAGTATACCCGAGGGCGTAAAGAGGGGCGGAATGTTCAGGCAATCTCAACTGAATCAGCTCCGCTGTGACACGCGCCGGTTACCTTTAATGGATATGAGATGAATGAGGCGATTGTTTTGCTATACTCTCTCCGCACGGGCGATTGGCGCAACGGTTAGCGCAGGTGCTTTACACGCACAAGGCTGGGGGTTCGAATCCCTCATCGCCCACCACTGATTTGATAGGCTCCCAGCTATGGGGGCCTTTCTTTTTTGGGCCCAGCGCAGCACGCGAGGGCCGTAGGCCCGAAGCGAGAGCGGGCGGCGTCAGCCGCACGCGACATCCCTCATCGCCCACCATTGAATTGGAAACGGTCCTCGCAAGGGGACCGTTTTTGTTTGGGCCCAGCGCATGGGATTCGAACCCGCCAGCACGTCCGTCACAAAGGCCGTGGCCAAAAAATGGCAAAAATGAGTACTGTTACTAATTTTGTAGCAGCGATTTTTGGGTTTCGCTGGGTAAATCTAGCCCTGAATCAGCGATTTGAAGCCTTTGCTAGCTGTTTCCTCATTAGCATAACTGAACATGTGTGGTCTAACTAATCCTAGATAGTCGGTTTCATATGAGATTCAGCTGGTGACAGTATTCACATTTGGCATTTTTTGTCCAAAGGCTCTCCTGGCCATTGCAGATTTGTGGCAAAACGGGCTCCAGACCGCTGAATCGTGCCGCATATGGCACATCCGCAGTCCGGAACCCGGTCCAAATTGAGTTATTGCGCCGCGTTAGCCCAAGACACCCGCCAGGATCTCGATTAGGCTGTCCACGTCGGCCTCTTCGCAGACGAGCGGCGGCAGGAAACGCAGCGTATGGGCACCCGTAGCGTTAATCACGGCACCAGCCCCCAATGCACGGGCCACAACGTCGTGTGCATCACCCGCAGTATCGTCCAGATCGCAGCCGAGCATCAAGCCGCGGCCACGCACCTCGGTCACGTTCGGCAGCTTGGCGAGCTTTGCCTCCATATAGGCGCCTACCTTGGCAGCGTGGTCGGCATAATCGCCGCGCACGAGTGCGGAGAGCGTCGCGGCACACGCCGCGATGGCCAAGCAGCTACCGCCAAAGGTCGAGCCGTGGTCGCCCGGCTTAAACACGTCGGCAATCTCCTTCTTTGCCACGACGGCACCCATGGGCACGCCATCAGCAATGCCCTTGGCAAGGCTCATGATGTCGGGTTCCACGCCATAGGTTTGGAATGCAAACGGCTTGCCGGAGCGGAAGATGCCGCACTGGACCTCGTCGGCGATAAGCACGGCGCCCACTTCGTGTGCCAGGTCGCGCGCTGCCGCCATAAACTCCTCGGTCATGGGGTGCACACCGCTCTCGCCCTGGATCGGCTCGAGCATCACGGCACAAATTTCGCTCCCCAGCTGCTTAAAGATCGCACGCAGTTCATCGATATCGTTGGGCGTGCAGGCCACAAAGCCACCCGGCAGTGGGCGGAAACTATCCTGCAGCCAATCCTGCATGGTGGCGGCAATGGTCTCGAGCGTACGGCCGTGGAAGCCGCCGCGCATGCACACGATGGTGTTGCCACCGTTACCAGCACGCTTGGCGTACAGACGCGCGAGCTTCATCGAGCCCTCGTTGGCTTCGGCGCCGGAGTTGGCAAAGAACGTCTCCCATACCTGCTCGCCCGCCGTCGGAGCGCCGAGCGCAGCTGCCGTGGTCTCATCGCCGGCGGCAATGGCATCGGCCAGAACGCACGCACCATCTACGTCGTCGTTGGCAAGCTTGGACAGCAGCGCCGCGACCTGTCCACGCTGCTCGATGTAGAAGTAATTGGAGACATGCATGAGCTTTTTGGTCTGTGCCTCGAGCGCCGAGAGCACAGCCGGGTCGCCATGACCTAGGCTGCACACGCCGATGCCGGCAAGAAAGTCGAGGTACTCACGACCATCGTCGCCGGTGAGCTTCATGCCGTGACCCTCGACAAACTCGACCGGAGAGCGGCCAAAGGTATGCATAACGTAATGGGATTCAAGCGATTGCTGAGCTGCAAGTGACATGGGATGCCTTTCGTTGAGCGCCGGACGGCGCAGGCCTATGGGTGCAGAAATGGGGCGGCTGCGGGTCAGTTAGACTGTCTGAAGCTTCTCGACCTCGTCGAGGTTCTCGGTCAGACGCGCAGCAAACGTCGAAAGCGGATGCGGATGCGTATCGAACTCGTAAGCCGTCTCGGTGGAATGGATCACGGTGCCGACGCCGGCATCGGTCAGCAGCTCCAGCAGCAGCGAATGCGGCGTGGTGCCGTTGATGATGTGAGCGCGAAATACGCCGCCGGCAAGCGCATCGACGGCCGCACGCAGCTTGGGAATCATGCCCTTATCGACCTCGCCGCCGTAGAGCATTTCGTTAACCTCGTCGAGCGTTAGGTTGGAGATGAGTGAGTCTTTATCGCTAAAGTCCTTGTACAGGCCGTCGACGTCGGTCAAAAAGATCGCCTTATGCGCATGCAGCGCCGCCGCAACGGCACCGGCGGCGGTATCGGCGTTGATGTTGAAGAAACCGCCGTCCTCCCCCGCCGCGACGGTAGCGATGACGGGGATGTACTCGCTATCGAGCAGGCGCTCGATATAGTCGGTGTTGACGTGCGTGACCTTGCCTACGCGGCCGAGTTCGGGGTCGAGCGGCTCGGCGATGAGCGTACCGGCATCGCTGCCCGAAACGCCCACGGCCAGGTTGCCGTGATGGTTGAGCGCCGCGACCAGCTCCTGGTTGACCTTGCCGCCCAGCACCTCGCGCACGATATCCATGGTCGCCGGCGTGGTCACGCGCTGGCCGTTCATAAACTCGACGGGGATGTCGTAGTGGCTAAGCGCCTCGTTGATAGCCTTGCCGCCGCCATGCACGATGACGGGGCGCATGCCGATGATCTTAAGCAGGACGATGTCGCTCATCACGTCGCGGCGCAGCTGCTCATCAACCATGGCGGCTCCGCCATATTTGATAACAACCGTCTTACCGGTCAGGTTCTTAATCCACGGCAGCGCTTCGAACAGCAGCTGCGCGGTTGCTTCGTTGGATTCGTTCGAACGACAATCGCGTGCGAATTTCATAATCTGCCTCGTCTTTCGTATCGTTATCGCGCCGTGCTCCGCTGTCCGCAATCGCGGCAAGATGCGCAGCGTGCCTGGAATCTAGGAACGGTAGTCGCCGTTAATGGAGATGTACTCGTGCGTGAGGTCGCAAGTCCACACGGTGGTCGCCGCGTCGCCCGCGCCCAGGTCGGCCGAGATCACGATCTCGGGCGCCTCAAAACGTCGCAGAGCCTCGTCCTCGTCAAAGGGAACGGTCAGGCCGTCACGGCAGACGGGCATGCCCATCATGTCGATGGAAACGTCTTCCTGATTAAACTTCACGCCGCACTTGCCGAGCGCCATGGCAACGCGGCCCCAGTTGCAGTCGTGGCCGGCGATGCAGGTCTTGACGAGCGGCGAGTTGGCAACAGCACGAGCGGCGATATCGGCCTCCTCGTCGTTCACGGCGCCGGTGACGCTAACCGTCACGAGTTTGGATGCGCCCTCGCCGTCTGCGGCGATGTTGCGCGCCAGGCTCTCGCACACCTCATGCACGGCAAAGGCCAGCTCGTCGAAGGCGTCAGAGCCCTCGACAATAGGCTCGGCATCTGCGGCAGCGGCGCCGGAGGCAAGCATGATGCAGGTGTCGTTGGTCGAGGTGTCGGAATCGACCGTTACCTTGTTAAAGGTCTGCTTGACGGTCGAGAGCAGCAGGGCATGAAGCGCCGCAGGCTCGACGGGGGCATCGGTGGTGATAACTGCGATCATGGTGGCCATGTTGGGCATGATCATGCCCGAGCCCTTGCACATGCCGCCCACCGTATAGGCGTTGCCCGCATGGCCCGCAGCCTCGCTGCGATAGCGAACGGCGTACTCCTTGGAGTGCGTGTCGGTCGTCATGATGGCGCGGGCGGCATCGGCGCCACCGTGGGCGGAGAGCGCCTCGTAGGCAGCAGGAATGGCGGTCTCAAACGTGTCGATCGGCAGAATCTGGCCAATCACACCCGTGGAGGCAACCAGAATCTGCTGGGGCTCGCAGCCGATGACCTGCGAGGCGATGCTGCACGTCTCGCGCGCGCATGCAAGGCCGGTCTCACCCGTGGCGGCGTTGGCATTGCCAGAGTTGACCGAAACACCGGCGATGATACCGTAGCCCTTGTCGGCACCGCCCAGGTTGGCACGGCTCACCTGCACGGGCGCCGCGCAAAAGCGATTGGTGGTAAACACGCCGGCACCGGGACAGGGTTTATCGGGCACGACGAGCGCGTAATCTAGACGCTCGGGGTTCTTGCGGAACCCAGCGTGGATGCCTGCGGCTTTAAAACCAGCCGCAGCCGTAACGCCACCCTCGACGGCGCGAATCTTGATATCAAACAGCTCGGTATTCATCGTCTTTATGACTCCTTATGTCAAACAAAAAAAAACGGACATCGGTTGGTGCGCCATGCCAGTCGTGATCATGAGACCAGCTTAAGAGTGGCGCCCCACTCGATGCCCGACTACCAAATCGTTAACAATCGAATGTGCTACACCGGGCACGCCACTGTAGGCAAGCCTCGTCGCTCGTCAAAGCCAAAGACGATATTGGCGCACTGGACTGCTTGGCCCGCAGCGCCCTTGCACAGATTGTCGATGGCGCCCGTCGCCACCAGCACGCCCGCGCGCT
>CAVCBD010000072.1:0-11517 GCA_963599935.1 Acutalibacteraceae bacterium | reverse complement strand
CTCCATGGCACCAAGATCGTGCCGCTGGAGGTATAACCCGTGGCGCTGGTATTTGACGTTCAGCAGGCGAACGGTAAGCCCGACGACAACCGTCGTCCCGGCACCGCGTGCCCCTTTTGCGATACCGAGGAACTCGCCAATATCATCCGGCGCGACGGTGGCTGCATCTGGCTCGAGAATAAGTTTAAGACCTTGCGGGCCACTCGCCAGACCGTATTGATTGAGTCGTCCGACCACGACGCCGACCTGGTGACCTATGCGCCGGACGAGCTGCATCATGTTATGCGGTTTGCCCTGGATTGCTGGCAGCGGATGATTGACTCCCGACAGTATCGCAGCGTTCTCATGTACAAGAACAAGGGCCCACTTTCGGGCGGCAGTCTGGTCCATCCGCACATGCAGATTGTGGGTTTGGAGCAGGAAGACGGCTATGCTTCGCTGGCTTCCGCCAATTTCGAAGGCATCAATGTCTGGCAACAGGGGAGAATCTCGGTCAATATCTCAGCCGAACCGATCATGGGGTTCTTTGAGATCAACGTTTCAGCCCCGCAGGGAATCGCCGCCAGCGATGACGCACGAGACCAAGCCGAGGCGGATCTCTTTGCCGATGCGATCCAGGTAGCTCTGCGCTATATCCTAAACGAGCACCACGGTGGTCGCGCAGAGTCGTACAACTTGTTCTTCTATCACCTGGGCGGTCGGACCATTGCCAAGGCGCTGCCGCGTTGGGTGGTTTCGCCCTACTTTGTCGGCTATCGTTTGGCCCAAGTCAATGCCGAGACGACGCTCGATATCGATGCTGAGCGTCTGCGTGCGCATCTGGAAACGCTCGTATAGCAAGACTAACACCCGCGTAATGCGCACAGCCTAGCGCGCCATGGCGTCGCGGCCGGCTTCGACCCGCTTGCGCTGTTTGGTGCGCTCCTCGCAGGTTAGGCACTCAAAGAGATGCCCGATAATCGAGGCCAGCACCTGCTGAAACAGCGTGCCGCACATGACGGGGAACACGACCTCGCCCGAAAAGTACTGCGTGGCGATGACGGCACCCGAAGAGATGTTGCGCATGCCGCAGGTAAAGCACATGGTAGTCGTCTCGCTATATGGCAGATGCAGCGCACGTGCGACCAGAAAACCGACGACAAAGCCGCTGATGGCGAAGACCAAAATAAAGAGGGCGACTTCCAGGCGCACCGCGTTTATGTGCAGCACGTACTCGCTCATAGCGGTGGAGTTGGACGCGATGACGCCCATCATCATGAACTTGCAGGCGGGCGAGAGCACGGGAGAGAGTTTCTCGTGGCCCCAGCCGCGCGTGAGTTCATTGATGGCAATACCGAGCACAGCGGGGATGGCGATCATAAAGGCCATGTTCTGCATCATGCTCGGCACGTCGATCGAGACGGTGGCGCCCAGCAGGAGCTTGAGCGTAAGCGGAATCGTCACAGGTGAGATGACCGAGGACGTCAGGATGATGGTGAGCGCGAGCGGGCCGTTGCCGCCGAACATGCTGATCCACATAAAAGCGGTGACGGCCACGGGCACGCTGTATTCGAGCACAATGCCGCAGACAAGGTTGGGGTTGGAGCCAAAGAAGAGTGACCCCATGGCATACGCCGCGATGGGAATAAGCACCGCCGAGACGAGCAGCGCCAAGACTAGGTGCAACGGACGGCGGAACACCTCGGTTACCTGGTGAAAGGTGTTGCTGAGCGCACCCTGAAACGTCATAAAGGCAAACAAGGTGGGAACGATGGGCTTGAGTACGCCAATTTGTTGGGGAAAGAGCACGCCGAGTGCCACGCAAATCGGAACGATGACCTGCATGTGCCCCGCGAGAAACTTGCCCAGTCCAACCCATTGCTTCATATGCGCTTGTGACTCCCTTTGCCCGTGAACCCGTTTTGAATGGATATGCTAGACGCTCGCATGCGTCCGTGCGTCAGAAACGCTCGAATATTTCGAGGCTATTACCGGCATCGTTTACCGAAACCGCGGCGTGCTGCGGCGATTTGCGTCTGCTCTGCACGGTATAATAAATCCGTTCAACAGATCTGCCTGCCGAAGCGGGCATACACAGAGGACTCATCGCTATGAACCGTGAGAGGTATCGCGGCGACCTGCCCCTATCGGGGGTGGGCGCCTATGTCATCGCTTAAGACGACGCATCGCTGGGCGGTCGCTCAGCAAAACCCCGAGCTCGAAAAGGAGCTTTCGGCTGGCCTGGGCATTCCCGGGCTGGTGGCGCGTATTATGGTCGCGCACGGCATTACATCCATCGAAGAAGGTCAGCTGTTTTTGACGCCTTCGCTCGATCGCGACTGGGCCGACCCACTCATTATCCCGGGCATGTCGGTCGTTGCCGACCGCGTCGAGCGTGCTATTTGCAACCACGAGCACATTGCGGTCTTTGGCGATTTTGACGTTGACGGTATTACGTCGACCTGCCTGTTGACCGAGGCACTGCGCACGTTTGGCGCCGATGTCACGCCGTTTATTCCGCATCGCTTTGACGAGGGCTACGGTCTTTCGCGCGCGGCGCTCGACCGCGTTAACGAGCTCGCTCGCCCTCAGCTGATCGTGACCGTCGATAACGGTATTGCCGCCAAGGAAGAAGTCTCCTATCTGGAGAGCCTGGGGATCGATTTGGTGGTCACGGACCATCACGAGCCCTCCGACCAGGTGCCGCAGGGCGTGCCCCTGACCGACCCTAAGCTCGAGGACGAGGGTCCTTCGCGTGAGCTTGCCGGTGCCGGCGTGGCGCTCAAGCTGGTGCAGGTCCTGGGCGAGCGTCTGGGCAAGCCGTCGTATTGGCGTTCGCTGATCGAGGTCGCGGCGCTGGGTACCGTGTCCGACATGATGCCGCTGACGCCCGAGAACCGCGCGCTGGTTGCCGAGGGCATCCAGCAGATGCGCGTGACCGCCCGTCCCGGCTATATCGCGCTTGCCGCGCTCGCCAAGGCCGACCTTTCCAGCATTACGGCCGATGGCCTGTCGTTTTCGCTCATTCCCCGCCTGAACGCCGCTGGTCGCATGGCCGATCCTAAGCTGGCGCTCGACCTGCTGCTTGCCCGCGATCCTATCGAGGCAAGCGCACTGGCGGCCGAGCTCGAGGAGATCAATCGCCAACGTCGCGAGATTGAGGCAGAGCTTACGCGCGATGCCATGGCAAAGGTCGAGGAAACCTACGATGGTGGCCGCGCAATCGTTGTGGGCGGCGAGGGCTGGCACGAGGGCGTCAAGGGCATCGTGGCGAGCCGCCTGACCAACCGTTATCACGTGCCGGCGCTGCTCTTCTCGATTGAGGACGGCGTTGCGCGCGGATCGGGTCGCTCGGTGGGGAAGGTCAACCTGTTCGACGCCGTAGAACGCTGCTCCGACCTGCTGATTCGTCGCGGCGGGCATGCGGGTGCGGTGGGCGTGACCATCGAGGCGTCCAAGCTCGACGAGTTCCGTCGTCGCCTTTCCGCCGTGCTGTCCGAGCTTCCCGCCGAGGACTTTGAGGACACCGACGAGGTTGCCGCCACGGTCGACCTCTCCGAGCTGAATATTGAGACCATCGAGCAGATTTCCCGTCTTGAGCCGTTTGGCCAGGGCAACAAGGTGCCGCTGTTGGCGGCCGAGGGCGTGACAATGTGCGATCGCGCCGTGGTGGGCAAAACCGGCGAGCACATGCGCTTTGTGGCGACAGATGGTGCTGCGAGCGTGCCGGCCATCATGTTTCGCGTGCCGCAAATCGATAAGCTCATCAATTGCGATAGCGCGGTCGACTTGGTGTTCGAGGCCGTTGCTGAGCATTGGCAAGGTCGCGTAAAGCCCAAGCTCATGATCAAAGATGTCTTGGTGCGCGATACCGCGGCGCCCAATATCGACGATCCGGCATGTGAGCTTCGCCGCGGCGTGGAGCCTGCGGACGCCGGTCTTCGTCTGGAGTCCCGCAAGCGCCAAACGCTCGCCCAGCTTTCCTATACCGAGCTCACGCGCTCGCTTATCCATAGTTTTATCGGCTCGAACCAGCCGCACCGCGCGCAGGTCGAGGCGCTCGATGCCCTGGCCGACCACCAGAGCGTTTTGGCCGTTATGGGGACGGGACGTGGCAAGTCGCTCATCTTCCATGTGCACGCCGCGCGCGAGGCGGTCCTTCGCGGGCGTGCGAGCATCTTTGTCTATCCGCTGCGCGCGCTCGTTGCCGACCAGGCCTATCACCTCTCGTCGACTATGGCCGCGCTCGGCATTGGCGTAGGCGTGCTGACCGGCGAGACCGTGGAGGCGGCGCGCGATGACGTGTTTGCCGGCTTGGCTTCGGGCCGCACCGGCATCGTGCTCACGACGCCCGAGTTCCTGTCCATTCACCGCGACCGCTTTGCGCGTTCGGGCCGCATCGGTTTTGTCGTTATCGATGAGGCGCATCATGCCGGTCTTGCCAAGGGCGGCGACCGCAGCGCCTATCTCGACATGCCCGATATCCTCAAGGCCCTGGGCGACCCGGTCGTTCTGGCCGCGACTGCCACCGCAACGGCTCCGGTTGTGGCTGAGCTCGCCCGCGTGCTGCCGATTACTCGCACGGTGGTCGACGAGACGGTGCGCGAGAACTTGCAGCTCGAGGATGACCGAGATCTTGCGAGCCGCGAGAACCGCCTGGTGTCAATCGTGGCGACGGGGGAGAAGACCGTCATCTACGTCAACTCGCGCGACCAGTCCGTGGCGCTTGCCAAGACGCTGCGCAAGCGGGTACCCGATTGCGCGACCCGCATCGCGTTCTATAACGCGGGGCTTGCGCGCTCCGATCGTCGCCGTGTCGAGGAGGCGTTTCGTGACGGAAGCCTCAGTTGCATCGTCTCGACATCCGCCTTTGGCGAGGGCGTGAACCTGCCCGATATCCGCCATGTCGTGCTCTACCACATGCCGTTTGGCGCTATCGAGTTCAACCAGATGAGCGGACGCGCCGGTCGCGATGGCCAGCCCGCCGTGATCCATCTGCTCTATTCGTCGCGTGACGCTCGGATTAACGAGCGCCTGCTCGACTGCTACGCGCCCGAGCGCGACGAGCTCGTCACGCTCTATCGAGCTTTGCAGACTATGTGGCGCTCCAACCGCGGCAAGACCGGAGACGACTCATTTAGTGCGAGCGATATCGACATCGCGCAGATGTGCCTTGCCATCGATGCCCGCACGCCGGTCGATGAGCGCTCGGTGGCAAGCGGCCTGGGAATCTTCGAAGAGCTTGGTTTCTGTCGCGTTTCGGGGTTTGACGACACCCGTCGCATCGCGATGGCAGAAAACCCGGGCCGTGTGCAATTGAGCAGGTCAATCCGTTATTTGGAGGGTCTGCGCTCGCGCATGGAGTTCTCGGCTTTCCGGAGCTGGGCGCTCGATTCGTGCGCTTCTGATATGCTAGCCAAAGTTAACCGCCCGATCGTACCGCGGGCCTAGGGGAAGGGGACCTCGATGGATGCCGCAGCCCGTACCGCCCATGATTCCACCCTCCAGCCTTTTTCGGAGATGGAGCACTATAAGCATGCCGATGAGCTGCCGCCCGAGATTATGGCGGACAGCTACGACACGCTGGAGCGCCTGTGCCTCAAATATATGAATGAGGAGGACTTCTCTAAAGTGGAGCAGGCCTACTGCTTTGCCGCCGAGAAGCACTGCAACCAAAAGCGCCGTTCGGGCGAGATGTACATTAACCATCCCGTCGAGGTTGCCATCATTTTGGCCGATCTCAAAATGGACTGCGATGTGGTGTGCGCCGCGCTGCTGCACGATACCGTTGAGGATACCGAGACCTCGCTTGCCGATGTTTCCGGCCTGTTTGGCGATACGGTGGCCGAGCTCGTCGATGGCGTGACCAAGCTCACCAACATCGAAGTCGACAGCATGGACGAGAAGCAGGCGCTTACGCTGCGCAAGATGTTCCTCGCCATGTCTAAGGACATCCGCGTCATTATCGTTAAGCTTGCCGACCGTCTGCACAACATGCGCACCCTTGCAGCCCTGCGTGAGGACCGCCGCCTGTTTAAGGCTCGCGAGACCATGGACGTGTATGCGCCCCTGGCTGACCGCCTGGGCATGAGCTCTATTAAGTGGGAGCTCGAGGACCTGTCCTTCTTCTACCTGGAGCCCGACGCCTACCAGCGCATCGCGCGCATGGTGGCTGAGTCGCGCGAGGTTCGCGAGCGCTATCTGGCCGAGACCATCAAGACGCTCACCGATGAGCTCAACCGCATTGGCCTGAAGGACTTCCAGATCAACGGCCGTTCCAAGCACTATTGGTCCATCTACCAAAAGATGAAGCGCAAGGGCAAGGAGTTCTCCGAGATCTACGACCTGGTGGCACTGCGCGTCATCACGCATTCGGTGCGCGATTGCTACTCCACGCTCGGCGCGGTGCATACGCTGTGGCACCCCATGCCCGGTCGCTTTAAAGACTATATCGCCATGCCCAAGGTCAATAACTACCAGTCGCTCCATACGACGGTTATCGGCCCCACGGCCCGCCCGCTCGAGATTCAGATTCGAACCTACGAGATGCATGAGCAGGCCGAGTACGGCATTGCCGCCCACTGGCTCTATAAGAAGTCGGGCGGATCGTCTGCGTCTAAGACCAATGATGCCCAGCGTCTGGACGACCAGATCAACTGGCTCAAGCATTCGCTCGATTGGGCGGCTTCTGACGAGATTACGGACGCCAAGGAATACCTGCACTCGCTGAAGGTCGATCTGTTCGACCAGGAGATCTTTGTCTTTACGCCCAAGGGCGAGGTCATGGCGCTTCGTGCCGGCTCCACGCCGCTCGACTTTGCCTACGCCGTTCACACCGAGGTGGGCAACCACTGCGTCGGCGCTAAGATCAACGGTGCGGTGGCCCCGCTCACGCATGAGATCAAGACGGGCGACCGTGTCGAGATCCTGACCAACAAGAGTTCCAAGCCGTCGCGTGATTGGCTCAAGATCGTTAAGACACCTTCCGCCAAGTCAAAGATCCGCCGCTATTTTGCCGCCGCGACCAAGGACGACGACGCTGCTGCCGGCCGCGATATACTGGCCAAAGACCTGCGCAAGCGCGGGTATGGCATCTCTACGCCGCGATCCACGCGTGCGCTCAACGCCGTGGCGGAGCAGCTGAACTTCAAGCAGCTCGAGGACCTGTTTGCCGCCGTCGGCGCCGGCAAGGTTGCCCCGCGTGCCGTGGGCAACAAGGTCGAGCAGATCTTGGACCCCAAGCCCGAGGAACAGCTCACCAAGGCCGAGGCTATCGCCGAGGTCGTCAAGCAGCCGGCCCGAGGCTCCAACCGCAAGCCGCAAAAGCGCGGCAAGAGCGCCAGCAACGGCATTATCGTCAAGGGCGAGAGCAACAGCGGCCTGCTGGTCCGTCTGGCGCATTGCTGCAATCCGGTGACGGGCGACGATATCGTCGGCTTCATCACGCGCGGCCGTGGCGTTTCGGTGCATCGCGCCAACTGCCCCAACGTCAAGGGCCTTATGGAGCATCCCGAGCGCATGATCGAAGTGGAGTGGGACGGCGCTGCCGACACCCTCTTCCAGGTCGAGATCGTGGTCGAGTGCCTGGACCGCATGGGCCTGCTCAAGGATGTCACCATTGCCATTGGCGATGCGGGCGGCAATATCCTTTCGGCCGCCACGTCGACCAACCGCGAGGGTATTGCAACCCTACGCTTTATGGTCGAGATCTCGGATGCGAGTGGCCTGGATCCGCTGCTGGCTTCTATCAGCAGCGTTGACTCGGTCTACGACGCGCGCCGCCTGATGCCCGGCGAGGGTGGAGCCCAGCTTAAGCGCCGCGTTTAGTCGCGACGAACGTGCCACATTATCGATATTCGCTACACTCGAGGCATCGTTTGATGCCTCGAGTTCTATAGAGAGGAGAGGGACATGAGTGCTGTGTCCTTGGATGTAACTCCCAAGGGATCGGTCGAGATCGAGACGCTCGTAAACGGTCCCATTCAGACCAATAGCTATGCTGTTATTTCGGACAATGAGTGCGTGATTATCGACCCCGCATGGGAAGGCGAGCGCTTGGTGGAGCATATTCGAGCCGAGCATCCCGGCGTACGCATGCTTGGCGCCGTTTGCACTCATGGCCATGCCGATCATGTTGGTGGTGTTGCCGGCGTACGAACCGCCGTTGGCGAGGGCTGCCAGTATGAGCTGTGTGCTAAGGATGTGGCGGTGCCGCATGCGAACATCGAGGAACAGCGAGCTATGTGGGGCATTGAGACGCCCGACCCCGGGGAGCCGACGTGCCTGCTCGCCGAGGGCGATGCTATCGAGGTGGGCGATATCTGCCTGCAGGTGATCGAGACACCAGGGCATACGCCGGGCGGGATCGTCTTGTTCGCCGCCACCGAGCAGGGAAGCATCGCCTTTGTTGGCGACACCCTGTTCCCGGGCAGCCACGGCCGCACCGATCTTGCCGGTGGCGACGAGGCGGCGATTCTGCGCTCGCTCTCCAAGCTCGCCCGGCTTCTCCCGCCCGATACCGTTTGCCTAACCGGCCATGGCGATTCGACCACCATGGCACGCGAGCTCATGCAGAACCCTTTCATGCAGGTGTAGCTTTATAGTCAGCTTCTAAAGCACGAGAAGCGTCCAAACGTCAAGCTATTTTTCCCCAACGGGTCAATTTCGTAGGGCAAACGGTCAAAAAAGTCTGTTTGGACGATATTCGTGAACAAACGAACGTTTATGCTCGGGTGCGCCGTGGTAAAATCACAGGCGTTATCGGAGCAACCTTACAGGAGGTTTCTTTTATGCTCGTCAACGCAGCAGACATGCTCAAGAAGGCCGAGGCCGGCAAGTACGCTCTCGGTGCCTTCAACACCAACAACCTCGAGTGGACCCTGGCTATTCTCCAGGCCGCCGAGGAGGCCAAGTCTCCGCTGATCCTTCAGTGCACCGCTGGTGCCGCTAAGTGGATGGGTGGTTTCAAGGTCTGCGCCGACATGGTCAAGGCTGCCGTCGAGGCCACGGGCGTTACCGTTCCCGTCGCCCTTCACCTCGATCACGGTTCTTACGAGGACTGCTTCAAGTGCATCGAGGCCGGCTTCACGTCCATCATGTATGACGGCTCTCACGAGGAGACCTTCCAGCTTAACCTCGACCGCACCAAGGAGCTCGTTGAGCTTGCCCACTCCAAGGGCATGTCCATCGAGGCCGAGGTCGGCGGCATCGGCGGCACCGAGGACGGCGTGACCTCCAACGGCGAGCTCGCTGACCCCGCTGAGTGCAAGCAGATTGCTGACCTGGGCGTTGACTTCCTCGCCTGCGGCATCGGCAACATCCACGGCGTGTATCCCGCCGACTGGGCCGGCCTTTCCTTCGAGCGTCTTGGCGAGATCAAGGCTCAGACCGGCGACCTGCCCCTCGTTCTGCACGGTGGCACCGGCATCCCCGAGGATCAGATCAAGAAGGCCATCTCCCTGGGTATCTCCAAGATCAATGTCAACACCGACCTGCAGCTCGTCTTCGCCAAGGGCGTCCGCGAGTACATCGAGGCTGGCAAGGATCAGCAGGGCAAGGGCTTTGACCCCCGCAAGCTCCTCAAGCCTGGTCGCGACAACATCGTTGCCCGCACCAAGGAGCTCATGGAGGAGTTTGGCTCCGTCAACAAGGCGTAAGTAGCGGTTTAACTTTCCCGCCGGAGGCCCCGTTTCCCCTACGCTGTTTCCCTCGCGCTCACCTGGCTTCGCCAGAAGTCGCGCGAGGGAAACAGCTCCGGGGAAACGGGGCCTCCTTTGTTAACTCGCTACAGGGTTACGAGGCTGAATATAAATTAGCTTCTGGCTTCGCCAGAAGTCGCGCCGAGGAAACAGCTCCGGGGGACGGGGCTTCCTTCGTTTAACGCCGCAGGGTTACGAGGCTGAATTCATTTATAGAGGTACCGTTTATCGGTGTTGAGGGTTCCTTTATTGGGGCTTTCTTTTTATCTCGCTACAATGGACTTCAAGAGTTCTAATGACTTGGAGTTTGGTATGGCTGTTGTTGATGTTTTGCCTTCGGACGGGAAGGTTGTTGACGAGGGGCCCGTTGGGTGCTCTGTTGATGTTTGTTGTGATGACTTTCGTCATCTCGATATTGGATTGCCGCCCGAGATTCTTCGCCTCAAGGATGCTGGGTATCTGAAGCAGGCTGTTACAGCTTGTGATCGCCTCTTGGAGCAGAATCCCGATCCTTCTCTGGCTGCTTGTGTTCGTGCTGAGCGGTATCGCATGCTCGAGACGCCGCTTCATTTTTCGGTGTCGCGCAATCAGGCTATTGCGATGATTCGCGAGGAGTGGCCTGAGTTTACCGAAGAGCAGTTTGATGATCTGATTAATCGTAAGCGTATTGACTGGCGCTTCATCGATGGCGAGCTGTTTGTTCTCGACAACTTCCTCGATTCCCTTCGCGTGTATCCCAAAGAGGTTCCCGGAATGCGTCCCGATTCTACGGATGGCATTGCGCTGCGCAACCAAATGCTCAAGGAGATGGAGTCGCAGAACGGGCTGACTCGTGTCATTACGCTTAAGGCGTCCGTATCTGTCCCTGGGGCTTTGGAGGGGGAGACCGTTCGCACTTGGCTTCCCGTCGCGGCTGCCTGCCGCCAACAGTCTCATATCGAGGTTCTCGATATGACGCCGGAGAGCACCGTTGCCCCTGAAGGCATTTCGGCGCGTACTGCCTCATGGGCGTCTTCGATTGAGCGTTCATTCTCGGTGACCTATCGCTATCACATCGATGCCGCATACAGCGACGTCTATGGGGGTACGCTTCCGTCTCATCCGTGCATGGACACGCCGCTGCCCGAAGATACTTCCGAGGACCGTCCGCACATTGCATTTACGCCGTACCTCCGGCAGGTGACGGAGCGCGTCATTGACGGGCTCGAGGATCCACTCGATCGCGCCCGCGCTATCTATGATTACCTGACACAGCATATCGACTATCGCTATCAGCCGCCGTATTTGCTTTTGGGATCTATTGCCGATGACTGCGCGCATTCGCTCCGCGGCGATTGTGGCGTTATGGCGCTCACGTTTATCACCATGTGTCGCATTGCGGGCGTTCCTGCCCGTTGGCAGAGCGGCCTGTATGTTGCGCCCGATTCGGTGGGGCCGCACGATTGGGCTGAGTTCTATACGCCACAGACCGGTTGGCTTAACGCCGACGTATCGTTTGGTTCATCGGCACGCAGGATGGGGGAGGAGTGGCGTCGTCGTCACTACTTTGGCAATCTCGACCCGTGGCGTATGGTGGCCAACAATCGATTCCAGGCTGAATTTGTGCCTGCTTTTGATGGCATGCGCGAGGATCCCTATGACAACCAGATGGGCGAAGCCTCGGTTAACGGACGCGGGTGCCGCCGGCGCGAGACGCTCCGCTCGGTCGAACTCATCGAAATGCTCGAAGTTCCATTTTCGGACTAATCAACAGAAAGCTGTGATAAACTAACTCACGCATTACGTGCCCGAGTGGCGGAATTGGCAGACGCAGTGGACTCAAAATCCACCGTTGGCAACA
>CAVCBD010000071.1:0-11686 GCA_963599935.1 Acutalibacteraceae bacterium | reverse complement strand
GTTTCGCAGTGGAAGGTTTGCGGGAACAGGTCGACCGGCGTGATCTTGACGGGGGAGAAGGTGCCTTCCTCGACAAAGCGCTTGAGGTCGCGCGCCAGGGTGGCCGGATCGCAGCTCACGTAGGCGACATCGCGGGCACTTGTGCTCGCGATGAGGTCGATTGCCTCGGGGGCGAGGCCCGCACGCGGCGGGTCGACCACCAAGACGTCGGCATCCTGATCGGGGAACTCGCGCACCGCGTCGCCGCCGATGACATCGACGTTATTGAGCTTGTTGATCTCTAGGTTGCGGCGTAGGTCGCGCACGGCCGGGCCATAGGCCTCGACGGCGGCGACAAAATCGCAGCGGCGGGCGAGCGGCAGGGTAAAGGTGCCGGCGCCGCAGTACAGGTCCACGGCCAGCTCGTCTTCCTGCGGGTTAAGCGCTTCCATGACAAGATCGATCAGAATCTCGGCACCCTTGGTGTTGACCTGGAAAAACGACGGGGCCGAAAGGCGCATTTGGTCGTCAGCGATATTCTCGGTCCACGAGCCCTCGCCGGCGAGCATCTCGACCTTGGAGACGCGGCGGGCCTTCTTTTCGCCCTTGCTCATTACGCGCACGATGCTCGTGGGATGAGCGGCGTCTGCCAGCACGCGGGAGACCTGCGAGCGCGGGAAGGAGCCCGTGGGCGTCCAGAGCGCCACCTCGAGCGCCTTGGTACGACGCGAGGCGCGAATGCCCACGCGCTCAAGGCCCAGATCGTGGCTACCGCTCAGATAATTGAGCGCGCCGACGACCGATTTGAGTGCCTTGGGGAAGCGTTTGTCGAACAACGGGCACGAATCGACGGTCACGATCTTGCTGGGGTCGACGCCGTGCATGCCAAGACGCACACGACCGTTGACAACGGTCGGCTCGAGCTCGATTTTATTGCGGTAGCCCCAGTCGTCCTTGGTGTGGCGGATTGGTTGCAGCAGCTCATCGACCTGATCGGGGCTGAACTTGCCGATGCGCTCGAGCGTGGAGCGCAGGTTTTGCTCCTTGGCGGCAAGCTGCGCGGCGCGCGAGAGATTGCCCCACGAGCAGCCGCCGCAAATACCCACGAAGGGGCAGGGAGGCTGGATGCGATCGGGGCTCGGCTCCAGAATCTCGGTGGTGCGGGCGCGCATAAACGACTTGCCGTCCTGTACGACCTCGGCCTCGACGGTGTCGCCTGCCACGGCGCCCTGGACAAAGACGGCCTTGCCGTTGTCGGCGTGCGCCAACCCGTCGGCACCGTACGTCATCGATTCTATGGTGAGCTTCATATTCCTGCCTGTCATTCGCGTTGTTGTCCGCACCATGGTAGCAGGGAAAAGCGCCCCGCATCCGAGGCTTTCCTCAAATGCGGGGCGCTTCTACAAACGTCTATTTGGTCTTGCCGGTAATGAGCGTCTTAAGGCCTAGTCCGATCAGGCCCAGGCCCATGCGCACGCGACCGGGACGATGGCGCTCAATGGCCTTGGTCTTGCCAGCGGGCTTCTCACGACGGGCACTCGTCTCGGACGCGGCCTTAGCGGCCTGCGGCTCGGGCTGAGGTGCAGACTCAGGCTCAATGACGGTCGCCTGGACCTCCTGGACCTTTGGCGCTGCCGGCTGCGGCTCAGGCTCGGGGGCGGGCTCCGCCTCAATGACGGGTTCGGGCGTGGCCTCGACGACAGGCTCCGGCTCCTCGACAAGCTCGGCCTCTGCCGCCGGGGGAGCGACGACAGCTTCTGGCTCGGCAACAGGCTCGACAGCTACTTCGCGCTCAAGCTCGGCCTGAATAGCTTCCTCGGCCACACGTTCCTTCTCCTGCGCACGCTGCTGCGCGGCGGCCTCGGCGTTGCGATAGGCGCGCTCCAGCAGGGCTTCCTGCGAGTTGAAGGGCTTCTCGCCCTCTGCGCGCTCCACGGGAACCCAGGTGCCGTCGCTCGTCAGGCTGCGGGCCTTCACGTTGTCGCGTAGCTGCATGCCCATGTACTCGTGCACCAGGGCGCGGCAGGTGGGGTCGAGCACGGGGAAGGCGATCTCCACGCGGTGCTCGGTGTTACGCGTCATCATGTCGGCCGAGCTCAGGTAGATCATGTCCGAGTCCACGCCAAAGGCGTACACGCGTGCGTGCTCAAGGAAGCGCCCGACGATAGAGCGGACATGCACGTTCTCGGTCTTGCCCGGGACGCTGGGCTTGAGGCACGAGATGCCGCGGATGATCATGTCCACGCGGACTCCTGCGCACGATGCCTCGGCGATCTTGTCGATGACCTCGCGGTCGGTGAGCGAGTTGAGCTTAAAGAACACACGGGCGGGCTCGCCGGTAAGGGCGCGCTGAATCTCGCGGTCCAGACCGCGCATGATGAGCGGCTTGAGGCCGACCGGCGCCACGCCCAGGAAGCGGTAATCGCCGCGCAGGTTGCCCAGCGATAGGTTGCGGAAGAACAAGTTGGCGTCCTCGCCGATGCCGGGATGGGCGGTCATGAGCATAAAGTCGCTGTAGAGCTTGGCCGTCTTCTCGTTAAAGTTGCCGGTGCCCAACAGCGTCAGGCGTGTAAGCGCCATGCCCTCGCGATAGGTGAGCTGGCAGATCTTGGAGTGGCACTTAAAGCCCTCGGAGCCGTAGATGACGGTGCAGCCTGCCTCTTCCAGACGCTCGGCCCACTCGATGTTGTTCTGCTCGTCGAAGCGGGCACGGAGCTCCATGAGCACCGTGACCTCTTTGCCGTTTTCGGCGGCATCGATCAGCGACTCGCACAGGCGGCTCTGCTTGGCCACGCGGTAGAGCGTGATGCGCAGTGAGATGCACTCGGGGTCGTAGGCGGCCTCGTGCACCAGGTCCAGGAAGGGGTTCATGGCCTCATAGGGATAAAAGAGCAGCTTGTCGTGCTGAAGTACCTGCTCGCGGATGGAGCGGGTCATATCGATGGTGGGGTTGGGCTGCGGCTTAAACGGCGTAAAGAGCAGCTCGTTGCGCAGATGCTCGGGAATCTTGCCCTCAATGCCGAAGACATAGCCCAGGTTGAGCGGGATATCGCAGGTAAAGACCGAGCGACGCGAGAGCTCGAGCGCCTTGCGGATGGTCTTGAGCGTTGGCTTTTCGAGCGAGCCCGATACGGCGAGCACCACCGGCTGCAGGCGCAAGCGTTTCTTGAGGATGCGCTTCATGTGCTGGCGGTAGTCCTCTTCCTCCTCGACGCCCTCGCCGTCCGGATCGATGTCGGCGTTGCGGGTGACGCGGATGAGCGCGCGGTCGAGCGGCCTATAGGAGCCAAAGCAGCTGTCCAGGCAGGCGAGGATGACGTCCTCGAGCAAAATGTAGGAGTAGGTGCCGGTGGGCGAGGGGATCTCGACCACGCGGTTCATCGAGGCGGGAATCTCGATCAGGCCCAGCAGGCTCTCCTCGTCGGTGACGCCGTCCAGGCCACAAGCCAGATAAAGTGCGCCGTTGCGCAGGTTGGGGAAGGGGTGGCGCGGGTCAATGACCAACGGTGAGATAACCGGCGACACGTAGGCCTGGAAGTAACGGGTGACAAAGGTGCGTTCCTCGGGCGTAAGCGAATCGACGCGCGCGCGGTGAACGCCCAGGGTGTCGAGCTTGTCCTCGATGTTTTTGAAAATGGACTCCCAGCGGTCGAGGAGCTCGGGCAGCTCTGCCATGACGGCATCGACCTGTTCGGAGGCGGTCATATTGCTCTTGTTGTCGACAGGCTGCTTTTTGAGCTCGGCAAGGTCGGACAGGCCACCCACGCGCACCATGAGGAACTCATCGAGGTTGGACTCGAAGATCGAGACGAACTTAAGGCGCTCGAACAGCGGCACGGACTCATCAAAAGCCTCGTCGAGCACGCGGTTGTCAAAGCGTAGCCAGCTGAGCTCTCGGTTCTGCGTGTACGAGAAGTCGCGCGGCGGCTTGCGTCGCTTTGCGGCGGCTTGCTTCTTTTCGATTTTGCTCGGCATATGCATCTGTCCGTTCAGTCCCAACAGGGGACGGTAGCCTAACCCTATTCACTATTGTCTCAATTTAGTCGACTTGTGGCACGAACGTATTGTGCGAACGGTATCTTTACCTACTTCTTACGCTGTCAAGGCATGCGACTAACTGTCCAACTCGTTTTGAAAACAATCTATATCCATACTCAACTGATGAGGATGTATGAATAAGAATGATTGCGAGCTGAATATAATCGAATCCAAATCGAATCGTGGACAAACGACAAATATATGCAGAAAACCGTTTTAGCTATGCAATTCTTAAACATGAAAATATTTGTGCAATCTAGCTTAATTCCTTAGAAAAAAGAACGTTTACCTTTGAAAATATGCTTTAGAGAACTGAAGTGCATCATGGGGGAATCATATGCGATATACCGTTCATCGCACTTTGCTGACCGTTCGGGGGCGAGGTGGAATTGCGGGTGGTTTTTGGATATAACTAGAGCTGTCAGCAAGCAGCGTCCCATACGGAGGGGCGCTGATACATTCGGCCAGTAAGGCCCGAAAGAAAGGTAGGAGGCCATGACGAAAGGTCTGCACGTGCCTTCCGAGATCGGCAAGCTCAGGAAGGTCTGCCTGCACCGTCCCGGCGACGAGCTCCTCAACCTGCCGCCCGACGAGCTCGAGCGACTCCTGTTCGACGACGTCCCGTTCCTGGAGGTCGCACAGCAGGAGCACGACACCTTCGCCCAGATCCTGAGGGACCAGGGCGTGGAGGTCCTCTACCTCGAGAACCTCGTCGCCGAGGTGTTCGACCAGGTCCCCGGCGCCCGCGCCGAGTTCACCGACCAGTACATCGCCGAGGCCGGCATCCGCGGCCAGCACATGCCGCAGATCGTCCGCGAGAAGCTGGACTCCATCGAGGACAACCTCGAGTTCGTCAAGAAGACCATGGCCGGCATGACCAAGGCCGAGATCGACATGCCCCTCACGGCGTCCACGACCCTCGACTCCCTGGTCAACTCCGAGTCCGAGTCCGACCTGATCATCGACCCGATGCCCAACCTCTACTTCACCCGCGACCCGTTCGCGGTCGTCGGCGAGGGCGTCAACCTCAACCGCATGTACTCGGTCACCCGCAACCGCGAGACCCTGTACGGCAAGTACGTCTTCAAGTACCACCCCGACTACAAGGACGTCTCCCTGTACTTCCGCCGCGACTGCCAGTTCCACACCGAGGGCGGCGACGTGCTGAACATCAACGAGAAGACCCTCGCCGTCGGCATCTCCCAGCGCACCCAGGCCGCCGCTATCGACGTCATGGCCCAGAACATCTTCTGGAACTCCGACTCCAAGGTCGAGCGCATCCTGGCCTTCGACATCCCGGTCTCGCGCGCCTTCATGCACCTCGACACGGTCTTCACCCAGATCGACGTCGATAAGTTCACGATCCACCCCGCCATCATGGGCACCCTGCGCGTCTACGAGCTGACCGCCGGCAAGAACCCGGGCGACGTGAACATCCGCCTGATCGAGGACACCCTCGAGCACGTCCTGGAGGACGCCACCGGCGTCGACCAGGTCAAGCTGATCCCCTGCGGCGGCGGCGACCCGATCGCGGCCTCCCGCGAGCAGTGGAACGACGGCTCCAACACCCTGTGCGTCGAGCCCGGCAAGATCTGCGTCTACGCCCGCAACACCGTCACCAACGACGTGCTGTACAAGGAGGGCCTGGACCTTCTCGTCGTGCCCTCCGCCGAGCTCTCCCGCGGCCGCGGCGGCCCGCGCTGCATGAGCATGCCCTTCTGGCGCGAGGACCTCTAAGGTCTTCAAGGACCCATACAGGTCTTAATACATACATCTAGCTGCCATTAGATATCTCCCATTGGGGCGGTGCGGGTATTCGCACCGCCCCATTCTTGTATGAAGAACGTCAGCACGATTGGATGACTGCTTTTGTAAGGAGCTTGGCCATGGATATCAAGACAATCGGCGTTGAGGAATGGCTCAACGTTTGGGAGAAGAGCGCTACGTGGGATATCGCCCAGTCGACGATCTCCTCGCTTACCATGGGCGAGCTGCGTGCGCTCGACGAGCAAGATGGCGCCACGTTCTATGAGCGCCTGGACCGCGAGAAGATGAACTACGGCTGGATCGAGGGTTCGCCCGACTTTAAGGCCGAGGTCGCCAAACTGTATCGCCGCGAGGTCAATCCCGACCACATCCTGCAGACCAATGGCTGCACGGGTGCGAACCTCAACGCCATCATGGCCGTGGTCGAGCCCGGCGACCATGTGATTGCCGAGTGGCCTACCTATGCGCCGCTCTACGAGATTCCGCGCACGCTGGGCGCCGAGGTCGAGTACTGGGAGCTTCGCGAGGAGCTCGGTTGGAAGCCCGATATCGAGGAGCTCAAGCGTTTGGTTCGCCCCAGCACCAAGCTCATCTGCATCAACAACGCGTCGAACCCCATCGGTACCGTGCTCGATGCCGATACGCTCGGCCAGATTGCCGAGATCGCCCGCTCGATTGGCGCCTATGTGCTGTGCGACGAGGTGTACCTTCCGCTTGAAAACACCGAGGCGTTTATGTCGATGGCCGATGTGTATGAGAAGGCCATTGTCACCAACTCGGTGTCCAAGACCTATTCGACGCCTGCGGCACGCGTGGGCTGGGTCGTGGCAGACGAAGAGGTATCCAACCGTATCCGCACTTATCGCGATTACACCATGATCTGCGGCGGCGTGTTCAACGACGCCCTGGCAACCTATGTGCTCGAGCACAAGGACAAGATTCTCGAGCGCAACCGCAAGATCGTGTTTGGCAACCGTGATATCGCGCAGGCTTGGATCGATAAGCAGCACCGCGTTTCCTGGACGGCGCCGCAGGGCGTGTCCACCTCGTTTATCCAGTTGGATATTCCCGAGGATGACGAGGAGTTCTGCAAGCGCCTGCTGGCCGAGAGGGGAGTGCTGTTGGTTCCCGGCAGCCGCTTTGAGCTTCCCTGCGGCGCGCGCCTGGGTTACTGCGCGAGCGAAGACGTTCTTCGCGAGGGCCTGAGGCTTCTGGGCGAGGCGCTGGCGGAGTTCGATCGCTAGCCATTTGAGGCTTTCGAGGGCCTAAACCTTACTGGGCCCTCGATGTACCGAATGCAGACCCGCTCCCTTTGGGGGAGCGGGTCTGTTTATCTTTACCGCCGAAAAAGTCAAGTTGTTACAAATAGGGACGCAAAACAGACGGGGTATCCGAGGGGCCGTATACTGAGCTTCCGGTGAACGGTATCCAACGTCTGGTAAACGGTAGCCTGGTTGCTAAAAATGAATAGGACGAACTTTTTTCTGAATAAAAATCAAAATGGTTGAGACATAGCAAGAATTGCGAATTCTATTCATACCTTTGCGTGAAATATGCAAATTGAGGGCGGTTCAAGAAAGATTAGTTCCAATTGATTTTCCGGTTAAAAAAGCGTTTAAGCACGTAGATACACTTTATTAAGTCAAAGTGTACCATGCGTGAAGTATATGTGTATGCCGTTCACCCCGTATAAAAAACCGTTCGGGGGCAAGGTGGAAGTATGGGCTGATTTTGGATATAAATATGTCGTCAGCAATAACGCCTCACACGGAGGGGCGCTAACGAATCGGCCCTGACAAGGGCCCGAAAGAAAGGTAGGAGGCCATGACGAAAGGTCTGCACGTGCCTTCCGAGATCGGCAAGCTCAGGAAGGTCTGCCTGCACCGTCCCGGCGACGAGCTCCTCAACCTGCCGCCCGACGAGCTCGAGCGACTCCTGTTCGACGACGTCCCGTTCCTGGAGGTCGCACAGCAGGAGCACGACACCTTCGCCCAGATCCTGAGGGACCAGGGCGTGGAGGTCCTCTACCTCGAGAACCTCGTCGCCGAGGTGTTCGACCAGGTCCCCGGCGCCCGCGCCGAGTTCACCGACCAGTACATCGCCGAGGCCGGCATCCGCGGCCAGCACATGCCGCAGATCGTCCGCGAGAAGCTGGACTCCATCGAGGACAACCTCGAGTTCGTCAAGAAGACCATGGCCGGCATGACCAAGGCCGAGATCGACATGCCCCTCACGGCGTCCACGACCCTCGACTCCCTGGTCAACTCCGAGTCCGAGTCCGACCTGATCATCGACCCGATGCCCAACCTCTACTTCACCCGCGACCCGTTCGCGGTCGTCGGCGAGGGCGTCAACCTCAACCGCATGTACTCGGTCACCCGCAACCGCGAGACCCTGTACGGCAAGTACGTCTTCAAGTACCACCCCGACTACAAGGACGTCTCCCTGTACTTCCGCCGCGACTGCCAGTTCCACACCGAGGGCGGCGACGTGCTGAACATCAACGAGAAGACCCTCGCCGTCGGCATCTCCCAGCGCACCCAGGCCGCCGCTATCGACGTCATGGCCCAGAACATCTTCTGGAACTCCGACTCCAAGGTCGAGCGCATCCTGGCCTTCGACATCCCGGTCTCGCGCGCCTTCATGCACCTCGACACGGTCTTCACCCAGATCGACGTCGATAAGTTCACGATCCACCCCGCCATCATGGGCACCCTGCGCGTCTACGAGCTGACCGCCGGCAAGAACCCGGGCGACGTGAACATCCGCCTGATCGAGGACACCCTCGAGCACGTCCTGGAGGACGCCACCGGCGTCGACCAGGTCAAGCTGATCCCCTGCGGCGGCGGCGACCCGATCGCGGCCTCCCGCGAGCAGTGGAACGACGGCTCCAACACCCTGTGCGTCGAGCCCGGCAAGATCTGCGTCTACGCCCGCAACACCGTCACCAACGACGTGCTGTACAAGGAGGGCCTGGACCTTCTCGTCGTGCCCTCCGCCGAGCTCTCCCGCGGCCGCGGCGGCCCGCGCTGCATGAGCATGCCCTTCTGGCGCGAGGACCTCTAAGTCTTTCCGTTTCCGGTGCGGTCTCCCTACAACCGCACCGGTTTCGCCCGTCAAACGGGCAACACTGATACTTATGTAATTCATTTCTTCGAAAGGATTCGAACCATGGGTGTTAACCTCTCCGGCCGTAGCTTCCTCAAGCTCCTCGACCTCACCACCGAGGAGATCGAGTACCTGCTCAAGCTCTCCAAGAACTTCAAGGACATGAAGCGCGCTGGCGTTCCGCACCGCTATCTCGAGGGCAAGAACATCGTTCTGCTCTTCCAGAAGACCTCCACTCGTACCCGCTGCGCCTTTGAGGTCGGCGGCATGGATCTGGGCATGGGCGTCACCTACCTCGATCCGGGTTCGTCGCAGATGGGCAAGAAGGAGTCCATCGAGGACACCGCCCGCGTTCTCGGCCGCATGTATGACGGCATCGAGTTCCGTGGCTTTGCCCAGGACGACGTCGAGGAGCTCGCTGCTAAGTCCGGCGTGCCCGTGTGGAACGGCCTGACCACCGAGTGGCACCCCACCCAGATGCTCGCCGACATCCTGACCGTCCAGGAGAACTTCAACTACGACATCAAGGGCAAGACTCTCGTCTTCATGGGCGACTGCAAGAACAATGTTGCTCGCTCCCTCATGGTCGTCTGCTCCAAGCTCGGTATGAACTTCGTGGCCTGCGGCCCCGAGGAGTGCATGCCCGCCGACGACGTCATCGAGGCCTGCAAGCCCATCGCCGAGGCCAACGGCTGCACCATCAAGCTGACCACCGACGTCAAGGACGGCGTCACCGGTGCCGACGTTATCTACACCGACGTGTGGGTCTCCATGGGCGAGCCCGACGAGGTCTGGGCCGAGCGCATCGCTCAGCTCACCCCGTATCGTGTCACCTCCGAGGTCATGGCTATGGCCAACCCGGGTGCCATCTTCCTGCACTGCCTGCCCAGCTTCCACGACACCAACACCACCATTGGCGCCGAGAAGTGCGAGCAGTTCGGCATCACCGAGCAGGAGGTCACCGACGAGGTCTTCGAGAGCCCCGCTTCCAAGGTCTTCGACGAGGCCGAGAACCGCATGCACACCATCAAGGCTGTCATGTACGCTACGCTCAAGTAAGAGCATCTAGCATCTCGCTCGGGGTGTATTGTTGAACACCTCGAGCGGCTTTATCTGGTAAAAATCTCGCATCGAGCGGCAGGCACGGCACGGAAGAGCCGCTTCGGGCGAGATCAGTAAATGATTTATGAAGGGGGGATGAGAACTATGACTGAGACCGCTAAGAAAAAGCGCGGTATGCCTTCATCGTTCACCATTCTTCTTGCTCTGCTGGCAATTGTTGCAGTTGTTACCGTTATCGTCTCCGGCACGTCCGGCGGCGCGGTTACTGCCGCCCGTCTGAGCGATTTCTGCACCGCCCCGATTAAGGGCTTCGCTGACGCTCTGCCCGTCTGCCTCTTCGTTATGATCCTGGGCGGCTTCCTCGGTATGATGACCGAGACCGGCGCTCTGGACAACGGCATCGCCGTCCTGGTGCAGAAGCTTAAGGGCAACGAGATCATGCTCATTCCCGTGCTGATGCTCATCTTCTCCCTCGGTGGTACCACCTATGGTATGTGCGAGGAGACCGTTCCCTTCTACGCCCTGCTCGCCGCTACCATGATGGCTGCCGGCTTCGACCCGATGGTCGGCGCCGCTACCGTCCTGCTCGGCGCTGGCTGCGGCTGCCTCGGCTCCACGGTTAACCCGTTCGCCGTCGGCGCTGCCGTCGACGCCCTGACCGGCGTTGACATTGCCGTGAACCAGTCCATCATCATCGGCCTCGGTGCCGTCCTGTGGCTTGTTACCACCGTCATGTCCATCGTCTTCGTGATGAACTATGCCAAGAAGGTCAAGGCTGACAAGGGTTCCACCATCCTCTCGATGCAGGAGCTCAAGGACGCCGAAGAGGCACATGGCAAGGCTGCTTCCGAGGTCCACAAGGAGGTCAAGCTCACCGGTCGTCAGAAGGGTGTTCTGATCGCCTTCGCCTTCACCTTCGTCGTCATGATCGTCGGCTTCATCCCGCTGGCCGACCTCAACGAGGGCGTCGCCAACTTCTTTGACGCTGGCGCTGTCTACGACGCCGACGGTAATGCCGTCGTCCAGGGCTGGTCTGCCCTGATCACCGGCCTGCCCATTGGCCAGTGGTACTTCGACGAGGCTTCCACCTGGTTCTTCCTCATGGCTATCCTGATTGGTATCATCGGTGGCCTGTCCGAGAAGCAGATCGTCAACACCTTCATCACCGGCGCTGCCGACATGATGTCCGTTGTTCTCGTCATCGCCCTCGCCCGTGGCATCTCCGTCCTCATGGCTAGCACCGGCCTCGACGTCTTCGTCCTCGACGCTGCCGCCAATGCCCTGGCTGGCCTGTCCGGCGTGATCTTCGCTCCCATGAGCTTCCTGGTCTACTTCGGCCTGTCCTTCCTGATTCCTTCGACCTCCGGTATGGCCACCGTCTCCATGCCCATCATGGGACCGCTGGCTGTTAAGCTCGGCTTCTCGCCCGAGGTCATGGTCATGATCTTCTCCGCCGCCATCGGTGTCGTGAACCTGTTCACCCCGACCTCCGGCGCCATCATGGGCGGTCTCGCCCTGGCCAAGATCGAGTGGACGACCTGGCTCAAGTTTGCCCTTAAGCTCATCGTCGCGCTCTCCGTCGTCTGCGCCATCATCCTGACCGTCGCCTGCGTGTTGCTCTAAGTACCCAACGGGTACCCCACGGAAACCTTGACGATCCTGTAAAGGATCATCTGGTCATCGTCTGTCCGGTGGGGTCAACCCACCGGTAGACTCCTACCTTTAGCCCCCT
>CAVCBD010000070.1:0-11797 GCA_963599935.1 Acutalibacteraceae bacterium | reverse complement strand
TGTACTCCTTTGGTTTTAGGTTTAACGAGCAGGATATCGGACCCGAACTGCTCGGACGTCACGGTCTTGAGACGACGGTGGGTATGATAGCCGCTCACACGGCATCAGGCAAGCAAACGGCGCGGCAGCCCCGCAGGGCTACCGCGCCGATGCGCTAAAAGGCTACGTTGCCAAACTCCGACAGGATCAGGTCGGGGTTGTGGTCGGTCGCCCAATCCACGTTCCACGGGCTCGTGAACAGCAGCAGCTTACCGCCGCGCATGTCCTCGACGCGCAGGGTGTCGCGCGTGAGCGAAAGGCCCGGGATATCGATGGTGTCGGGGTCGTTCTGGATCCAGCGGATGTCCGTATAGGGCAGCGGTTGGCGACGAACTTCAACACGGTACTCGGCCTTGAGGCGGCGCTCGAGCACTTCAAACTGCAGCACGCCGACCACGCCCACGATGACGCTCTCCATGCCGGCACCCAGCTCGCGGAAGATCTGGATGGCACCCTCCTGGGCAAGCTCCTCCATGCCCTTCACAAACTGCTTGCGCTTGAGCGTGTCGACCTGCGTAATGCGAGCGAACATCTCGGGGGCAAACGTCGGGATCTGCGGATACTGCACGTGGCGCTTGCCGGAGCACACGGTGTCGCCGATGCTAAAGATACCCGGATCGAACAGGCCCACGATATCGCCCGCGTACGCCTCGTCCACGATGGCGCGGTCATCGGCCATCATCGACGTGCCCGTGGCAAGCTTGAGCTTGCGGTTGCCCTGCACGTGGAAGGCATCCATGCCGCGCTCGAACTTGCCCGAGCAAATGCGCACAAAAGCGATGCGGTCGCGGTGGTTCTTGTCCATGTTGGCCTGGATCTTAAAGACAAAGCCGCTAAAGTCGTCGCGGCAGGGATCGACCGGCTCGCTGGTGAGCGTATCGGTATAGGCGCGCGGCGTCGGGGCCAGACGCAAGAACTCCTTCAGGAAAGGCTCCACGCCAAAGTTGGTGAGCGCCGAGCCAAAGAACGCCGGGCTCAGCTTGCCGCAGGCCACGGCATCCAGATCGAGCTCGTCGCCAGCGCCATCGAGCAGCTCGATGTCGTCCATCAGGTTCTTGTGGTTCTCTTCGCCGATGAGTTCGTCCATGGCGGGATCGCCCAGCTCAGCCTCGACCTCGGCGACCTTCTTGGTGGCGTTGGCGTGACCGTCGCCCTCAAAGGCAATGACGCGACGGGTCTGACGATCGAACACGCCGCGGAAGTTGCGGCCGCTGCCGATGGGCCAGTTCATGGGATACGTGTTGATGCCCAGGACGTTCTCGATCTCTTCCATGAGCTCAAACGGATCGCGGGCCTCGTGGTCGAGCTTGTTCACAAAGGTGAAGATGGGAATATGGCGCAGCGTACAGACCTTAAAGAGCTTCTTGGTCTGGGCCTCGACGCCCTTGGCGCCGTCGATGACCATGACCGCGGCGTCGGCGGCCATAAGGGTACGGTAGGTATCCTCCGAGAAGTCCTGGTGGCCGGGGGTATCGAGGATGTTGACGCAGGCGCCGTTGTAGGTGAACTGCAGCACCGAGGAGGTAACGGAAATGCCGCGCTCCTTCTCGATGTCCATCCAGTCCGAGACGGCGTGCTTGGCCGAGCTCTTGCCCTTGACCGAGCCGGCGGTCTGGATGCTGCCGGTATAGAGCAGCAGCTTCTCGGTAAGCGTGGTCTTACCGGCGTCCGGGTGGCTGATAATCGCGAATGTGCGGCGCGACGAGATTTCATCCGACAGGCTTGCCATGCGGATCCTTTCTTGCGTTCTATATGCATTACGTCGATGTAACCCGTCTATTGTAGCCGCGAAATGCTGCGACAGGGCACCTATCAGGACAAATTCATCAGTTGAGGTCTAGGCAGATGGTTGCCGGCGGCGTTCTACGGCAGATTGTCTCAATCTGTAACGGTAAGACGGGTTTCGAGCCTCCACCTGTTACAGATTGAGACAAACGGACAGGCCCGCCGGCACAATCTCAATCTGTAACATCTAGCCGCGCAAATCGACTCTTACTGTTACAGATTGAGACAAATAGGCAGACGGGCAAATAAGATCTCGATCTGTAACAGCAGGCGACCCAAAACGGACCCAGGTGTTACAGATTGAGATTGTTTTGGAGCAAGCGCGGCACCGGCGGGCTATTCCACATTTGGCTCTTGCATAACTGTGTATAGTGTATATATACTGTGCTTACCGGTTATATACACGTGTAGCCCAACAGCTAAGGAGCCGCTGTGGACATCATCCTATCCAATTCGAGCGACAAGCCCATCTACGAGCAAATAGCCTCGCAAGTCAAAGCTCAGATCCTTTCGGGCGCGCTCGCTGCGGGAGCCAAACTCCCCAGCATCCGTGCACTCGCGAGCGATCTTGGCGTGAGTGTCATCACCACCAAGCGCGCCTACGCCGACCTGGAGCAACTCGGCTTTATCTGCACCGTGCAGAGCAAGGGCTGTTTTGTCGCCGAGGGCAACCAAGAACTCTTGCGCGAAAACCAGCTCTGCCATATCGAAGATCTGCTTGCGAAAGCGGCGAGCCAAGCCGAAGCCTTGGGCGTCACGCGCGACAAGCTGCACGAGATGCTCGACCTCGTAGCCCCCGAAACCATACAGTAGCCATCTGCAAGAAAGGCTATACCATGCAAAAGTTGCTAGAACTCAAAGGTGTATCGCGCCGCGTGAGCGACCGCTTTTCACTGCGCGACGTCACGCTTGCCGTGGAGCCCGGCCAGATCGTTGGCTTTGTGGGCGCAAATGGCGCCGGCAAGACGACGACCATTCGCGCCGCGCTTGGGCTTATAAAGCTCGATGCCGGCGAGGTGCACCTGTTTGGGCAGCGCTATGGCGCCGACGCGCCCGACGAGACGCAGCGCCACCTGCGCTCCCGCATCGGCCTCGTCCTGGACACGTGTCCCTTCCCCTCCACGCTCAAGGTAGGCCAGGTCGAGAGGCTCGTAGGCCCGGCATACCCCACGTGGAGCTGCGAAACGTTCGCCGGATTCATCGACCGATTTGGCCTCGACCCCAAGACAAAGGTCAAGGACCTCTCCCGCGGCATGGGCATGAAGCTGCAGCTCGCCTGTGCGCTCAGCCACCATGCCAAGCTGCTCGTTTTGGACGAAGCCACCGCAGGCCTTGATCCCATGGCGCGCGAGGAACTGCTCGACGAGTTGCTCGCCTTTGTTTCCGACGGCCAACGCAGCGTGCTGCTCTCGAGCCATATTACGTCCGACCTCGATCGCACTGCCGACCGCGTCATCTGCATCGATAACGGATCGATTGTGTTTGACCTGCCGCGCGAGGACATTACCGACCGAGCCGGCATCGCCCACTGCACCCAAGCACAGGCCGCAGAGCTCATGGCTTGCGTCGAAGGCGCCCGTGCCGCCCACCACGCCTATAGCGTGGACGTGCTCGTGCCCAACCGTCGCGATGTGCTCGAGGCCTTCCCCGAGATTCCCTGCGACCGGGCAACCATTGATGACTATCTTCGCCTCACGCTGAAAGGGGCTTCGAAATGAAACGCGCCTTTATGTCTGAGCTCGCCATCGTCCGCACGCTCGTCCCGAGCATCGCGGGTGTCGGCCTGTTCATCTTCGTCGTGTTGACCCTCGCCAACGCATCGGACGGTGACTCTGGCATGAGTGCTGGCGCCTGCGCGGTCAGTGCCATGTCACCCATCATGGTCATGAACTCGCTGGCCGGCTACGACAATCAAAACGGATGGGAGCGCTATCGGGCAACGCTGCCCATCTCGCGCAAAGACATCATCTGTGCACGCTACCTGAGCATCATTGTCTTCTCAGCCGTCATGGCGTGCGCCGCCGCGCTTTTGAGCATCGTCTCCATCCCGCTCTTCAACAGCGCGGGTATTCCCTCGACGGGACAGACCGTCTTTGAGACCACAATAGCCTCCGCCGCATCGATGCTCATCTCCCTCATGATGGTGTTTTTGGCACAGCCGCTGTTCTTTCGATTTGGACACATGGAGGCGCTGCGCCTTTCCGTCGGCCTGTTTGCCCTGCTCGGGTGCCTTGCCATGGCAGCGCTGAGCTCCTCCAACCCCATCAGCAACTGGCTCATGTCGATTGCCGGGGCGAATCCCGATCCCGCCGTCCTCGGCTGCCTGTGTGCAGGAATCGCGGTATTGGCCCTCGTGCTATGTGCACTTAGCTGCATCGTCAGCGCCAAGGTCTACCGGACACGCGACCTGTAGGCAAGCGCGGTATCATCGGGCATGCGCCGCAGATCTGGCGCGGTCTTTTATGAGGAGGCGCTCAACCCGTGTCGTGGGTTACAGCAGCATTTGCATCAGCTTTCTTTGCCGGCATCACATCCATTTTGGCCAAATGCGGCATCAGGCACACCGACTCCGACGTTGCAACCGCCATCCGTACTTGCGTGGTGCTCGTATTTTCCTGGGCAATGGCGGGCATTTCTGGATCCATCGGAGCAATCGGCACCATTCCCGCCAAAGCCTGGCTATTCCTCACCCTCTCGGGACTCGCCACCGGCGCCTCGTGGATCTGTTACTTTAAGGCGCTCAGCATCGGAGACGTCAACAAGGTTGTACCCGTCGACAAGATGAGCACCGTGCTCGCCGTGCTGATCGCCATAGTGCTTTTTGGTGAGACAGGCAACCTGGCGGTCAAGCTCGTGGGAACCGCCGTCATCACGCTCGGCACGTTTTTGATGATCGAGAAAAAGCAGTCCATCGGCGCAGAGCAAAAGCAAGACCGAGCCTGGCTCGCTTACGCCCTCGGCGCCGCCGTGTTCGCGGCACTCACCTCCGTCCTCGCCAAGATCGGCATCGAAGGTGTCGAGTCAAACCTGGCCACGGCGATCCGTACCTGTGTGGTACTTTTTATGGCATGGGCAATCGTGGCTGCCAAGGGAAAGCTGGAGCAGGTCGCGCGCATTGACCCGCGCGAACTCGCATTTCTCGCGGCATCGGGCATTGCGACCGGCGCGTCGTGGCTGCTGTACTACTACGCCATCGTTGCAGGCCAGGTGAGCGTCGTCGTGCAAATCGACAAACTATCGATTGTCGTATCGGTGCTGTTCGCACGACTGGCCTTCAACGAAAAGCTGTCGCATCGAAGCGCCATCGGCCTTTTCCTCATCGTGCTGGGCACCGCCGCGCTCGCGATTTGGAAGTAGCGTCGGTGCCAGGCGAGATTCAGTCCACCCGCAAATCCGTGACACAGCGCCCACACCGGGCTTAAGATGTTTGCATTGACCGTGCGCCACCGTGCTACTTGCGCAGCGGTTTGGGCAGCGGAATGCCTGCCGCAATGACGGCGGCGATGATCATGCAGACGATACCCTTGAGCGGGAAGCACATGAGCAGCAGGCCCACAACCATGACCGGCTGACGCATGACCGCACCCATCGTCGATGCCGTGCAGACGGCAACGCAAAAGACCGGATCGGCGCCGGTGAGGATGGCAAGGCCATAGCCCAGACTTACGCCCGAGAAGATAACCGGGAAGAAGTGACCGCCGCGCCAACCAAGGTTGATGAGGGCGGGCGTCAGCATGGCCTTGACCAGACCGGTCGCGATAAGCACACCGGCGGGGATGGTCAGATAGGTCTCCATGAGCACGTCGGCCTGGGTCTCGCCGGCAAACATGGTGTAGGGCAGGACCGTGCCGCAGATGGCGAGCGCCAGACCAGCCAGCATTGCCTTAACGACAGGACGCTCTCCTATGGCACGGGCAAACGCTTCGCTCGCGTGCTCAGAGACAAAGTACAGCCAGCCGCAGATTGTTCCAATCAGCGACAGAGGAATGAGCCAGGTAAGCTCCAGGTTGCCCACCACGGCAGCCTCGAACCTCGGCATACCCATGCCGCCGCCCATAAGCTGGCCGAGCAGCAGGTAGGTGCCCAGGCCGCCGGCAATCGCGATGCCGTAAACCACGGTCTTTTGCGCCTTGGGCAGCCTGATGGTGATCTCGCCGGACGTGGACTCATCGTCGGCGTCTTCGCCCTGGCCGTCGGCGCTACCGGCAAGCGGTGCCACAAAGCCAAAGACGGGCGCGGTAAAGAGCGCCGTCAACGCGGCCTGGGTACCCAGCAGCGTAAGCTCCCTAAACTCGGCGCCGAAGCGACGCATGCGGTCGCCAACCCAGCTGCACAGACCCGCGATAACACCGGTCAGGCCGGCCTCCGGTCCAATACTTCCGCCAAACAGCAGCGGCAGCAACGCCGCGAGCGAAAGCTTGCCCAGGTTGTCATACGGGTAGCGCCCGTCTTGCTTAACCTTAGCCATCACCTGGTTGAGGTCATCGGTCTTGGTGCCCGTAAGCTTTTCGTACAGACCGATCAGCAGGCCGCCCAGCAGGCAGACAAAAAACGGGTACGGCAAAAAGCCAAACGGGCCACTGGCAAGCTCGGGCGAAGCGACGCCCAGCGCGTGCGGAATCTCGGTCCATAGATAGTCGATGCCGTGCTCCATCGCGAAAAAGAACAGCCAGACCGCGGCACCTGCGAACGCACCGGTCACGGCAACGCTAACTAAAAACAGCGCGCGGTTTGTGGGTTTGGCAAGGTTATCCATCGGGTCCTCCCGCGGTCAAAGTCGACATAGTTACGTTTTATTGTAGGGCGGGCACGGCGCGGGCGGGCTAACCATCTGCGCCGCGAACGACACCGTTGGGCGCCGCACGCGCGGCAGGCCCGAGGCCTAGTTGTCGATAATCGATGCGATTTGGTGCAGGTTATCGGCAAAGTAAATCCCCTGCTGGCGCTGCGGGCTCGATAGGCCCTTATCGATCATATGCTCGAGCAACGCCTTGAGGTCGTTGTAGTAGCCCCCGAGGTTGTACAGGATGCACGGCGCATCGAGATGCCCCAACGACACAGCGGACATGACCTCGGCAATCTCCTCGAGCGTGCCCGTACCGCCCGGGAAGGCGATGAACGCGTCGCCGAGCTCGATCATCTTGGCCTTACGCTCGGTCATGCCGCTCGTCACGATAAGGTCGTCGATGCCATCGTGCTGAAACTCGGCCTCGATAAAAAAGCTCGGTTCAACACCCGTCACGTGTCCACCTGCCTCGAGTACGCTATCGGCAAGAGCGCCCATCAGGCCCGATTTGGACCCGCCGTATACCAGCGCGTGCCCGTTGGAGCCAATCCAGTTGCCCAGCTCTTGCACTGCAGGCAGAAACGCTGGGTCGTTACCGACGCTGGCGCCCAGGTATACCGTGATATTCATATTCAGTCCCCCTCGTCGTGACGCGCAGCGCCCCCTCTAGCGTTGGCGTCGGCGATATTCGCGCACACGGCGCGATAGATCGGCAAGCTCGTCACGATCGAGCTCTTCCAAATGCTCCAGATCATCCATAAAGCGCGCCATGGTGTCCTTTTGGCGCATCTTGATGAGCGTGTTGCAGTAGTTCACCGCCACGCCCGTGAGCATGGCGATGTAGAAGATGCTGATGACGCTCAGGACAACGGTAATCGCGCGGGCAACCGGCGTCTCGGCCGGGATATCACCGAAGCCGATCGTCGATACGGTCTCAAAGCTAAACCAGAGGCCGTCGCCAAACGTAAGGGTCGTGGGCTCGGACAGCCAGACAGCCGTCGAGCACAGCAGATAGAAGATAAGGAACAGGCCCGTGATGCGCGCAAAGCCAGCCTGGCGCAACACGTCGGCAAGCGTCCTCAACTTGTTCATCGCGACCCCTTTTCCCAGACGCCCAATCACATTCGCTCGGTATTGTCCCACGCCTCCCCCGCAAACGGAACTAGTCATTGGGGACGTTCTTGTTTGACTAGTCATTTAAGAACGTCCCCAATGACTACAACTGCCGGCAGAAAGGAACTGTCCCCAACTGCCGGGAGTGACCGTTTAGCGGTGCGGTGGCTGAGTGGGCAGGTTGAGCTGGTATCCTTATGTGATATCGTCTCGACTCGATAGGATTTCATGTGAAACCTTCCGCCGTCCTTCGTTTGGCTCTATATCGCACCCTGGCCGTCGCGCTTGCCGCGCTCGCCGTACTGAGCGCCGTCATGCCCGCCCCCGCCTTTGCCGCCGACTCCGACCAGCAGGTCAAGACGGTCCGCGTTGGCTGGCTCGTCAACAACAAAGGCTTCCAGGAAGGCATACCGGGCGAGCGACTCTCGGGATGGGGCTACGAGTACCTCCAGACCCTCTCGTATTACACAAAGGGCTGGCGATACGAATACGTTAGCGGCACCTTCTCCGAGCTTATGGACATGCTCGAGGCAGGCGAAATCGACCTCATGCCCAACATCTCGCATTCGGCAGAACGCGAGCAGAAGCTGCTCTTTTCCTCGAACCCCGAGGGCACCGAGCGCTACTACATCTACGCCAGGCCCGACCGCGACGACCTGGCCAAGGGTGACCCCCAGGCGCTCCAAGGCCTCACCATCGGCTGCAACTCTGGCGTTATGCAAACTATCGTCGGCCAGCAGTGGCTCGCCGACGAAGGCGTTACCTGCACCTATAAAGAAATCGACACCGGCAGTGCCCTCTTTGAGGCGCTTGCAGACGGCGAGGTCGACGCCGTCATCATGAACGACACCATTTCGTCGCCCGATGCGTCACCCATGTTCTACGTAGGCTCGAGCGACTACTATTTTGCCGTTCCCAAAAGCCGCCCTGACCTGATGAACGACATCAACGCCGCCATGACGACCATCGCCCGCGATAACCCGCGCTATAACGAGGAAGTCAAATCGAGTTACTCGACCCAAAACAGTGGCTCGTCATCGCTCACCGGTACCGAGACCACCTGGCTCAAAGAAAACGGCAATACCATCACGCTCGGCTATCTTAAAAACCAACTTCCCTACTGTACGCAAAATGACGACGGCGAGATGGAAGGGTCGCTCGCCTCGCTTGCAACGACGTTGCACGACAAGTTTGGCATTACGGTCAAAACAATCGCACTCTCGAACAACAAGCAAATGATCAAAGCCCTTTCCAACGGAACCATCGATGTCGCCCTGCCGTTGTTTCGCGACTACTGGCTCGCCGAGCAGACAGGGGTCATCCAGTCAAACTCGATGGGAACGGTTTCGCTGACCGCCATTCACAGTGGCAAAAACCTGAACAGAGACCTTAAGAACATCGCTTGTACAAAGAGCACAATCGTTAACCGTTTTGAGCTCGAAAGTCTCTTTCCGAACGCAACGGTAACCGAGTATTCGAATGACGGCGAGGTGCTCAAAGCCCTCAATGAGGGGAAGGCACGTTGCATCATTGTCCCCAGCACGCGCCTGGAAACTCTCCGCGACATCTACGACATCGAGGATTTCGAAACACAGGAACTCACCAACACGGCGCAACTATCGTGTTTAATTTCGCGCGGCAAGCCCGAGCTGCTGGGAATCATCAATAAGGGCATCGTCAATGCAGGTGAATCGCTCTCTGCAAACAGCTATTTCCCCACATCGTACTCGGCGCAAGAATCGGATGCGTTCCGACTTCTCTACCGCAACCGCATCGTCATTGCGGCAGTCGTCATCTGCATTTTGCTCACCGGCATCGTCATCCTTGTCTGGTCGCTTTACCGCGCACAGGAGGAACGGCAGAAAGCCGATGCCGCCAACACCGCCAAAACCGCTTTCCTCACGCGCATGAGCCACGACATCCGCACGCCGCTCAACGGCATCCTGGGCCTTATCGAAATTGAGGAATTGAGAGAAGGCGACATGCAGATCGCCCGCGAAAGCCGCGCCAAGGCGCGCGTTGCCGCCAATCACCTGCTCTCGCTAATCAACGATATCCTCGAGATGGGCAGGATCGAGGAGCGCAAAGTGACGCTCGAGCACGAATCATTCAACCTTAAAGAGCTGTGCGACAATGCGCTCGTACTGTGCAAGCTCCGCGCATCGGACCGCGGCATAACCATGCTCGACACCAGCGAGCCCTACGCTGTCGACCAATATATGATCGGCAGCCCCACCCATATTCGGCAGATCCTTGTCAACCTGCTCGACAACAGCATCAAGTACAACAAGCACGGAGGCACCGTCACGTTCTCATCGACCATCAAACCGGTCGACGACGAGCACGCCGTGTTTTGCTTTAGCGTTTCGGATACCGGCATTGGCATGGCTCCCGAGTTTTTAAAGCATATCTATGAGCCGTTTGCCCAAGAAGGTGACGATGCGCGCAGCAAGTTCCAAGGAACCGGCATGGGCATGCCAATCGTCAAATCGCTCATCGACATGATGGGCGGCACGATTGAGATTTCGAGTGAAGTTGGCGTGGGAAGTACGTTTAACGTCCAGATTCCGCTCGAGATCGACAAGAACCCTCAGGCAAAAGAACGTACGGACGAGCAGGCATACAGTTGCTCGCTTGCAGACATGAACGTTCTTTTGGCAGAAGATAACGAGCTCAATGCCGAGATTGCCCAGGCTCTGCTCGAAAGCGAGGGCATCGTCGTAACTCGCGCCGCCGACGGCAACGAAGCGGTCGACCTATACGTTGGCCGTCCCGCGGGTAGCTTCGATGCGATTCTAATGGACATCATGATGCCGGGCATGGACGGCTACGAGGCAACCCGCGCGATCCGCCTGAGCGAAAAGGCCGATGCGGCCGACATCCCCATCATCGCGCTCACCGCCAACGCCTTTGCCGAAGACGCCAAGGCGGCACACGACGCCGGCATGAACGCCCATCTGCCCAAACCGCTCGACTTTAACAAGCTCAAAAACATACTCGCCTGTATCAAGAAAAAAGGGGCTGTTTCGCTATAGTTTGTGCTCAACCACCATGCGCAGCAGAAAGGAAGCCAACGATGTTTAGGCCCTTACGTCGAAAGAAACGCGCCATCGCCGACGAGGAAGCGCGCGAACTGCTCGCTACCTGCAAGCGCGGCGTCTTTGCCGTCAATGGCGATGATGGCTACCCCTATGCCATTCCCGTCAACTACTTCTTTGACGCCGAGCACGACAAGATTTATTTCCATGGCGCCAAGGCTGGCCACAAGGTCGATTCACTCAGGCATGATGATAAAGTCTGCTTTACCGTTTACGGCAACGAGTGGTACAAGGACGGCGACTGGGCTCCCTACGTTATGAGTACCGTTGTCTTTGGTCGTTGTCGCCTGGTAGATGAAGCGCCCGCGTTTATCGAGGACAAAGTCCGTCAGCTCGCGATTAAGTACTACCCTTCTGCCGAAGAAGTCGAGGAGGAGATCGCCAAAGACATAAAGGGCGTCCAACTCTACGAGATTTCGATTGAACATCTTTGCGGCAAGCAGATTCATGAAAAGTAGCGAATGCGGAAAACGCGCTCGCTACCCTCTGCGCCCCATGTGCCCACGCATTTTGACGGCGTGGGCACATGGGGCAGCACTCGAATCGAGCGTCCCCTATACCCCAAAAACGTAGCGGTCCAGGCGCTCACACGCCTCCTTTACCCGCGAAAGCGGCAGCGCCAGATTCACGCGAATGTGGCAGGGTCCGTGGAACGGACGGCCGTCCTGATACCCCACGCCCACGCGCGCCCCCTCGTCGAGCAACCACTGAATATCGCGGCCATGCTCGCGACACCACTCGGTGCAGTCCAGGAACACCATGTACGTGCCCTGCGGGCGCGAATAGGACACGCCCTCAAAATGCTCGTCCACGTAACTGCAGAAGTACTCGATATTACCGGCAAGCACCTGGTTGAGCTCATCAACCCACTCGTAGCCTTGCGGCTGGTAGGCACCGATAAGCGCATGCATGGAGAGGACATTCATCTCGTTGTAGTGGGTCTTGTTGGACACGGCGCACACGCGGTCGCGCAGCG
>CAVCBD010000069.1:0-11862 GCA_963599935.1 Acutalibacteraceae bacterium | reverse complement strand
GCCGTTCTCCCAGCTCAGCACGGGAGAACGGCCCTTTTTAGCTGCAAAAGTCAGGTGGTAACACGTGCCTTAAAGAACGGGCGGCCATATCGATTCGTTGTAAATAGCGTCTACGGCGTGTTGGTGGCAGGAGGTGAGGGCGTTAAAGATGTCGAGAATGATTTTGGGATTTTTTTAGATGCGGGCATGAAAAAGGGTCGAATCGAAGTGTCTGGCCGGACGCCAATTGTCCGGGAACTGTTTCGGTTCGACCCTGTTTCATTTTACATCCGTGGCATGTTCTTGTGGGCATCCTGACGGTGGCTGACTCTCACGACCTCGACCTCGATAGTCGGTCTGTGGACTTAAGATTTCGGGGGCTCCCAGCCGTTTGCGATTGCGGCGCGGTAGATTGCAGCGTAATTAAGCATCCAGCTGCCATCACCCACTTTTTGAATGTACCTCTTATCCTTCAGAGAAGTATAGGCTCGGGAGATCGTGTTCTTACTCAAGCGGTAGTGCTCCTCAATCCATTTGCTTTTAGCGCTAAAGCCCATGGCTTGTTTGTTTTTGGAGCGACCCCCTAACCTCCATACAAGGCCGAGAATGAGGCGCTCGGCAGCGACGGTGGTGACGCAGCACGCCCACTCGGGTACTGAAATAAAAATAGCCTTATCCATTTTTCCTGTAATCTCTCGTTGCTCAGTAACATCATCGCTAAATTTGTCGGAAATCGACGGCAGCTCGCTCATGTTTACCGCCTAATCAAAGTGGGCGGTACGACCTTCAAGCTGCTTGAAAAGCTCATAAAAAGAGCTCTCAAACATGTAATTAGAACGATGGATCTGGATGAGCTTGCCGGACTCTCGCATAAACTTGCGTGCGGTGTTCTCGCTCCAGCCAGTAAGTTCGCGGATATCGTTAACGCGGAGCAACCGATCGCACTGAGCGGCACCAGTGGGGAAAGTCGGTGTGGACGCCTGAGTGCTAATCTCTGGAGTAGCCATGATGAGCTATCCTTTCAATGAGGGCCCTCCCCGTGCTTGTAAGACTTACCAGGTTCATGAGCACTTGGGGGGCCGGTTTTTATGACTACATGCGTAGCCATCTGACGGCTTTAGAATCTAATAAAACTCAATAGATGTCAACTAAATAAAGTATCTACCTGCGGAAACGGTATTCTAGTACCGTAATATTATGGATGAAACGATGAATGAAAAACATGCTATTGCTCGCTTCTCTGTATATAGGCGTTGATTAAGTCTTCGTAGCCTTTAACAGCTTTTATTTCTGATTGTTGAACGAGGCTTGTATACGTTTTGAGCGTGATATTGGGGTCTGCGTGACCAAGAATACCTTGCACGCTTCTAACGTCTGATCCGTTCGCCAGCATAAAAGTGCTCACACAATGTCTGAGCTGATGCGGGCAGATGCCCTTATATAGTTTTCCGCCAGTCGAATTGTTCGGCTCATAGATTCCAAGATTGCAGCTAACTGCGAAATCGCGAAACCAATGGTTGTAGATGTAATTTTTCATGTGACAGACAGTAGGGACTCCCCGTTCGACAGCAATATCACTAATGATGGGGGTACTGTCAGCCTGTGACAGTCCCAGAGAGGCCAGGAACCTTTTTTGTATGGCTGACCATGATTGAAGGCGCTCGGTCAGGGTTTCTCCAACGGGGATTTTGCGCTGGCTTTCTTGTGACTTGGGCGCCCTCAGTTCATGGTCGTTGGTGTATTGCCTGTCAATTTTCAAGGTTTTATTGGCAGGGTCCCAATCGCGCCATTCGAGGCCCAGCATCTCGCCTTTCCGCATACCCGTATACACTAGTACTAGTGTACCAACAGCTTCGGCGGTGAGCTCAATGTGTTGAAGACGTGTGCATAGGGTAGCTACTTGGTCGATTGTCAGTGATTCTCTTTTGTTGCGTGGTCTGCGAACATGAACGGTAGCGCAGGGGTTTCGGTCAATTATTCTCTTTGCGACCGCATTCGACAAAATCTGACGCAGTTTCGCATTGATTCGTACAAGCTCTGATGGTTTGTATTTTCCCGTACGATGAGCTTCGGCATATGTTTCTTCGATTAGATCGGGAGTTAGCCCCTCAATTGTCTGAAACGCACCGAATAGGTCTTCGATATGCCTGCAATCGTACGCTTCTCTTTCATAGCTCGTTGGCGCAAGCTCGGTGTCCCTATTTTCATGAAAGGCCCAGCAGTAGGACGCAAGCAAAGTGGGCTTTTTAGTTTTAGTGATCGTGCCAGAGGAGTTGATTTCAGCCAGCTTGGCCTGCATTGCAGCCTTAGCTTCTGTTTTAGTCTTGCAACGAACTGTATAAGTTGGGGATCGTTTGTAGCGCCCCGTCTTAGGGTCCTTGACTCCAAGGGAAAAATAATAGCGATAGGTGTTAGGTGATCTCTTGTCTTTCCAACACGTGCCTCTTCCGCTAATTAGTGGCTGTTCTGACATCTTTGCGCTCCGTTTCTTTGAATAGTTTTCAACAATTCATTGAGTGCAGTTTGGCTAAAGCTGTTAGTAATATGTTTGTAAAAGCGTAGGCGCAGCTACCGGAGGCAAAAGACACAAACTGCTATGTTTATCTGCGGTTATATGATGTTCAATGATGCTTGATGAATGGTAGGGGGTAGCATTAAATCATATCTCCTAAAGCGGGTGTCGACGGTTCGAATCCGCCCGGGGGCACCAGAGATTTGTCGAGCCCGGTACCGCCACGGTGCCGGGCTCTTCTGGTCTAAAGGCCGGATTCGGACCGTCGACACCCGCGTCACCAATTTCCCCGCGGGGGGAGTTTTCGAATCCGCCCGGGGGCACCAGAGAATTAACGAGCCCGGTACCGCAACGGTGCCGGGCTCTTCTGGTTTAAAGGCTTGATTTGAACCGTATGTGCCACAAGCGCAAATAGAAACGGCCGGGGTTGCAGCCCGGCCGTTTTGGCCTCTCAAGGTTATAGCCGAGGCATGTTCTTGTAGACACCCTGGCGGTGGCCGACTCTCACGACCTCGATGACGGCTTTCCCGTCCTCGATCCTTCCTAGGATACGATAGACACCGACGCGCCAGCGCCAACCGGAATCGGTACCCTGAAGCTGTTTTCCGTTCGGCGCACGGCGCGGGTCTTCGCATCCGTCAAGATGTTCCTGAACCCAGGACAAGATGATGAGCCGCTGTTTCTTCGGGATGTTGAGGAGTTGCTTGGTCGCCGCCTTTGACCATTCGACGCTGAAACTCACTCGGCCTCCATTGCCATACGCATGACGTCATCCATCGAATAGCAGGTGCTATCGTCTTCCATTATCGCCTCGTTGTATGCCTTGATGTCGGCCGCCTCCTCGACCTTATCGAGGGCGGCATTCCTCACGAATTCGGAAAAGGACATGCCGAGGACGCTTGCATAGGATTGGATCCAGTCCTTCTCGCTTTCGTCGAACCTGATGGCCGTCGCACTCATGGCCATAGTTGCTCCAATCAACGTAGTACATCGTAGTACGTTGATTATACCCGTTCTTCATAGCTACAGTCCCAAGCCTCCACCGATTTCGCCATGGGAAAACAGCGACAGCATAAAGAGGCGCAAAATGACACGATGCCTTCCGAAGCTACTCCAATTCAAAAACGAAGCGCCCGCTTGCTGGGGGAGCAAGCGGGCGCTGTTGAGCGAATGTGTTTGCGGCGCGAACCGCGATGACCAATGAGGTGGCGATTAGTTGGTCGTACCGGAATCGTCTCCCGTGCCCGATCCCGAGCCCGAGCCAGAAAGTGCGACCGTCAACGTGATCGTGTTGTCGGTGGACTGCTTACCGGTGGGGGAGACGCCCGTGACGGTGGCGTTTTCGTTGCCGCTCACGGGGTTGCCGTTCTGATCGCAGAATGCGATGTTGTAGAACCCAGCGTTGTTGAGCGCGGTGACGGCGGCGGAGATGCTCTTGCCGTACAGGTTGCCCGGAACGCTGGCCTTGCCGGACTTCTTGGCGATGACGACGGTAATCGTGGCGCCGGGCTTCTGCTTACCGCTGGGGTTCCAGCTGATCACGGTGCCCTCGGTAACCGAGTCGTTCTCCTGGTAGCTCACGTCGACGCCGAAGCCTGCCATATCGAGGGCGTTACGCGCCTGGGCCTCGGTCATGTCGGTCAGGTCGGGGACGGACGTGGTATCCGGGCCGCTCGAGACCTTGTACGAGATGGTCGTGCCCTTCGCGACTTCCTTACCGGCTTCGGTGCCCTGCTCAAAGACCTGGCCCTCATCGGCCTCGTTGGCCTCCTCGGAGGCGTTGCCCTTCAGGCCAACGCTTGCCAGCGCGGCTTCTGCCTGGTCCTTGGTCAGGCCGACAAGCCGGGGAACCTCAACCTTCTCGGAGGGCTTGGGGCCCTTGGAGATTACCAGGTTCACCTTAGTGCCCTTGGCCTTCTTGGTGTTGCCGTTGGGCGTCTGCTCGGCGACCTTGCCCTCGTCGACATCGTCGTTGTAGCTTTGGTCGATGGTGCCGACCTCGAGGCCGGCTTCCTTGATCAGCTCGACGGCAGTCTGCTGGTCCTTGCCCAGTACATCGGGAACGGTGACCTGCTCGCCGCCAAAGAGTCCTGTGGCAAAGGCCACCACGATGCCGATGACGGCAACGGCTGCCACCACGGCGGCGATGATCTTGTTCTTGTTGGATTTGGGCTTTTCGACCTCGTAGGAGCCGGTGGAGCCCGAAACCGAGCTACGGGCGGTATTCTGGCCGCTCACGCCCGAGACGGGACGCACCATGGCGCGCGTCTGATCGGAAAGCTCGCGAGTCTTGGTGGCGCCCAACTCACCGGGGGCACCGATGATGCGTGTGGGCTCCGAGATGTTTACGGCACGGCCCGACAGGTAGCTGTTGAGCACCTGACGCAGCTCGTCGGCGGTCTGGAAGCGGTTTGCCGGGTCTTTCTCCATGCACTTGAGGATGATGCTCTCAAGGTCGGCGTCGACACCGGAGTTGATCTGGCTCGGTGGAATAGGCAGCTCGTTGACCTGCTTGAGTGCGACCGAGATAGCGTCGTCACCGTCAAAGGGAACGCGGCCGGTGGCGCACTCATACATCACGACGCCCAGCGAGTAGATATCCGAGGTGGGGCCGAGGTCCTGACCACGGGTCTGCTCGGGGCTGACGTAGTGGGCGGTTCCCAGCACGTTGTTGTCTTGCGTGAGGTGGCTGTTCTTGGCGCGCGCGATGCCAAAGTCCATCACCTTGATGTTGCCGTCGGGCAGCACCATGATGTTCTGCGGCTTAATGTCGCGGTGGATGATCTCATGCTTGTGAGCGACCGAAAGCGCGGAGCTGATCTGCGAGCCGATCTGGGCGACTTTCTTGGGGTCGAGGGCGCCGTGGCTCTTGATGCCGCTCTTAAGGTCGGTACCGCGCAGGTACTCCATGACGATGTAATAGGTGTCGCCGTCCTTGCCCCAATCGTAGACGCCCACGATATAGGGGGAGGAGAGACCGGCTGCTGCCTGGGCCTCCTGCTTAAAGCGTGCGGCGAAGGTTGCGTCGCCAGCATACTGCGGCAGCATGATCTTGACGGCAACCGTGCGGTCGAGGACCTGGTCCTGTGCACGGTAGACGGTCGCCATGCCGCCTGTCCCCACCTTATCCTTGAGGAGGTATCTTCCCCCGAGGACCCTCTGTTCCATTCCTGCTCCTAACATAACTATTCGCTCAACGATGTGTGTAGTACCTACGATGTGGCCGCTGGGGCCGTGTGGCGCGTTGCCGCTAACTCTTCGGCCGCGGCACGCCTCGGGTGTCCGATTCGATCATGGGCATCACGCTCCCTGTGCGGCGAGCGCCGCGGTCAGGACGATGCCGGCAATCTTGGCCGCCTTGACGTCGTGTTTGTCGTAATCCTCCAAGGCCACCGAGATGGCGACCGTGGGTGAATCGTAAGGTGCAAAGCCAACGAACATCGAGTTGACGTTGGTGCCGCCGGTCTCGGCCGAGCCGGTCTTGCCGGCAACCTTGACGCCCGGAATCTGGGCATCGGTGCCGGTACCGGACTGGACGACGGCGAGCATGGCCTGCTTGACCTGGTCGGCCGTGGCGGAGCTGACGGCCTGACCCAGCGAGCGGGACTGCGTGGTCTTGACCACAGTTCCGTCCGGGGCGAGTACCTGGGCTACAAAGTACGGGTCCATGACCACGCCACTGTTAGCGATGGCGGCGGCAATCACGGCGTTTTGCATGACGGTGGTCTGCGGCCCGGGCGTGTGGTCCATGCCGACAGGCTGGCCGGCGCCGGCCCAGGCGGTCTCCCACTCGGTCATGAGCGACGGGTCGGCCATGATGGAGGCCGCGGAGGTCAGGTCTTGGCCGAGCTTTTGGCCGTAGCCAAAGGCGTTGGCAAACTGCACGAGCGTGTTTGCGCCAACTTCGTTTGCCACCTGGCCAAAGACGACGTTGGAAGACACGGCAAAGGCCTGCTGCAGGCTGATGGTGCCGTAGCTCTCGTTGGCATAGTTGGTGACCGGCGCGTTGCCGATGTCCATGGAGCCGGGCGCCTGGTAGGTGCTGGTAAGGCTGGCGGTGCCGGTCTCGAGTGCCGCGGAAAGCGTAACGACCTTAAACGTGGAGCCCGGCGTGTACAGCGCGTCCATGGCGCGATTGTACATGGAGCCGTCCTCGCCGCCGCCCGCCTGCAGCAGGGCGTCGATGTTGGTGTTGTCATAGGTGGGCGAGCTGGCGCATGCGAGCACCGCACCGGTACGCGGGTCGATGACCACTACAGCGCCCTTAAAGCCCTTGAGCGCCTGCTCGGCCGCCGTCTGGATACGCGAGTCGATGGTGAGCTTGGCGGTGTTGCCCGGCTGGGTCTGGCCCGCGAGCGAAGCGATGGCGTTGTTCCAGCTGGAGTAATCCTTAGAGCCGGTGAGCGTGTCGTTCATGACACTCTCGATGGCGGTGGTGCCATACTGCTGGCTCACGTAGCCAACCACGTGCGCTGCCAGGTTGCCGTTGGGGTAGGAGCGTACGTAGGTGCCGTCCTCCTGCTGCAGCGACTCGGCCAGCGTCACGCCGTCGGACGTGATGATGGAACCGCGCTGGATGTACTTGGAGCGGGCGATAGTGTGGTTGTTGGTCGGCATATCCTGATAGTCCTTGGCCTTGATGACCTGGACATAGGTGAGGTTGCCGATAAGGATGGCGAACAGCGCCGTAAAGGCGAGCACCGCACGGGTTAGACGGTTGGCGAGCGCAACGCGGCCGAGCACACCGGATTCAGGCGTGTCGAGCAGGCGACGGCGCATGCGCGAGCCGACGGAATGGCTGCCGCTGCCGTAGGAAGACGAGGTGGCAAAGCGCGTGCCCGTCGGGGCGGCGGCGGATGCGACCTGATCATCGGTGATGGCAGCCATGGTGCCGGTGCCGGTAAGCTCGGCCTCGCGTCCGGTCGCCTCGTCACCGGCGCGCAGCAGGAGCGCGACGATGATAAAGCTCGCCAGCAGAGAGGAGCCGCCCTGGCTCATAAAGGGCAGGGTGACGCCGGTCAGCGGGATCAGGCGGGTTACGCCGCCCACGATCAAAAAGGCCTGGAAGCTGATGGCGGCCGTAAGGCCCGTGGCACTAAAGGCGGCGAGGTCGGATTTAGCGCGGGCAGCCGTGGTGAGGCCACGCACGGCAAAGAGCATAAACAGGATGAGCACGGCGCCGCCGCCCAAAAGGCCCATCTCCTCGCCGATAGCCGAGAAGATAAAGTCGGACTCGACGACAGGGATGTTGTTGGCCATGCCGTTGCCGATGCCAACACCGACCAGACCGCCATCGGCAAGCGAGAAGAGCGACTGGACGATCTGGTAGCCCTGGCCCTGGGCGTCCTTAAACGGATCGACCCAAACCTGGAAACGCACCTGAACGTGCGATAGGAACTTGTAGGCGCCCACGGCTCCGACAGCTAAGAGCGCAAGGCCGATAACGACATACGAAAAGCGCCCCGTGGCAACGTAGAGCATCAGCAAGAAGATAGTGTAGAACAGCACGGCCGAACCCAGGTCGCGTTCGAAGACGACGACGAGCAGGCACACGCCCCACACGGCAAACAGCGGCAGCAGCAGTCGCAGGCGAGGGATCTTAAAGCCCAGGATCTTGCGGTTGGAGATGGAGAGCAGCTCGCGGTTCTCGGCCAGGTACCCGGCCAGGAACAGCACGATAAAGACCTTGGCGAACTCGCCGGGCTGGATGGTAAAGCCTGCGATGCGAATCCACAGCTTGGAGCCCGAGATCGTGGTGCCGATAAAGATAGGCAGCATCAGCAGAATGATGCCGATAATGCCAAAGGTGTACTTGTAGCGCATGACCACGTCGAGGTTTTTGACCAGTGCGAGCGTTCCCACCATCAGGGCCACCGAGACAAACAGGATGATGAGCTGTGAGATCGCGAGAGCGGGTGCGAGACGCGTCACGAACGTGATACCGATGCCCGAAAGCACAAAGACAATGGGCAGGATGGCGGGGTCGGCACCGGGCGCCAAGATGCGCACGGCAATGTGGGCCGCGGCAAAGGCGGCAAAGAGGCCGATCGGTACGGCGAGCGTCTCAAAGGAGATGGCAGCGCCCGCGGTGAGCACGTACATCGCATACAGCAGGATGACGGGGAACGCCGAGGCGATGAGCAAGAGCAGCTCGGTGTTGCGGCGACTCATAAGCGGCACTCCCTTTCTAGTTCTTTTCGGAGGCTTCGGCCTCGGCGGACTGTTCGGCGGTTTTCTCGGAATCTGATTCGGAGGTCGATCCCTGATCGGTGCTGTCGCGAATCGTTTGCGCGTCGATCACCTGGCGGGTCTGCTCCTCGTCGATCTGGTGGCGGTACTTGGATATCGTGTCCTGCGCATCGTCGACACTTGTTTGCGGAATGCCCGCCTTGAGGCGGTTTTGCGTGTCTTCGGGCAGGTCGGACAGCTTAATGCTGGTTTCGCTCTCGAGCCAGTGGAGCTTGAGCCCGAGCGGCTTGCCGGGCAGGCCGCGCCAGACGGCGACATTGCCCTGGTAGGTACCCAGGTAGTACGAGCCGGTGACACCCGTGTAGGCCCAGATGCCAGCTGCCAGCACAAAGACGAGGGCCAGGATGGCGGCGATAGTAATGTTGCGGCGACGCACGCGTTGCGCTTCGCGCATAACGCCATCGTCAACCAGGTCAACGACTACTACGGTCACGTTGTCGTGGCCGCCGGCGGCAAGCGCCGCGTCCACTAGATTGTCGACGCAGATTTGCGCGGTTGAGGACTGCGTGGCGATGTTCTCGATATCGCTATCGGGAATCATGCTCGAAAGGCCGTCGGAGCACAGGATCAGGCGGTCGCCTTCCTCGATATGCAGAGTGAAGTGGTCGGCATACATGGCAGGGTCCGAGCCCAGCGCACGGGTGATGACCGAACGGTTGGGGTGGACGCGAGCCTCGTCTGCCGTAATCTCGCCGGCGTCCACGAGCTCCTCCACGTAGGAGTGGTCGCGGGTCACGCGGATGAGCGTGCCCTCGTGGAGCAGGTAGGCGCGAGAGTCACCCACGTGGGCGATGGCGAGCGTGTCGTTTTCGATATAGGCGCAAGTGGCTGTGCAGCCCATGCCGGGCTTGCCCAGGCCGTTCAGGGCCGCCTCGATTACGGCGGCGTTGGCTGCCTCGACGGCTGCGGCCAGGCGTGCTGCGTCGGCGGACTGCGGGGCCGTCTTGGCAATAGTCTCGACGGCGATGGAAGAGGCTACCTCGCCGGCGGCGTGACCACCCATGCCGTCGCATACGCAAAAGAGCGGCGACTGCACCAGGTAGGAATCCTCATTGTGCGGGCGCACACAGCCAACGTCGGAGCGGGCGCCCCACATGAGTTGCGTGGTGGTGCCGGCATCATAGGTCGAGTCGGTCTCGATGCGTTCCTCGGTCAGGGGCTCAAAGCTCATGGTCGAGCCGGGGTCTTTGAGCTTGGCCTCAACGGCGGCAACGTCGATCTCGGCTGTGTCACCGGGAGAGACGGTGTCGGTCTCGGCGTTTGATTCGGAATCGCCGGTGTCCGGGGAGCCGGGCTCCTCGGACGCGCGGGCGGTCGACTCGTCGTCTTGCGGGCTGACGTCTATAGGCTCGGGTGTCGCAAAGTGCGACGGCGCGGGCGTGCTTTGCGACTGGGCGGCGGGCTCGGCCACGGTATCGGACTCGCTTGCGGGCGCAGGCTGCGGGGCCTTGGGTGCAGGGCCGTCCTCGGGGGATGGCCCCGCTTCGGGCGCCGGCGTAGACACGGGCGCAACCTCGGATGCCGGGGCTATGGGAAACGCCGGCGCGGCGGGCTCGGGTGCCGCAAACACCGCAGCGCTCTCGTTGATTGCCGCGGCGACGGGCTCTGCAAAGTGAGCTGGCGCCGAGGTTGCTTCGGGCGCTGTGGGCTGTTCCGCAGCATGTGCGCCGATGGGCGCCGCTACGGCATCCTCTTCGTCCTCGTTATCGGCGAGATCCGAAATATCATGCGTTACATGCGAAAGAGGCAGGGAGAACACGGTGTCCTCGGGTTCCACGGGTGCGGAGCCCGCCGGAGCGGCGTGGGCCGGCGCAGCTGTGGCGGCAGCCGGTGCCTCGGTCATAGTCGCGGACTTGTTCTCCTCGTCGATCATCGACGGTTCACCTTCATGACCACATCGCCGATCTGGACTTCGTCGCCCTCGCGCAGCGTTGCGGGCTCCACAAGCTGGCGGCCGTTGACGAGCGTGCCGTTAAGCGAGTTGAGGTCCTCGATGATGAGCGCCGGGCCCTGCAGCGAAAAGCGCGCATGCGAGGCCGAGACGAACGGTTCGTTGATGCAGATGTCCGAAGATGGCGAGCGACCGACGATGACGGGGCCGAGCATGTCTACGTGGATGCCGCGGATACCGCGCGGACCCTTGTCCACATCGATCGTCCAGATAGCCGAGTCGCGACGCTGCCCGCGCACAAGTCCCACGCCGGTCTTCATGACGGCGAACAGGAAGATATAGAGCAGGGCGACCAGGACGATGCGGCCTGCAAAAAGGACGATATCGATGTTCATAAGAGACTATCCCCTAAATTCAAAGGTGCTCAGGCCAAACGTCAGCAGATCGCCGTTGCGCAGCGGGCAGCGCGTAATGCGGCGGTTGTTGACGAGCGTGCCGTTGGTGGAATTGAGATCCTCGATCGACCAATCCGAGCCCGTAAAGGTGAGCTGGGCGTGGCGGCGCGACACGTTGGGGTCGCGCAGGGCAATGTCGGAAACTGAGCGCTCGCGACCGATGGTCACCTGTGCGGAGGTGATGCTATGGCTCTCGCCGCTCACGACGTCGACGAGCTGGGCGAGCGGGCGCTGCGGGGCGCGAGTGCTCGCCATGTTGGAGGCGATGCCGGCTGCGGCGCCTAGGCCCACGGCGGCGCCGGTCGCGGCGGCTCCGCCCATGCCGGCAAGCGCGTCGCGCGAGACGGTCTGCGGCACCGGGATGGGTGCGGCGGCGGGGTCGGGGACGCTAGGCGCGAAGGGGTCTGCCATGGCAAGCGGGTCGGGAGCGGCGGCGCGAGGCGTCGGCTGCTGCTGGGGCATGGCGGCGGGGCGCTGCTGCTGCGGGGCAGCAAACTGCTGCTGGCCGGCGCGCGGGGCGCTGGCGGCACGGCTTGCCGCGGAGTTGTTTTGGCCCAGACCGTTTTGATAGGCGCGCTCTTCTTCGTACAGGCGGCCGAGCGTGGGGGCATCGACGTTCTCGGCAAAGACCGAGAACTTGCCGGCGCGCAGCTGCGGATCGATCATAAAGCGCACGAGGGGCTCGCCGACAAAGACATAACGGCGCTTTTCGGCCTGCGCTTTCACAAACTCGCGGACCTCGCGCGAAAGCTCGGGGTAGAACGGGGCGAGCATGG
>CAVCBD010000068.1:0-11936 GCA_963599935.1 Acutalibacteraceae bacterium | reverse complement strand
ACGCGTGCGCCGCGGCCTGGGAGATGGACACCGTCGAGGGCGCCCGGGAGGACTCCGCGTGCATCCTGACGCTGCTCCACCGCCCCAGCAGGCTCCAGCTGGCGCTCCTGCTCGAGGCGAAGACCGCCGGCTGCGTTGCCTCCGCCCTGGGCGGCATCCGGGCGGTCCTCGGCGCCGACGGGGCGCGCCGCGTGTTCCGCGCCGTGCTCACCGACAACGGCGCCGAGTTCTCCGACGAGGGCGCGATCGCGGCGCTCCTCGGCGAGGGGCCCGGCGAGACGAGGCTGTTCTACTGCGACCCGCGCCGCAGCGACCAGAAGGGCGCCTGCGAGCGAAACCACGTCGAGATCAGGAAGCTGCTGCCCAAGGGCGCCGGGCTCAGGTTCGACCGGCTCGCCCCGGCGAACCTGGCGCTGGCCATGTCGCACGTGAACTCCGAGCCCCGCGGCGCGCTCGGCTTCTCGACGCCCGCGCGCGCCTTCAGGGCGATGCTCGGGGACGACGCGGCGGCGCTGCTGGACGCCTACGGCGTGGAGGACGTGCCTATCGGCGGGCTCGACCTGACGCCGGGACTCATCGCGCGGGCGCGCGCAGAGAGGGGCGATGCCCCGCTGGCCTAGCCTAAAGGCAAAACGGAATAGGCGGACCGACCGTCCGGCTGAGTCTGGGAAGAGGTGCCGGGCGGAGGGCGGAGCATGGCCACCGGACCTATCGAAACACATCTCCACCGTTCCTTCAACTGGGAAAACGGCGCCCCCGGGGCCCGGATGGGGCCTCGGGGGCGTTCGGCTGGCTGCGGGAACGGCCTATCAGCTCAATGTGTTCGGCTGAGATCGGAAATCAACCGCTAAATAAGCCCCGTCCCAAATTGACTACTTACAGATTGTCTGTGTCCAGAACGATGGTGAATGGACCGTCGTTGACGAGGTCGACCTTCATGTCGGCGCCGAAGATGCCGTGCGCTACGTGCTCGACGTCTTCGCGCACAAGCGTCAGGAAGTACTCGTAGAGCTCGTTGGCGACATCGGGAGCGCCGGCATCCGTAAACGATGGGCGGCGGCCGTGACGGCAATCGGCGAACAGCGTGAACTGCGACACCACGAGCACCTCGCCGTCGACATCGGCAAGTGCCAGGTTGGTCTTGCCGTTCTCGTCCTCGTTAATGCGCAAGCCCCGGAGCTTGCCCCACAGCTTATCGGCCTCGGCGCGCGTGTCGCCGTGGCCCACGCCCAGCAGCACCAGATAGCCGCGCCCAATTTTGCCCACGCACTCGCCGTCGACCGTCACGCCGGCGTTGAGCACGCGCTGAACCACCGCACGCACGGCCTACTCCTCGCCCGTCAGTTTGGCGGATAGGTGCTCGAGCGCATGGAAGCGATGGCTGATGGCGTTCTTCTCGTCCGCCGTCAGCTCGGCCATGGTCTTGCCCGGCGTGTCGACCGGCAGGAACAGCGGGTCGTAGCCAAAGCCGTGATCGCCGCGGCCCTCGTGTGCGATAACGCCCTCGCAGGCGCCCTCACCATAGGTGACCAAACCGTCCGTGTCGATGAGCGCGACGACGCTCATAAAGCGCGCAGTGCGGTCCTCGTCGGCCACGCCCTCCAGATTCACGAGCAGCTTGGCATTGTTGGCGGCATCGTCACCGTGAACGCCCGCATAGCGTGCGCTATACACGCCCGGCTCGCCGTCCAGAGCATCGACGACCAGGCCCGAATCGTCGGCAATGGCCATGAGCCCCGTCTCTTCGACGGCAGCCTGCGCCTTGATGATGGCGTTCTCCAAAAACGTCGTGCCGTTTTCCTCGGGGTCCTCAAAATCACCCAGCTGACCCAACGCCACAAAGCGCACCTCTGGCATGACCTTGCCCAGAATGGCCTCGATCTCGGTGAGCTTGTGGGCGTTGCCCGTTGCCACGACGATGGTCGCCGCCGGGTCGAGGGTGTCGATGTCGATCTTCTCAAGTGCCATGAGTGGTCTCCTTGTCCGTATAGCAAAGTCACGTAAAAGGGACCGGTCCGTCGGCATCTCCCCTTTCATGTGGCATCAACCTTATCTATCGGCGTTTCCGCAGATAAAACCTGCCAAAATAAACCTGTCCCTTTTTGGCAGGTTAGGCGAGGACTTGGCGCTGGAGCTCGATGAGCTCGGCAATGCCCTTGTCGCCCAAATCGAGCAGGGAATTGAGGCGCTTGCGGTCGAAGGGCGCCTGCTCGCCAGTGCCCTGAAGCTCGATCATCTCACCGGTATCGGTGGCGACAAGGTTCATGTCGACCTCGGCGTGACTGTCCTCGGAATAATCCAGGTCGAGCAGGGTGTTGCCGTCGACAACGCCCATGGAAATCGCGGCGACCTGGCCCGTGAGCGGAATGCGCTCGAGCTTACCCGCCTCGACCCACATGGCAAGGGCATCGTGCAGCGCCACCCAGGCGCCGGTAATGCTCGCCGTACGCGTGCCGCCGTCTGCCTGAATCACGTCACAGTCGACGGTGACGGTGTACTCTCCAAGCGCCTTCATGTTGACGACGGTGCGCAGGCTACGGCCGATGAGGCGCTCAATCTCCATGGAGCGACCCTTGCGGTTGGCGTGCTCGCGCTTGCAGCGCTTGCCGGTCGATGCCGGCAGCATGGCGTACTCCGCCGTTACCCAACCGGCCTTGGCGCCCTTGCGCCAGCCCGGCACGCCCTCCTCGATGGTGGCAGCGCACAGCACGCGCGTATCGCCAAACTCGGCCAGGCACGAACCGTGGGCGTGCTTCATGACACCGCGAGTAAGCTTGATGGGGCGCAGCTCATCGGCGGCGCGGCCGTTGGCGCGATTGACCTGCATATACTCCATAGAAAAATCCTTTCGGCAAAAGGTGAAAGTGAGCCTTTGGTCGGTGACCTTTTATCTATTTCAGTTCGTCGATATCGATATGCTCAATGCTCTTGAGCGGCTGGCCAAAGATAAAACTGCCCGCCACCGCAAACTCGGCAATGTTATCGGCCGTCGTTGCAAAACGATGCTGCGGCTCGGCCGCGTCGCCCGCCAGCTGCTCGCGGCGCGTGAGAATATCGGTCAGCTCGCGCGTGGTCTCCTCGGCGGAGCTCACCACGCGCACTCCGGGACCCAGCGCATGGCGAATAGGCCCCACGAGCAGCGGAAAATGCGTGCAGCCGAGTACCACGGTATCGATGCCGTGGTCGCGCAGCGGTTCAACCGTGGCGCCGACCAGCGCGCGTACGGCAGGCGTATCAAAGATGTCCTCGTTCTCGAGCCACTGCTCTTGCAGATGTGCGCCCGAGGCGAGCTCGTGCTCAACGACCTCGACAAAGCTCGAGGCAGGGCAGCCGTATACGTCGACGCCGGCATCCAGGTCCTGAATGGCACGCGTGTAAGCGCCTGAGCGAATGGTGAGGTTGGTGGCGAGCACGCCCACCCGGCGCGTGCGGGTGCTGTTGATTGCCGCGCGTGCGCCCGGTGCAATCACACCGATGACGGGGACGTCGAGCACCTGCTGGGCCAAACGCAAGGCCGCAGCGGTCGCCGTATTGCAGGCGATGACCATGATCTTGACGTCGTGCTTCGACAGCCAACGGCCCGCCTGCAGTGCAAACGAGCGCACCTCGTCCTCGGTGCGGGTGCCGTAGGGGCAGCGCTTGGTGTCGCCGAAGTAGTAGACGGACTCGTGCGGCAACGCCGTCGCAATCGCGCGCGCAACCGTCAGACCGCCTAGACCCGAGTCGAATACGCCAATGGGGCGTGTGTCGCCAGCCAGATTCTCGATATCGGACATTACCTCACCAGATTCTCTCTCGAAAAGATATGGCTCAGAACGATAGGACCGCACTACGAGCGGGCCGCGACGAGCAGCTCTGCCGTTGCCGCCCAGCCATCGACAATCTTTCCGCGCGTGACGTAGGCGTTATCGCAAACATCCAGGAACTCGGGCGCGCCGGCGCTGGTCAAACCGTTCTCGACCAGGCAGAACGTACCCACGTGGTCAGCCATGTAGAAGTCGGACTCGGAATCGCCGAGCGCCAGCGTCTCCTCGCGCTCGATACCCAGGTGCTCACAGAAACGTGCGATGGCAACGCCCTTGTTGAGGCCGGCGGGATTGATGTTAAACGCGCGGCCGTCCTCGACGCGTTCGAGCTCGAGCATCGTCGGCTTGGACAGATGCGTCAGGTAACCGTTGCAGGCCCAGACCAGGCCGCAGCCGGCCTCGTCCAGGATGGCCTGGACCTCGTCGTCGGGCACATCGCCGCGCATGCCGACGGTGACCTCGCGGTACTTGTAGCCAGTCGACATGTCATTGTGGTACTCGATCTTATGCGGCCAGCGGGCGAGAATCTTCTCGCACACGCCAGTCTGCTCGATCACCTGATGCGGTGTGAGGCCGCAGGCGGGGTCGTAGGGCATGTCGCCGGTCAGATACTCCCAATCGTTGGCCTTGAGATCGTACATGACCAGGCCGCCCATCTCGCCGATGTAGGAGTTGAGGCCGAGCACGCGCGCGTCCTCGTGGATCATGGTACGGTTGCGGCCCGAGGTGGGGACCACCTGGATGCCGGCGCGGGCAAGTGCCACGACAGCCTCGACGAGCTTGGTCGAGGGGTTGCCGTCGTTGTCGCGTAGCACGCACGAGCCGGGCGCGAGCATGGTGGCGTCCAGGTCGGTAAAGACGTACTTAACCTTGGCAAGACGCTCGCGCATCTCGCCCGAAAGCTCAGCGACGGTCGGCAGGGTATTGTGGGACATGGTCACTCCATTACGTAGAAGGGGCTTCTGGTCTTAGGCGTCGTACGCCGCAAGGGTGCGCTTGAGAATCGAACCATCGCGCCCACAAGGCTCGGGTCCGTTCTTGCGCAGCATACGCTCTTCCTCGCCCTTACCGGTCACGATGACCACGGCAGGACGGACGGTCTCACGCACGGCAGTCTCGATAGCGGCAACGCGATCAGTCACGATTTGCCAGTTATCATTTCCCTGCGCCTGAACGTTGCGCGCGATCTCGGCGCAAATATCCTCGACATCCTCGGGGCCGGGGTCGTCCTCGGTAATCACGATTCGGTCGGCATACTTGCCAGCGGCGATGCCCATCGTGGTGCGTCGATCGACACCCTTACCGCCCGTAGCGCCAAATACAACCGCCAGCTCGCGCTCGGGATAGTTCTCGCGCAAGTCGCGCAGGAGTGTCTCGAGGCTCATGCCGTTATGTGCAAAATCGACGATACCCAAGATTTTGCCCGATACGGACGGATAGAGCTCCATGCGGCCGGGAACGAAGACGCCCTCAAAGCCGTGGACGATACCCTCTTCGGAAATGCCCAGGGCCTCGGCGCAGGCAATAGCGGCAAGCGCATTGGACACATTGAACTTAACCGGCGTGGGAATCACAATGTCGCGCGTAAAGCGGGGCGTGCGCACCGTTGCCACCACGCCGCAGTCGTCATTGCGAATCGCCAGCGCAAGCACGTCGGCACGCTCATCGGTCAGGGAGAACGTCACCGTACGTTCGCAACGAGATGCCGCCTCGAGCACGCGATCGACCTTATCCATATCGAGATTGACCACGGCAAAACGGCTCTGCGAGAAGATTTTGAGCTTGCTGGCAAAGTAATCCTCGAGCGTCGGATGCTCAATCGGCGAAATGTGATCCTCGCCGATATTGGTAAAGGCGCCGACTTCAAAGGCGATTTTGCCCGTGCGCTCGTATTTGAGGCCCTGGCTAGATGCCTCCATAACCAGCCACGGGGCACCCGCCTCCGCAGCATGTGCGATGCGAGACTGCAGCAGAAAGGATTCGGGGGTCGTCAGCTTGGAAGGACCCGCCTCGATGCCGTCGTCGAACTCAATGCCCGTATTAAGAGCGGGTCGATGACAGCCCGTAAGCTTGGCCTCGTTGACGAGAATGCCGCGCAGATAAAAGCTACAGGTCGACTTGCCCTTGGTGCCAGTAAAGGCGCAGACCTTCACCTTACCCGACGGGTGCCCATAAAAGGCATCTGCCACCACGGCGAGCGTGCGACGAATATCACTCACAATCACCGCGGGAAGATCAACATCGTAATCGACCTCGGAAACGTAGGCCACGGCGCCATCGGCGATTGCCGAAAGCAGGTACTCGCGCTTAAACGCGCGGCCCTTGCAGACAAACAACGTGCCCGGACGCACCTGGCGCGAGTCGTCAGTCGCAAACTCAATGCGCTGGTCGCACGAAGCGCTCGGTCTGGAAACAACAAGGTCATCTTCCTCGAGCAACTCTATATAGCGCATCAGAGTTAGCTTCTCTTGTGTCGGACTCGACATACAAAGACCTCTCTCGCTAAATTCAGCCTTAAAGGGCAAAAGACGTCCCGCGGCAGAAACGATGAAACATTCTGTATTATCAACCATCCTAATATGCCACCTGACCTTGCGCGCACTGCAGCCTTCTAAAAAATTGCATGGACTGTGCTGTGGGCCAATAAATGACAACAGTGTCCACCCCGTGTAAAAACAAGGAAATCTGGGTGCTATTCTTTATCCAAATGTCTTGATGCGCCTCATTGACCCGCAATGCCGACTCATCATGCCCAAGCAAAGGATTCCAGATGAAACGACACTTCGAACGTCGCCACCGCTCGGCACATGTCCAGTTGACCCGGCGCATCGTCTGCGCCTTCGCGACGATCGTTGTGGCCCTTGCCACCACCATCGGCGCGAGCGGCTGTTCGTCCTCCCAGAACGCCTCGAGCACCTACACGCTCGTCGAGAATGGCAAGTTCACCGTCGCAAGTGACTTGGCCACACCCCCGTTTGAATACGTCAACGATTCCGGCGAAGACCAGGGCTTTACCTATGAGCTCATGGGCATGATCGCAGACGAGCTCGGTCTGGAGCTCAACTACTTGCCGGCGCAAAAGTTCGACGGCATTATTCCCATGGTCAAGCAGGGCGTAAAGACCGATGTCGGCGCATGTAACATCACGATTACCGACGAGCGCAAGGAAGAGGTCGACTTCACCGATCCCTATATCGACTCCAACCAGGGCGTCGCAGTTGCAAAGAACACTGGATACGACACGGTCGATAGCCTCAACGCGCCGGGCGTCAAAATTGCCGTGCAGTCGGGCACCACGTCCGAGGAGTGGGCAATCGAGAACCTGCCACAGGCAACCACCGTCAACTTTGACGACTGGACGGCAGCCTTCACCGCCGTCATGAGTGGTCAGTGCCAGGCGGTCGTATGCGATCTGCCCGTTGAGCAGTGGATGGTTTCGAACTCCTTTATCGGTATGGAGATCATCAAAGAGGTTCCGACGGGCGAGCAGTTTGGCATTGCCGTCTCTAAAGACAACCCCGAGCTGACACAGGCCATCAACGATGCCCTTGCCAAGATCAAGAGCTCCGGCGCCTATGACAAACTGTACGAGAAGTGGTTTGGCATGGCACCCACGAGCGGGTCCGATAACGAGGACGCCTCGAGCTCAGAGGACGCGACGGGCGCTTCACTCGCCGTCACCTCGGCGACCGCCAAGTCAAACGAAGACGGCGGCAACGGCGTGCTCGGCGGCATCGCAACCCGCCTGACCTGGGAAGCGACAACGGGTAGCGACGAGGGCGACGTTTCGCAAATTGAGCTTGAGTTGCCCGAGGGCGGGTCATTTGAAAGCACCGATGTTAAGGTCACGCTGCTCGACGGGCTGAACCAGACGGGTGTCAAGGCATCGTGCTCGCTGGACGGCTCAAAGCTCGTCATCAAGTTCGCCGATCCCGTCGCTGCCGGCTCACAGATTCGCGTTGTCGTCCCCGACGTCGTATTCCCGAGCAACGCGGGTGCCTATGCCGTCACCGGCAGCTATGTCGCCGACGGCGACAAGCGAGATCTTCCCGAGAGCCCCACCATCAGTGTCTCGGAGAGCACCATGGTGCAAGAAATCGTCGCCTGGCTCGATGCCCAGCCTTGGGTTGCCGCGTGGAACTCCAACCCGTTTTTGGGCATGTTCTGCAAGCCGCAGATTGTCGTCACCTCAATCGCCTCGCTCTTTAAGGGCTGGGGCATAGCACTTGCCGTGACCGCCATCGGTTTTCCGCTCGCCATCCCCATCGGCTTGCTGTTTGCCTTTATGAAAATCAGTCATAGTCGCATGCTGCGCGGCATCGCCGTGACATACATCAACGTCCTGCGCGGAACCCCGCTCTTCCTGCAGATCTACATTGCGTTCTTTGGGTTCCCCATGATCGGTCTCAACGTGCCCAATCTGCCGCTCGGCGTTGGCGTGCTAGCCATCAACTGCTCGGCCTATCTTGCCGAGATTTTCCGTGCCGGCATCGAGAGCGTACCGCCTGGTCAATCGGAAGCTGCCTACTCGCTTGGCATGACTTGGTCCCAAGTTATGTCGCGCATCGTGATCCCGCAAGCCGTACGTTGCGCTATACCGACTATGACCAGCGAGTTCGTCATGCTGTACAAGGACACGTCGCTGCTTTCGAGCGTTGGCGTCATGGAGCTCATGCTGTTCTCCAAAAACCTCACGGCCACCACGGGCAACATTACGCCCTACATTTGCGCCGCACTTTACTATCTGGTCGTGACGATTCCGCTCATCCACATCGTCACCAAGGTGGAGCACCGTCTCGCCGAGCGCAGCAAGCGCTAACCGCTCGTACATAGCGTTCGCAACCACGGCCCGCCGCTTCGTCTGAAGATCGGGCCGTGGTTTTTTCGGTTCGCTCGGTGCTTATGCCCTATCACGAAACAAAAGATTGGCATGATAGTAAAGATTATTTGACATCAGCTGCCACAATCCTTGCGGCAGTACACCTGAGCCGTCAGCAGAAAGGATCTTGCATGTGCGGTTTTGTCGGTTTTACCGGTACAGATGAACAGAGTGAGCTGGTTCTCACGGCTATGATGAATCGCATCATCCACCGTGGTCCCGATATGGGCGGCCAGCATATCGTTGACAACGTTGCCCTTGGCTTCCGTCGTCTTTCGATTCTCGATCTTTCCGAAGCTGGAGCTCAGCCCATGTCGAGCGACGACGGCAAGGTGACGATTGTCTTCAACGGAGAGATCTACAACTTCCAGGAGCTTCGCGCCGAGCTGGAGGCAGCCGGCTACGCCTTCCACTGCAACGCCGATACCGAGGTCCTGGTACACGGTTACGAGGAGTGGGGCGAGGACCTGGTCAACCGCCTGCGCGGCATGTACGCGTTCGTGATTCACGACCAGAACAAGAACAAACTCTTTGGCGCTCGTGACATCTTTGGTATCAAGCCGTTCTATTACTACCAGGCATCCGATGGCTCGCTGCTGTTTGGCTCCGAGATCAAGAGCTTCCTGGACCATCCCAAGTTTGAGAAGGCTGTCAACCACGACGCGCTGCGCCCCTACCTGACGCTGCAATTCCCCGCCACGGAGGAGACCTTCTTTAAGGGCGTGTTCAAGCTTGCCCCGGCGCATTGCTTTACGTATGACCTGACGACCAACACCATGGACATCAAGCGTTACTGGAGCTGTGACTTCACCGACGACAACTCCAAGACCTTCGAGGAGTACGTGGACGAGTGCGACAAGGTCGTGCACGAAAGCGTCGCTGCACACCGAATCGCCGATGTTAAGGTGGGCTCGTTCCTTTCTGGCGGCGTGGACTCCAGCTACATTGCCGCCTGTCTCATGCCCGACACCACGTATTCTGTCGGCTTTGATTACAAGAACTTCAACGAGACCAACTACGCTGCCGAGCTTTCCGACAAGCTGGGCATCAAGAACGTGCGCAAGATGATTACCGCCGACGAGTTCTTCGATGCACTGCCCGATATCCAGTATCACATGGACGAGCCGCAATCGAACCTGTCCAGCGTGCCGCTGTACTATCTGGCGCAGATGGCTTCCGAGGAGGTCACCGTCGTCCTTTCGGGCGAGGGTGCCGACGAGCTGTTTGCCGGCTACGAGTGGTACGAGGACACCCCCGAGATGCGCTCCTTTAAGAAGCGCGTGCCGCTCGGCGTACGTCGCGCCCTGGGCTCGCTCGTTCAGCATCTCCCCTACTTTAAGGGCCACAACTTCCTGACGAAATGCGCCGAGGTTCCCGAGCGCTGGTATGTGGGTCAGGCAAAGGTGTTCGATCCCTCCGAGGTCGACGAGGTGCTCAAGCCCGCTTATGACACCGGCAAGAACGCCGCCGAGATGTGCGCCGAGTACTACAAGCAGGTTCCCAACTGCTGCGAGCTTTCCAAGAAACAGTATTTGGATATGAACATGTGGCTGCCGGGCGACATTCTGCTCAAGGCCGACAAGATGTGCATGGCGCATTCTCTGGAGCTCCGCGTCCCGTTCCTGGACAAGAAGGTCATGGAGTTTGCCGAGCACATTCCCGCCAACTACCGTGTTAACGAAGAAGGCTGCAAGCTCGTCCTGCGTCACGCCGCCAACCGCACGCTGCCCGACGAGTGGGCAACGCGCAAGAAGGTGGGCTTCCCCGTACCGGTCAAGTTCTGGCTGCGCGAGCAAAAGTACTACGACTACGTAAAGGAATACTTCACCGCACCGTGGGCTGCCGATTTCTTTGACACCGATGCGCTCATGAAACTGCTTAACGATCACTTTGAGGGTCGCGCGCTCAACCAGCGCAAGATCTATACCACGCTGACGTTCCTCATCTGGTACAAGCGCTTCTTTATCGACGAGGACAAGGGCGCCGAAGTCGCCGCGTAAGTTTCGTTATGAATTAGCGGTGAACAGCCCAGGGTTTCCGCTATACTCAATCCCTGCGGGCGATTGGCGCAACGGTTAGCGCAGGTGCTTTACACGCACAAGGCTGGGGGTTCGAATCCCTCATCGCCCACCACTTGATTGAAAAGGCTCCCAGCGATGGGAGCCTTTCCTTTTTGGGCCCCGTGCAGAGGGATTCGAACCCGCCAGGGTGCGGAGCTGAGGAAACGCACAAGCGTTTTCCAGCGCAGCACGCGAGGAGCGAAGCGGGGCTCGGGCGGCGAAATGGACCCTTGGCGAATACCCGTGTGCAAAAAATGCCAAATATGAGTACTGCTACCTTTTTAGTAGCAGCGTTTTCGAAGTCATAAAAGGCAAATCCGGCATTAGAACGACGATCGATAGTCCAGTTAAGCCAATTTGCTAACTACAAAACTGGACATATGTGGCCCAACTCATCTAAAAGTGCCTAATTTATATGTTACGAAGTTAGTGCCAGTACTCATATTTGCCACTTTTTGCACACGGCCTATCCCAGCCATGGTAAATCGATGGCAAAACGGGATCCAGTTCGCCCAATCGTGCGCCGACCGGCACGTGACGGCCTGGAACCCGTCCCAAATTGCTATGCCTGATGGCGCTAAGCCAAAACACCCGCCAGAATCTCGATTAGGCTGTCCACATCGGCCTCTTCGCACACGAGTGGCGGCAGGAAACGCAGTGTATGAGCTCCGGTCGCGTTAATCACGGCACCGGCCTCCAGCGCTCGGGCAACAATGTCATGCGCATCGCCCGCAGCATCATCCAGATCGCAGCCGAGCATCAAGCCGCGTCCGCGTACCTCGATCACGTACGGCAGCTTAGCGATTTTTGCCTCCATATAGGCGCCAACCTTGGCGGCATGCTCGGCATAATCGCCGCGCACAAGCGCGGAGAGTGTCGCGGCACACGCCGCGATGGCCAAGCAGCTACCGCCGAAGGTCGAACCATGATCGCCGGGCTTAAAGATGTCAGCGATTTCCTTCTTTGCCACCACGGCGCCCATGGGGACGCCGTCGGCGATGCCCTTGGCAAGACTCATGATGTCGGGCTCTACGCCATAAGTCTGGAACGCAAACGGCTTGCCGGAGCGGAACAGGCCGCACTGGACCTCGTCGGCGATAAGCACGGCACCCACCTCGTGTGCCAAGTCGCGCGCAGCCGCCATAAACTCCTCGGTCATGGGGTGCACACCGCTCTCGCCCTGGATCGGCT
>CAVCBD010000067.1:0-11962 GCA_963599935.1 Acutalibacteraceae bacterium | reverse complement strand
GGTCGGGCAGTTCGTCGCCGCATGATGCCATGCTTAGGAGCGTGGTGCAGAGCACCGTGCCTAATGCTAAGGTTATAAGGTTATGGTTCATATCCTTATATTGTATTTTTTATTTATTATACTTTCTGTTTATAAGCCTTGACTTTAGCTTGCTGGTCGAAGGCTTAGTTTATCCGGCGAGGCAGAGCCTTCATGCCCTTGACATCCGCCTTGGATGCCTTGACGATGCTAATGGCAAATCCGCCACCCGACGCAGAGGTTATATCCACTACCGACTTGGCGTCTACCACACCTCTCTTTATTATATATGCCTGTGGATTGGTGTCCCAGTGGGCATCCTTTGCGTCTGCATATACGGTAGCTATGTACTGTGTGTGCGGGTCGAGGAAGTTGAGCTTGAGCACCGAGCGGTGTCCGTTCTCGTCCACTGTAGAGCCTACATACCAGTCGCCTGTATGCTTTGCACAGCGTGCCACGGTGATATAGTCGCCTGGCTCAGCCTCAAGATATTGCGAGTGGTCCCAGTCTACGGGCACCTGCTTTATAAACTCGAAGGCATCGGCAAACCTCTCGTACGATTCGGGCACATCTGCCACCATCTGCATAGGCGAGTACATCGTTAGGTACAGAGCCAGCTGTCGGCACAGCGTGGTGCGTGCCTTGCCGTGGTTGCTGCCCTTATAGTAGCTCAGGTCGGTCTGGAAGATACCGGGGGTGTAATCCATCGGACCTCCCATAAGACGTGTGAAGGGCAGAATGGTGGTATGGTCGACGGGGTTTCCGCCCATTGCCTCAAACTCGGTACCGCGTGCCGACTCCTGCGCCAACCAGTTGGGCCAAGTGCGACAAAGACCTGTTGGACGTACCGCCTCGTGCGAATCGACCATCACCTTATAGTCGGCGGCACGCTCTGCCACGTGCAGATAGTGGTTTACCATCCACTGCGACGAGTGGTTTTCCGACCTTGGTATCACCGGTCCCACATATCCTGTCTTTACAGCGTGGTAGCCATTGTCTACCATAAACTGCAGAGCGCGGTCGAGCTGTACATCATAGTCGGCTGCATTGGCAGCCGTCTCGTGGTGCATGACAAGCTGCACGCCCTTTGAGGCGGCATACTTGTGAAGCCCGTCCACATCAAAGTCGGGATAAGCGCGGTCGAACCTGAAATGTCGGTTGCGCCAGTAGGCTTCCCAGTCTTCCCATCCTTCGTTCCATCCCTCGACCAGCACGCCCTCTATGCCATGCTTTGCGGCAAAGTCGATGTAGCGCTTAACGTTGGCGGTATTGGCGGCGTGGTGTCCGTGCGGCTTAAGCTTGGTATAGTCGGTTATGCCCGGTTTGGCAAATGGGGCGTCGGCATAGCTCCACGAGCTGCCCGAGCCGTTGAACATTTCCCACCATACACCGACAAACTTCATTGGCTTAATCCACGACGTGTCGGCTATCTTGCACGGCTCGTTGAGGTTCAGTATGAGCCTTGAGGCGAGTATGTCGCGTGCGTCGTCGCTCACAATAACGGTTCGCCAAGGCGATGTGCAGAAGGGCAAGAGGTAGCCCTTGTCGCCCTGCTTGTCGGGAACGAGATTGGATGTAAGCACCAAGTTGCGGTCGTCGAGGTCGAGTTCCATACAGGCATAGTCTACAAGTGCCGCCTCGTGGATGTTGATGTAAAGTCCGTTGCCCTTCAGCATTAGCGGTGTCTGCACCACGAGGTCGCCCTCTGCCTTGCCTTCGTAGCCCTTGTGGGCAAGCGATTGTTTTGTGAACTCGGTGCGTAGCTGCGACAAACGCGCCGTTGTATACGTGAACTCCTGCGTGTCGTAGTCGCCAGGCAGTGCAAAGGCGGTGTAGTCGAAGCCAAGATTAAACTCGGTCAACTCGTTCTTCAGCACAAACTTGCGCAGCGTTTGCTGCTCGGGAAACTCGTAACGAAAACCCAATCCGTCGTCGAACAGACGGAAACGCACATCGAGCTGACGTGTGGAAGAGGGTTGATAGAAGTGCACAAGCATCTCGTTATAGTTGTTGCGCACAGCCGACTGTTCTCCCCACACCGTGTTCCAGGTTTCGTCCTTCGACTGTCGTTCGACGCTTTGCAGCTCCATATTGTCCTTCATGCCACTCTCGTTCTTGATGTCCATGCCCAACCGGCTCTGGTGTATCACTACCCTACCCTTATAAGATAAGGTGTAATAGGGTATGCCGTCCTTGCAGTAGGTGTTGAGCACAAACTGCCTGTTGGGCGACATAAGCTCCTCGGCAGCTGCTCCAAGCGACGTAACGAGTATGGCGATAAGCATCAATATCTTCTTCATAATATCTATGTCAAAGTGTTGTTGTATGTTTACTTTATCTCCACTCTACTGCTTGCTGAGCCTTAGCACCTTGCAGCCGTGGGCGGGCAGCGTGACGCTAATCTCGCCGGACGTGCCCACATCCTCGTGGAGCCAGAGGTCGCGCATCTTCATCTGCCCGGTGATGCCGAGCTGCGAGAGGCCGATGGTGCGCTGCTGGGGGGTGTCCTCACGGTTGAAGAGGCCTACCACCCAGTCACCGTTCTTCATCTGTCCGTACCAGATCTGGCTGTTGGGACTGCTGAGGTCGTCGCTCAGGGGTTGGCCCACGAAGCCGTCGGCATTGAGGGCGAGCATCTCCTTGTTCTGGGCGAACTTAAGGAGTGAGGGCAGGTCGTAGTTGCGCACCGACGCGTCGATGGGGTTGTCGGCAATGGACACGGGGCCTCCGGCCATGAGCTGCAGGCTGATGGACGACATGCGCTCCTCGTCGTTGCTGAACGTGTTGAGGCGGATGAAGTCGCCGTCGGGTATCATCTTGCCGCGGCCGGTGATGTGCGACCAGTGGATGAAGCCGTCGAACTCGTTGTGGCAGGTGGGCCAGCCGTTGAACACGCCGCCGCGCAGGCGGCCTGACGTGTGGTCCCAGCCACCTCCGAAGGTGTCGGCCACGATGCGCGCCATGTTCATGTATTTCTTCTCGTACTTGGCGTCGTTGTACATGTTCGGCATCACGATGGAGGTGAACACCCCGTACTTTGCGGCCGACTCGCTGATGTACTTCAGGGCCAGGCGGTACTCGTCGCGCCCATAGCCGCGTCCGGCCATGCCGCCGGCGCCGGAGGCATCCTCGAAGAGGCACATGAAGTCCATGCGGATGAAGTCAACGCCGAGGTTGTGATAGTACTTGAAGAAGCCGTCGATATAGTCGCGCGCGCCCTTGTGGCTGGGGACAACCCAGTTGAATACGTCGCCCTTGTCGGGATACATCACATTGTCGCGGTCGATGGCGTCGTTGTAGTGCAGGTCCTTGAACGTGGCGCCCGAGGTGCCGACGACGGCTGTCTCGTCGGGGCCGTGGAGCCAGAGCGGATTGTCATAGATACCGAGCTTCAAGCCGCGTTCCTTGCACCAGGCGGAGAGGTCCTTGATCTTGACGCCGCCGTAGCTGGTCATGTAGCCGCCCAGATCGGGGTTGGTGGGGTCATCGTCCTTGTTGTAGTACATCGACATGAAGCCGTCGGTGCAGATCATGTTGTAGCCGTAGGGCAGCAGGTTGGCAGCCTGCCAGTCGAGCCACTGCTTCCACTGCGACTCGTTGAGCGAGCGGTCGGTGTTCTCCTGCTCGCGCGTCCAGCAGTACTCATACACCGTGCAGTAGAGCGGTGCTATCTTCTGTACTGTGGTTTCGGTGCCGGGATTGGGGTTGACCGAGGTCGTATCCTTCTCATAATAGGATGCCGGCAGTGTCCAGTCGGTTTCCTCGCTTGTCTGCTTGCAGCTGGCGAAGCCCGACAGGACAAGGAAGAGACTCAGGGTCATTAATGCTATATGCTTGCTGTTTATCATTGTCGTATCGTTCTTGAATAAAGTTCATACTTATTTGCCAGTGGTCTCCTTGAAATAGACCTTGCGGTTGACCACGTCCACCTTAATCTGATAGTAGCCTGCCTTGGTGATGTACCACTTGCGGTCGGGCTGTCCGCCGCCGGAGTTGTCGACGAAGGTCAGCTGGTTGCCGCCCTCGGCAGGCTGCTCGCCGAACGAGGCGGCGCAGTAGTACGGCACCTCAAAACTGTCGCTGCGGATGAACGGGAACTTGATCTCGCCCTTGGTCAGACTGCCCTCCCACGTGAGGCAGTTGGGGTCGGCGGCATAGTTGTAGTGCAGCGAGTTGGCATTGGAGATGGTCCATCCGCACGGCGTGGCGTCGCCCACGAGGTAGAGCTTCATGTCGTTGGCGGCAAGGCGCTTGCCCTCGAGCATCTTTGCATACTGGGCGGAGAGGTCAACGCGCTCGCAGACTATCGTGCGCCTGTTGAAGTCAAGGGTGATGCGGTAGTCGCCGTCGGCGGGCACATTCCACTTGTTGTCGTGCATCGTGGAGTTGGCGGCGGTGACGTACTCTATGGCTCCCGTTCCCGTAATGTCCTTGCCAGCCTCGGGCGCCATGATGTAAGGCACCTCAAACTTGTTGGCGTTCTGCATGGGGAACTTCAGCTCGCCCTGCTTGAGCGGGCCCTCATAGACGAAGATGCCCTCGTCCTGCTTGTACATCGGTGCCAGGTCGCCCAAGTTCCATCCGTACGGCGTGGCGCTGCCCACCATCCATACATTCTCCGTATTGATGCGGCTCACGCTGACCGTCATATCCTCCAGGTCGGCCGTGACGGTGTACAGGCCGTCCTCACTCACATGAAGCGGCTCGGCGCCGCCATTGCCAAGCTCGTCATAGACCAGCGTATAGGCATTGCCCTTGGTGCCATAGAACGGCACGTCGGAATAGCGGTCGGGGGTGAGCTTGAAGTCGCCGGCATTGAGGAAGCCGGTCCACGTGTAGCCGTTGTCCATGCCCACGTCCATCTTCACCGCATCGGCCAGGCTGCTGCCGGCCGGGTTGGCGGTGCCGCAGATGTAGAGCTCGTTCTTTGGCTGGTCATACGGCGTGACCGACAGCGTCAGCGAACTGGTCTCGGGCAACTGGTAGGTGGCTGCCTCGGGCTGCATGGCGATGAGCTTGACCGATACGGAGCTCGGCGTGCCGGCCACGCCGTTCCAGTCGGACAGCATGCGGTTGAGCTGTGCCGTGGTGAGCGCGTACGACCGCGCCTCACTGGCCAGGCGCACCGTGTCGGTGGTGTAGGTGGACGACCCCTCGATGCCCATCTCGATATAGTAGGCCACGTCGCCCGAAAGGTTGGAGGCCGCATTCCACGTGAACGTCACGGCCGTTTCCTGCGCCTTGTCAGCGGTCAGGGTGATGGCCGAGTCGGGCGTGCTGCGGAGCTGCATGACATCCTCCGGCCGGTCGAGAGTATAGTGGTTGTCCTCGGAGTTGCAGGCCGTGAAGCCGGCAACCGTCGCCAGGAGGAGAAATATATGTAATAGCTGCTTTTTCATTTTCTTGTCTTATATAAAAATGTTGTCGATTACTTGCTCAACTGGTCCCAATAGGGGTTCTGCACCAACTTGGGGTTCTTGTCGATTTCCGTCTGATGGATGGGGAACCAGTAGTAAGCCTTGCGGTAGACGCGCGTGATGTAGGGCTTGCGCTGATAGAAGCTCGAGGCGTCCTTGCCGTCGAAGTTCATGCCGTAGAAGTCGCCCGACAGTGTGGTCTCGGCCTCCTTCCAGCGGCGCAGGTCGTCGTAGCGCGTGCCCTCGGCACAGAGCTCCACGCGGCGCTCGGCATGGATGAGCTTGCGCATGGCATCCTGGTCGGCGAGGTTGACGTGGATGTAGTTGTTGTCGGTGGCGCCGGTGGTGTACTGGCGCACGCCGGCACGCTCACGGATCTTGTTGAGATAGGTGAGGATCTCCTGGTTGCCCGGGTCGCACTCGTTGAGCGCCTCGGCATAGCTGAGATATGCCTCGGCCAGGCGGTAGATGATGCCCGGACGGTAGTTGTAGGAGCCCTGCTTGATGTTGTCCTTCGGATTGACGCGCTTGCGCATCAGGTAACCGTTCTGCGGGGCGTCGTGAGTGTGGTTGTTGTCGGCGCCGCCGTTGAAGAAGTTGTACTGGCGATCCTCAGAGGGGAAGTAGGCGCCGCTGAAGTTCACCGTCACATAGAAGCGCGGCTCGCGGTGGCAATACATGTTGTAGGTGCCCTGCTTGGTGATGCAGTTGCCGTTCTCGGTCTCGAACTTGGTGCCTGAGCGGTGCTCGTCGGCCCCGGAGAAGCCTTTCTCCTCATACTTTGAGTCGGGATCGGTGATGGGCAGTCCGTTCTCCATGAAGAAGGCGTCAACCAGACTCTGGGTCACGCCGAAGCCGCCATTACCGCCTGAGCCGTTGGGTGTGGCGTTGCGCTCATAGTTCTGGTAGTTGACCGACGGGCGGGCAAAGAGTATCTCGGTGTTGCCGGCATCCTCGCTCTTGAGGAAGGCGTTCTCATAAGAGAGGAACGGGTCGATGGTAGTCTTGCTGTCGTCGGCATACTCGATGTAAAGCTTGTGGCCTGAAGCCTCGGCCTTGTCGATGAGGTCCTTGCAGGCGTCAGCCGCCACACGCCACTTGTTGGCGTCATACTGGGTACTGAACAGGTGTTCGCCGTTGGCATTGACGAAGTTGGCATAGTCGCTGTTGCCGTTGACCAGCGGACTGGCGTCGAACAGCAGCATGCGGGCGCGGATGGCCAGGCACATCAGTGAGGTGATGCGGCCGTATTTCTGCGACTCGCTGTAGCGGGCCGGCAGGATTTTGGAGCAGGCCAGCATCTCGTCGGAGCACCACTTGATGACATCCTCGTAGGGGGTCTGCGTCTCCATCATGTCGGAAAGCGAGGCATTGACGGGCCACACGTAGTCGGGCTTGAAGGGAATGGGGCCGTAGGTGTTTGCCAGCAGGTAATAGTAGTAGGCCTGCATGAAGCGGCACTCCGTCTTCATATAGGTCATCTCACGCTCCGAGATGTCCTGGTCGGTGAGGGCGTGCGCCTTCTCGCGGAAGATGTTGGCCTCGCGGATGCGCTGCGGCAGCAGGGCCCAGTAGTTGCCGTTCCAGTCGCTGGCAGGCGTCCACTCGCCCAAAATCATCGGGATAATCTGGTTGCCGAACTGGCGGTAGCGCTCAGGGATGGTGGCGTCGTCGCCAAGTATCATCCAGCCCAGGTCGAAGATGTAACCGTCGTAGCAGTCGGGAATGGCAGAATAGACATTGGCGAGCCACTGCTCCACATGTGTCTTGTCATTGAACACATTCTCCATGTCCAGTTCCGTGTCCGGCTCCTTGTCGAGGAAGTCGGAGCAGGAGGTGAGGAGCGGCAGACAGGCTGCCAGTATGATAATGTATGATTTGATACTTTTCATAACTATTGTTTCTTATTAGATATTACCTTATTTGTTCCAAGCAATCAGAAGGTAAGGTCCATTCCGATCATGACCGACCGCATGGACGGATACTTCAGACCGTCGGACGTGGAGAGCTCGGGGTCCCACAACTTGAATTTGGAGAGGTAGAACAGGTCGTTGCCGCTCACATAGAAGCGGATGTTCTTGCCGTAAATCTTGTTGCTCCAGGCCTGGGGCAGGGTGAAGCCTATCTCGATCATCTTCAGCCTGAGGAAGCTCATGTTCTTCTTCCACCAGGTGGAGGCGACGTTGTTGTTGGGGTTCTCGGTCGACGAGAGTCTCGGCCAGAACACGTTCTGCGAGGGGTTGTCCTCGGTCCAGCGGTCGTTGTAGTTGGAATAGATGTTGCCCAGCACGCCCTGTCCGCTTCCGGGGATGAAATAGCTGTTGCTGCCGATGATGCGGTAGGCGTCGCCCGTGCCCTGGAAGAAGAAGTTGAAGTCGAAGGCCTTGTATTTCACGTTTCCGCCGAAGCCATAGACGATGCGCGGGTCTGAGGTGCCGCCGATGTAGCCCTCATCCTGGTCGGTGATGAGTCCGTCGCCGTTCATATCCTTGTACTTGATGTCGCCGGGGCGCACCTTGGCACCGAGCTGCGGCTGCGGCTGGTCGGCCTTCACGTTGCCGTCGGCGTCGAAGTCGTCGGCCGTGTAGAGGCCCAGGGCCTGATAGCCCCACAGCGTGTTGATGCTGCGGCCCGTGATGGAGCGGTAGGTACCCTTGACGCTCTCGGGCTCGTCCTTCTCAATAATCTTGTTGCGGGCATAGGTGAAGTTGCCGTGGACACTGAGCTCCAGGTCCTTGTTGATGCGCTTGTGATAGGTGACGGAGGCGTCGAGGCCATGGTTGTCCACCTTGCCGTAGTTGGCCCATGGACTGTTGATGTAGCCCACCTGCGTGGGTATCGTACTGCGCTGCATGAAGATGTTGGTGCGGTGCTCCTTGAAGAAGTCAACCTGCACGTTGAGGGCATCCCACAGTCCCACCTCAAGGCCGACATTTGCCTTCACTGAGGTCTCCCATGTGAGGTCCGCGACACCGTAGTCGCCCTCCTGGATGCCGCCACGGTAATAGTCGCCCTTGTAGCCCCAGTTGTAGCCGGAGGCATTGCTGTTGATGGTCGTGATGTAGGCGAAGCGGCGTCCGCCGATGTCGTCATTGCCGAGCTTGCCGACCGAGGCCCTCAGCTTCAGCAGGTTGACGGTGGAGCGCAGGGGATCCATGAACTTCTCCTCGGAGATGACGTAACCTAAGGCGATAGACGGGAAGAAGCCGTAGCGGTGACCCTTGGCAAAGTTCTCTGAGCCGTTGTAGCCGAAGTTGAACTCGCCGATGTAGCGGTTGTCGTAGGTATATGACAGGCGTCCTGCGATGCCCTGTGTGCGCTTTGACTGCACGTCGCCCCAGTCGTAGCTGCGCTGGTTGTAGAGGAACAGGGCGTTGACGCTGTGCTTCTTGGCGAACACGTGGTCGTACGACAGCGAGCCTTCAAGGTAGGTGCTCTGGTTGCCGAAGTTGCCGTTGCTCGAATGTGACAGCACGTCGGTGCCGTATTTCAGAATGGAATGCACGAGGTTGCCCGAGGCGTCGCGCGAATGCGCCACACTGTAATAGTCGGGCGTGCGGCCGCGCGTGACGAAGTTCTCGCTGTAGTTGTCAAACGAGAACACCACCTTGGCCTTCAGGCCTTTGAGCAGCATCTTCAGGTCCTGCTCCACCGAGAACAGCGACTGTATCTGCGCATGGCCGCTGCGGTAGTAGCCCTGCTGCGTGCTCATGGCCCAGGGGTTGTAGCGCTCTACCGAGGCGATGGGGATGGTGCCGTCGGAATAACGTGTGGGATGGACGTAGGGCGGGGTCTCAAAGGCTTTGGAGAAGACCTCGTCGGTGCCACTGTTCGACTTGCGCAGGTTCTGCAGATAGCCGCCGATGTTGAAGCGCAGCAGGGTCGTCGGCGTGAGGTTCAGGTCGACGTTGGCGCGCATGTTGTAGCGGGTGAGCTTGCTGCCCGTGTCGTAGTCGAGCGTCGGGTCGGTCTCCATGATGCCGTTCTCGTGATAAATCGAGGCTGTCAGCGAGTAGCGGAGTATCTTGGTGCCGCCCGAGACGGTCATGTTGGCGCGCGTCGAGTAGGCATAGTCCTTGGTGATGGCGTCGATCCAGTTCACGTTAGGATAGAGGTCACGGTCGTAGCCCGTATAGGTCTTCAGCACCTGGTCCTTGGAGAACATGCCCGGATTGAGCTCGTTGAGGAGGTTCATGTATTCGGCGGCGCCCACAAACTGCGGCAGTTTGGTAGGCGTCTGGATAGACTGCTCCACACGGAAGTTGACCGACGGCTTGGCCACCTCGCCGCGCTTGGTGTTGATGATGATGACACCATTGGCGCCGCGCACACCGTACATGGCGCTGGCCGAGGCATCCTTCAGTACTGAGAACGACTCTATCTCGGCCGGGTCGATGTCGTTCAGGCTGCGCTCCACGCCGTCAATGAGCACCAGGGGCTTGCTGCCGCTGCCGAAGGTGGAGATACCGCGAATCCAGAAGTTGGAGTCGTCATATCCCGGCTCGCCCGACGGCTTCACGGCAATGATGCCCGCCAGCTGGCCGGCAAGGTTGTTGCTTAGCGAGCGGCTTGAGCCGACCTGCAACTTGCCGGGGTCGAGGGTCTGTATAGAGCCTATAACCGACAGCTTCTTCTGGTTGCCGTAGCCCACAACCACAACCTCGTCGGTAGCCACGGCATCCTCCTTTAACTGTATATTAAAGTTGATGTCGCTGCCTACACGCACCTCCTGCTGCTTGAAGCCGAGGTAGTTAAACACTAGCACCGAGTTCTTGGACGGCACACTGATGTAGAAGTGGCCGTCGATGTCGGTTATTGCCGCGTCCTTGGAACCCTTTACGGTGACGCTCACGCCTATAAGCGGACTGTTCTCGCCATCGACAACAGTACCACTGACCTTTATGCCCTTTTGCTGTTGCTGGAGCATGAAGGCTGGTGCAGCCGTTGCCGGCACGAGCGGAGCCGATGCCATAGGCGCTAACATTACGGAGTATAATAAGGAATGCCTTATATTCATAATGTAAGTAGTTTTTAATTATTTGATGTTGTTTAATTTTTTTGCAAAGTTATCACTTTTAAGTATACGCAAGAACAGTGTATCACAAAAATACAAACGTTTCACAAGGTATTTTTACTGGTTTTCAATGGGTTACGTTTTTCAATGGTGGCATAAAATACAAATGCCGTACAGATAGATGCTTGACTCTTGTGAAGCATCATTCGATGCGCAGCACCTGGTTTTCAAAGTCGTCGGGGCATAACGAGCGCAGACGTATGCGCGAGCGGTACGAGTATATGGTCTGCTTTGAGCAGCGCAGGAAGGAGGCTATCTTCTCGTTCTCCACAATGCCAAGACGCATCAAGGCATAGATGCGCAGCTCGGTGCTGAGCCTGTCCTTGTGCTTGGGCTGTATCGACTCTTCGGGGCGAAGCAACGCGTTAAACGTGGGCACAAAGCGCGGGAATATCTTGAGGAAGATGCGGTCGAAGTCTTCGAAGAACTCTTCAACCTCGTCGTCGATAATGGTCTTCGACTTTAGCTTGCGGTACAGCTCGCTCACCATGCCTGCCGCAGCAAGCTTGTTGAGCGAGCGCCGATATGCCTCAAGCTTGTCGATGTACGACGAACACTTCGACATAAACTCCATTATGTATATGTTCTTAATCTTATTTGCCTCGCCAAGGGAGACGTTCGACTCGCGAAGCCTAATATTAGCGTCGTTGAGCTGCTCGTTCGTAGAGGTTATCTGGGTATTGAGCGAGTTGAGCTTGCTATTCATCTCGGCAAGGCTCTCGTTCGACTTAAGCAGCTGTCTACGTGCCTGGGCTATGCGTCTGAGCTGCTTGCCGGTGTAGAACACCATACACACAAGCATCAGAAGCAGCGCCACCACTACCGCCAACCCTATTGTAAGGTGGCGCCGCTCGGCTGCCTTCATGCTGTCGTAAGCCTTGTCGATAATGGGCAGAACGTCCGACACCTCGAATATGCGTAGCTTGGCATTGCAAACGGTGGCATCCTCAAGCGACTTACGCATATAGCGGTAGGCTCTGTCCACATCGCCCTCCTCATATAATATGGTGGCGAGGCGGCGCAGGGAGATATATTCGCGCACGCTGTTCTTGATGTCGGATATTGCCGACATTATGAGATACTGCTTCACACACTCCGTATCGTCTACCTTGTCGTATATATCGGCGATGGCGTAGGCTATGTATCCCATGTCGCGGTTGTTTACGTCAAGGTTGTTGTAAGCCTTAACAAGAATGTGCAACGCATCGGTGTATTTGTGGCGTGTGGTAAGAAACTCGGCATCGTCCCATATCGATTTCGTGGTTTGAAGGTTGCGCATGGAGTCGCGATAGCCCACACGCAGTTGCTCATAATAATCTTTCTGGGCTTTGGTAAGGGCTGTCAGGCGCTTTGCCTCGTACAGCTCGCCGTACAAACTGTAGTAGTAGGTCTGCACGCCGGTCGACATCAAGGGTCGGTCTAACGATTGCAGCTGGCGAATGGCAGCAATATA
>CAVCBD010000066.1:0-11969 GCA_963599935.1 Acutalibacteraceae bacterium | reverse complement strand
CGGACATGCCGCAACCGCGGTAGTCCATCATCTCGTCGGCGATCTCGGCGAGCACGCTTGTAGGCAGTGCGGCCGGGCCAGCTGAGAAGTTGTGCACACGTGCCATCTTCTAGTCTCCCTCGTAGTCGTTTGAACGTTCGGGATACTTTAGCACAGTGGAGCGCCGGACGCGACCGCATCACGGTAAAACTCGAGTGAGCTGCTATGATTTACAGGATGGTTACATGGAAGACTTGGCGCCAGCCTATATCACCGGGATATACCGTGACAAATACTCCTTGAGCGCCGGGTCGCAAACATAAAGAAACGTTCCCAGCATGCCGCGCGTCATGAGGACATAGTAGGCGTTGACGATGATCTTTCGCAGGTCATCGTCGTTTGCTTTTTTCTTGGCGACGGCATCTTTGAAGTCCGCTTTGTTAACGCAGACGGCTCCTTTATCGGTGTCGTAGTAAATGTCTGGCCCCAGAATGACGAAGCCGTAGTTGAGGTCGTAGCCCTGCACCGTGTGAATGCACCCAACCTCATTGACGGCGTTTGCCGAGTTAACCCAATCCTTTTGGCTCGAGTTCCAACGTTTGGGGATGCCCTCGATAACGATATCGAACGTATCTTTATTGTTCTTGGTTTCCCATTTCCAGGCAAAACCGGCCGTCATTCGAGACAGGCCAACTTCCTTTTCCTTCTTTTGCTGCAGAGAACAGAAATCCTCAAATCGGTCGACGATGCCAAACTGGTACCTGGGGATATCGCTGTTCGGGTCGCCGGATCGCGAGTCGTAGGGCTGCGAGGCAAAGAGCTCATCAAACATCATGCCGGCGTGCATGTACGCCTTGTTGTCGAGTAGATCGTATACAAAATCGAGATACTCGTCGCCGCCACGCACGCGCATTTGGGTACTCAAGCTGAATTCTTCGGTCTCGATTCCCGCTTCTTCGAGTTGGTTGAGTCGCTGCTCGAGGCCGTCCCGATTAAGTCCGGATGCACGGACCTGCTGCTTGGGGTCATAGAATAGATAGGCCTTGTCGCAGCATTTAAAAATCCAATCCACCTGGCTGCTCGTGCGAGGCAAGTTGAGTCGTTCGCATGTGTTGTAAAAAGCTCCGATGCCGGCGCCGGCGGTCAAGTAGTTTCCCAGTCGGTGTGCCTCGTCGACAAGCAAGATGTCATACCGATCGTTTTTGGTGACATCGCTGGGGCTCAGGATATCGCTGGGCCTTAACCCGGGAAGGAAGTGCGTGAGCTTTTTGAGCGTCTTGCTCAAAGACTCCATGGGCGTTACGAAGCCGACCCGCAGGCCGGAAAGGTTCGGCTCATTTTTGATTTTGAACATGAGGCTGATGGCAAGGATTGTTTTGCCTGTTCCTGGCGCGCCATTCACGACGGTTATACGTTCTCTTTTTGAGCCGCCATGTTTTACGTCTTCATGCTCCTGTTCGAGCCGCTTGTAAATCGTCTCAGTCGTTTCGTATTGGTCAGGCGTAAGCGTCTTAAAGGGCGAGAACTTGAACAGGTCGGTGTTCTCGAGTTCTTCAATCGGATGAATCGCGTAGTTTTCTTCGCGGAGCTTTGTCCAGAGGTTTCGGAACTTCTGGCGATACTGGGGCCGCTCAAAGTAATCGAACTGGGCATAGCCATTGTTGGCATTGGTTACCTGGTATTTTCCGTCAGCACAGAACAGCTCGATAAGGCTGTTTTCAAACTCGAACGTCGCAGATTGATTGAAGGTGGGGTTGTCGATCAGAAGGGTCCGGTCGAAGTCCTTGTCCACGTTTGCAGCGTGTTGTTTCATGCGCCGCTGGTAGTTGGTTGTTTGGCCGATGTAGGCAGTCTTGTTTTTGCTGTTGGTCAGGATGTAAAGAACAGGCCAGCTTTCGTCATGGTGAGCTCCGGGCTTTGGCGTGCCAAAATCCTGCAACGATTTACTTGTCTCAAAGGGCTGGGGTAGGGGAAGTGTGTACTGACGAAGGGCGAACTCGTTACTCATGGTGGTTCGCCTTTCTGTTTTCGTTGGATGATGCGTCGACGGGGTAGCGCTCGCCATTGCGTTTGAGCTTGGACGAGAGCACGGCCGGGAGATCGATTCCGTTTAGATCAGCGAAACGCAGGAGGAAAAGGAGTGTGTCGGCAACTTCATCTTCGATGGCTTGGCGTTGCTCGGTGTTTTCGAACATTTCGGCAATGCGCTCGTCGCTGATAAAACGAAAGAGCTGAAGGAGTTCTGAGGATTCGGTTGCCATGCCGATGGCGAGCTCTTTCGGCGTGTGATATTTGCGCCAGTCGCGTGCATCACAAAAGTCCCTGACTTGTTCCGTCATGGCATCGAGCTTGTCCATCGTTCGTAACCTCCCTGATGGTCATTGCTTTATTATGGCGGTATTTGGGGTTTATTGCACATCATTTGGGCGCGCGGTTTGTTCGGTTGAGATTGCCGTGCGGGAGGTTGTACCGTTAAGTCCACGATTTTGCCGTGGATGGCTGCTCAGAGGCCTATTCAGTTCCTATTTCACCGCAACTTATGGGTGGGGATGGCTACGACGCGAGCGTGGCAATGACGGCTTCGTCGCCGGCGTATATGAGGGTGTTGCCGTCGGGGATGATCATTTGGCCGTCGCGCTTGAGCATTACCACGATAAACGGGTGCTTGCCCTGCGGCACGTCGCGTAGGCGCTGACCGGCCAGGCGACCGTGGGGTGTCACGGTGACCTCCCGCAGCGTAACCTCGGCACGCTCTTCAAACGTTGGGGCAGCCATCACCAACAGGTCGCCTTCCTCAATCACGGTATCGCCGTTGGGTAGCACCGGGTGCGCACCGTCATGAAGCACCAGGACCACGAGCATGTCCGTTGCACTGCCAATATCCGCGAGCGAGCGTCCGGCAAACGGATGTCCAGCTCCCACCTTGAGCTTGACGAACGACATACCTTCTTCGTCGCGGTAATCGTTAAACGTGCGGCGCACGTCGCCGGCCGCATCTATCATATCGAGTTTTTTCGCCACCGCCGGCAGCAGCGAACCCTGCACCACAATGCTCGACACGGCAATCACAAAGACCAGGTCAAACAGGTCATGTCCACCGGGAACGCCGGCCACTACGGCAAAGAGGCTAAAGACGACCGAGGCCGCGCCGCGCAGGCCCGCCCAGCTTACGAGCGCGACCTGGCGAGGGTTTGTCTTAAAGGGCGCCAGCAGCAGACCGACGGCGATGGGGCGGCTCACGAAGAGCATAAACGCCATGAGCGCCAGGCCGGGTAGCAGCATTTGCGGCAGGCGTGCGGGCGTCACGAGCAGGCCGAGCAAGAAGAAGATCGTCATCTCGGCCATCTCGGTGAGGGTGTCGAAGAAGTGCGCCAGCTCGACCTTGCCGGTGATGTCGCTCGCGCCTAGCACGATGCCTGCCAGGTACACGGCCAAAAAGCCGTTGCCGCCCAAGTAGCTCGGCAGCGCGTAGGCAACGATGGCCACGGCGAACAAGAAGATGGTCTGCGCACCTTCGGCTGTTGCATGTGCGCGCTCGATCAGGCGGCCCGATGCCCAACCGATGGCAAGGCCCAGCCCCACGCCCAGGATGATCTGCTTGGCTAGCAGCACGGGGATGTTAACGTCGCCGCCCGCCGCAAGGGTCGCGAGCACCGCGGTGAGCATGTAGGCGACGGGGTCGTTGGAGCCCGATTCGACCTCGAGCAGCGAGTCGGTGCCGCCTCTCAGCGAAAGGTTGTGCTCGCGCAGCACACTAAAGACGCTGGCCGCGTCGGTGGATGCCACGACCGATCCCAGCAGCAGGCCGCCGATCCAGTCGAAACCCAGCATAAAGTGCGCGAACACGCCGGTAATGCCCGCGGTGATGACGACGCCGAGTGTGCTCAGCAGCACCGCGGGCGCGGCGACGGGCTTGGCGCGGTCGATGTTGGTGTTAAAGCCGCCGTAGAACATGATGAACAGCAACGCCGTGCTGCAGACGGTTTCGGTGAGCGCGTAGTCGCTAAAGTCGATGTGCGCCGGTCCGTTGACGCCCAGCAGCATGCCGAGCGCGATAAAGATGAGCAGGGTGGGGAAGGGGAGCTTTTTGCCGACGGGTTTGATGGTCAGGCACAGAATAATGACGAGGCCGATAAAAAGAAGGATCTGGTTCATGGATGGTGTCCGCTCCTGGGTGGTTGGCGTGGCACGGTCAGTTGTCTGCGGTTATTTGTACCCAAAGATGGTGGGTTTATGGGCTTGGACTGCGGACGTGCGCATTTTCGACACGAGGCGTGGGCGCGAGCGGCGCTGGTCGGGGCGCTGGGCCTGACGGCGTGGCGTGAGCGGTGCGGGTTGGCAGGCGAGCGCTGGCGACCGTTAGCGGTATGCAACCCTTCCCAGCTTTATTGCAACGGAGTACAATGGGTAACGTTTAAGTTCAACTTGAAGTTTTAGTTGCGACGTCGGGCTTCGGCCGCAATGCAAAGAGAGGCGTTCCATGGCGATCTATGTGACATCCGATGCTCACGGGCACGTGCGTGCGCTTGACGAGGCCCTGTCCAAGATTTCGCTGGCGTCCGACGATACACTGTACGTGCTGGGCGACATGATCGATCGCGGGCCCGATCCGGTTGGCGTTATTAAGCTCGTGCGCTCGCTGCCCAACGCTCGCGTGCTCAAGGGCAATCACGAGCAGATCATGCTCGACGCCATCATTGGCCAAGATCCGCTCGATGCCGAGACCTGGGATATCAACGGCGGTTGGACTACCCGTCAGCAGCTCAACGATATGGAATTTGAGGCGTACGAGGAGCTCGTGCGTTGGATGGCGACGCTGCCGCTCTATGCGGTGGCCGAGACTGACGAGCGTCCGTACCTGCTGGTGCACGCCGGTATCCAGACCGAGGCGGCGCGGGCGTTTTTGCTTGAACATGGGGTTGATTGTGCCGATGGCGCGGGGGCGGTGGATGCCGATCGCGAGCTACTGCAGCAGATGCTTGCGGTGCAGTCGTCCGATGACCTGCTGTGGATTCGTCACGGCTATTGGGATGCGCCGACGGGGCTGCTTTCTGCCGAGGGCAAGGGTCCGGTCGTGGTGAGCGGCCACACGCCCACGGTGTCGCTCGGGCGTTATTGCGAGGTGGGTGGTCTGGCGGGGCTCGATGAGGAGTCGGGCCGCGGGCAGATTGTGCGGCTGGGCGGTGAGGATACCGCTGGCGTGCCCGATCGCATCGACATCGACTGCGCCGCCGCCACTGGGTCAGAGTTTGGCCGCGTCGGGATCCTGCGTCTGGATGATGGGGCTGAGTTCTACGCTAACATTCTTCCAGGCGAATGATTACACAAGGGGTAGCTAATTTGGGACGGGGCCTTTTTGACTACTTTAGGAGAGTAGCGCCTTCTTGCTCGGTAGGTGCTAGAAATGAGGAGCGTCTGCGTCCTCGGCAGCGCGAAAATGCTCGAAAAACCGTCGCAACGGAGTCAAACGACGTCGCGGCGGTTCTTTTTTGGCTGCCCGCTGGCTAAGTGAGTAGACTTTTTTGGAAATGCCGAGCACCCAACATATTTGCCTCAATAAAACCGCAGGTCACAGACTTGTGGTTTGTCGGTGTGGTCGGGGATTCGGTAAAAGTCTACTCACTTAGTTTTGTGTGGTGCATATTGTCACAACGAGACCCTAGTCGGGGAGATTCCATCGCAAATTCCGGTACCGGGGGGCAGCTAATTAGGCGCCGTACGGGTTGCGGTCGCGTTCGATGCGTTGGCGGATGTGGGCGTACTCGATAATCAGCAGCACCAGCAGCAGGGCCATGATGGCTAGGTAGCTCACCACAGCGCCCATCAGACCCAGCAGCTTAATCAGGATTACTGGCAGCATCACGCTCACGGCAAAGCAAATCAGGTAGATCTTGGTGACGTCGCCGGCGTGGCGCAGCACCGTGATGATGGCGTAGATAAAGTCGATTGCCGCGGTGACGCCGCCGGCGACAACCATTAGCAGCGCCAGCGTGCGGTAGCGCTCAAAGTTAAGGCCGTACATAAAGCTCATGATGGGGATGCCGGGGCCTGCCATAAATGCGGCGCACGCTCCGGTGATGACCACGATCAGTGCCATAACGGCAACAATAATCAGGTCAAAGCGGCGACGCTTGCGCGGATTCGCCCAAATGCTCGACAGACGCAGGAGCTGCGGTTTATAGATGAATCCAATGCTCAACAAAATGGCCTGCGCCGGAAAGAACAGGGCATTAAAGTACAGCTGATACTTGTAGGCCAGCGTGCCTTCCATCACGAACTTGGGCATGCTCTCGATAAGGTTGAACAGGAACAGCGCACCAAAGAGCGGGGCGCACTGGATAAACAGGTGGCCAGCCTCGCGCAGGCTCATGCGGCGTGATTTTTCGGTTTCGAGCAGGGCGAGCGGGGCGGTGACCAGCACGAGCGAGGCGATGGCGGTGACACTCATGGCCATGGCCGCGATGGGCATGCTGCGCGTAAGGAACAGTGCCACGCTAAAGACCGCGATGACACCGGCGGAACGTAGCGTTTGGCTCATGCCGGCCAAATAGAGCTTGTCGGCCTGCTGCAGGCGGCCCTCGTACACGTCGGCGATGCCGTCGATCACCTTATAGAGGTAGACGCCCAGGCCAATCGTGGCCATCTGCGCATCGTAGCCGCGGGCGCTGCTGTACATGAGGCCGCAGCCTAGGGCGAGCGCTCCGCAAAGCCAGCGGTTGAGCTGGTAGGAGGCAAAGGACGTCGTTTCGTCGATGTCCGAGACCTGAAAGTTGCGCACGCCGTAGTTGCACGCGATCATGATGAGCGTGCCGGTGACAAAGGCGATGGAGAATTTGCCTGCTTCTTCGGCGCCCGCGAGCTGCGTGGACACGATGGTGAGCAGCGGAAACGCCAGGCCCCACACGGCGGTGCCGAGGGTGTTCCAAAGATAGTCGCGACTGGTGGCGTGCTCCTCGTATTCCGCTTCCTGCATGGAGAAGCCGCCGCCGTAGACGGCGCCGAGCAGACGGTTCCACCAGGCATTGACCATACGGCGGATGGGGCCGGGTTGGCGATCGCGCTCGCGGCGACGGCGTGTGGCCTGGCTGCTGTCGGGGCCGCCGGCGTTGCGCTGACTCAGCTCCTGGATGCGCGCGAGCTCTTCGGCCGTGTGGGAGGCAGGGAAGAGGCCGTTCTCGATGCGTCCGCCCTGTCCGTGCGCCCCGCCCGATACGGCGGGGTCGGCGAAGCCATTGCGGCGGGCGATGGCGCGGCGGATGCTATCGAGGGGCGTGATGCTCAAGGCGGTTCCTTTCTCTTACTGTGCTCTAGTATAGTCGCGGTGGTGTCCATTCGTGTTTTTGAACAGGTTGTTCAATAATTTCGGCGAGCGGCTGTAATTTGTCGGTAAACGTGCGGTATCCTGTTGAAGTTTTGTGACCCCCCGATGCCGCTTGCGCGGTACCAAGGAGTTTTTTACCCATGGATGTCGCTGCGTTTTTGCTGGCTCTTGTGCCGATCATCTGGCTCGTCGTGATGCTGCTGTGCTTTAAATGGCCGGCTTGGAAGGCCGCCATCGGTTCGTTTGTTCTTTCGTGCGTGCTTGCCTATGCGTGGTGGCATTTGCCGGCGGCGCAGATAGCCACGGCCTCGCTCGAGGGCTTTTTGATGGCCCTGTGGCCCATCGTGCTCGTGATTATCGCCGCGGTGTTTACGTATAACCTGTGCGTGCGCACGGGCGCCATGGACGTGATTGGCAGCATGATTACCTCCATCAGCAGCGACCGCCGTCTGCTGGCGCTGCTCGTGGCCTGGTGCTTCGGTGGCTTTATGGAGGGCATGGCCGGCTTTGGCACTGCCGTTGCCATTCCCGCCGGCATGCTCGCGGGCCTTGGTTTTGAGGCTGTGCCTGCCGTGCTGATCTGCCTGCTGGCCAACGGCGTGCCCACGCCCTACGGCTCCATTGGCATCCCCACGGTGTCCGTTGCCGACCTGGTGGGCCTGGATTCCCTGCACCTGGCGACCGTTCAGCTGGTGCAGCTGGCACCGTTCTTCGTGGTGATGCCGCTGCTTATCGTGCTGGTTGCGGGCCGTGTCGCCGATGACCAAGGTAACGTTGCGAGCGTGAGTGAGCGCCTGCACGGCGTTACCGGCGTGGCACTGCTTTCCGGTGTGTCCTTTGTAGGTGCGGCCCTGGTCGTTGCCATGTTTGTGGGTCCCGAGCTGGCCGTGGTCGTGGGCTCCATCGTGTCGCTCGCGCTGACTGCCGCGCTTGCCATGCGTGCCGAGAAGTTCGGCCACCTGGACGCGCGTTTCCATATGAATATCGAGGCCGGCGAACGGCTCACCCTTAAATCGGCGCTTTCGGCCTGGTCGTGCTTTATCTTGATTTTTGTATTGCTGCTGGGTACGTCCAACTTGGTGCCCGCCGTGCATGCTGCGCTTGCGCCGTTTGCGAGCCACGTGCAGGTGTATTGCGGCGAGAACCCCGGTACGCTTACGTTTTCGTGGATCAACACGCCGGGTGTTTGGATCTTCCTGGCCGCGTTTATCGGCGGTGCCATTCAGGGTGCTTCGCCGCGCCTGATGGGCGAGGTGCTGGCTGCGACCGTCAAGCAGATGATGCCGACGGTTATCACGATGCTTTCGGTGCTGGGTTGCGCCAAGGTGATGGGCTATGCGGGCATGATCTCTTCGATCAGCGCGTTCTGCATCGCCGTCGCCGGTGGTCTGTACCCGATTCTGGCCCCGTGGATTGGCGCCGTTGGCGCGTTCGTGACCGGTTCGGGCACGTCGTCGGGCATGCTGTTTGGTCCCATCCAGAGCCAGGCGGCTACGGCGCTGGGCGTGAGTGACTACTGGATGGTCGCGCTGAACGCCCTGGGTGTCGCCGCCGGCAAGATGATCTCGCCGCAGACGCTCGCCATTGGTCTTGCCGCCGTGCACGTGCGCGGCAAGGACGCCGAGCTCCTGGGCTCAGTGCTGCCCTATGCCGCCGGCATGCTGGTCCTTATGAGCGCCATCGCCATGCTCGGCCAAGGCCTGCCGCTATAGCCGGCACTTAGGGACGTTCCTTATGTGCCGACATCCGGGGACACTCCTTGGTTGTTGCCTGTTCAAGAGTGTCCCCAACGACTAGTCGTTTAAGAACGTCCCCAATGACTAGGCCGCTTGCGTGCGATTTTTGACCGTTGGGCGGGCGCTTCGCCCCTGCCGCAAAAACGTTTTTGCATATCGGGTACAACGGGCTTTACGTGAGTAAAGCGCGCGCCCTCGTGACGCGCTTTTAAAGGAGGCCCCATGCCTGGTGTTACCCCTGCAGAAGTACTGTCCAACTTTGGTCTTACGCTGGTCGAAGATCCCGCCGAGAATCAACCCCGCCTGCTGGTGGACCTGCCGGCGGCAGAGCTCGTCGAGCATGCCATTCGTCGCGAAGAAGGCCGCATGGCCTCCAACGGCGCACTGGTGATCGAGACGGGAGAGCGCACTGGCCGCTCGCCCAACGACCGCTTTATCGTCGACACGCCCGACGTGCACGACAAGATTGCCTGGGGTGCCGTCAACCGCCCGCTTTCTGTCGAGAGCTACGAGACCATCAAGGCCGGTATCGTCGACTATCTCAACGAGCGCGACGTGTTCGTCACCCGCGGTATGGCCGGTGCCGATCGCAACCATACGCGCCGTCTGCTCGTCGCCTGCGAGCGTGCCAGCCAGGCGCTCTTCATTAAGCAGATGCTCGCCCGCCCGCTCGCCCGCGAAATCGCGCGCACCGGCGAGCCGGATTTCTGCGTGCTCGCCGCGCCGGGCTACCAGTGCGATCCCGCCATCAAGGGCCTCAACTCCAGCGCCGCCGTGGTCATCAACTTCCAGGAGCGAGTGATTCTGGTCGCTGGCACCGGCTACTCCGGCGAGATCAAAAAGTCCATCTTCAGCGTCATGAATTACCTGCTGCCCGTCGAGGACGACGTACTGCCCATGCATTGCTCGGCCAGCATGGATCCCGTCACGCACGAGACCGCGGTGTTCTTTGGCCTGTCCGGCACCGGCAAGACCACGCTTTCGGCCAACCCCACGCGCCTGCTGATCGGCGACGACGAGCACGGCTGGTCCGACATGGGCATCTTTAACGTCGAGGGCGGCTGCTACGCCAAGTGCGAGGGCCTGGACGCGTTCCACGAGCCCGAGATCTTCAACGCCGTTCGCTTTGGCGCCATCTGTGAAAACGTGGTACTCGATGAGAATCGCAAGCCTAACTACGACGACGTCTCGATCACGCACAATACGCGCGTGGCCTACCCCGTCGAGCATATCCCCAACGCGTGGACCAAGGGCATGGGCACCACCCCGAGCGTCGTGCTGTTTTTGACCTGCGACGCCTTTGGCGTGCTGCCGCCCATCTCGCGCCTGACGGCCGACGCCGCCATGTATCACTTTGTGACGGGCTTTACGGCCAAGATTCCCGGCACCGAGGTCGGCGTCACCGAGCCCACACCCACGTTCTCTTCGCTGTTTGGCGAGCCGTTTATGCCGCTCGACCCCATGGTCTACGCTAAGATGCTCGGCGAGCGCATCGCCGACGGTCGCACCCGCGTCTATCTGGTCAACACCGGCTGGATCGGCGGCGGTTATGGCGTGGGCCATCGCATCGAGCTTGCCTACACGCGCGCCCTGGTGGCCCGTGCCCTCGACGGTACCATCGAGGACAGCGAGTTCGTGCATGACGATATCTTTAACGTCGACATTCCCACCACGTGCCACGGTGTGCCCGACGGCATTCTGGTGCCGCGCCAGTACTGGCAGAGCACCGCTCGCTACGACGAGGCAGCGCACAACCTGGCCGTGATGTTCGAGGAGAACTTCGAGAAGAAGTACTCGCACCTGCCCGAGTCCGTCAAGGCCGCCGGCCCGCACGCCCAGGTGCCCGCTGAGGCCCGTCATCGCGGCCGCGGCCTGCTGGGACTCCGCCACTAGCGTCGCCTCAGGCCCAAAACCACCACAAAGGGGACGGGCGCCTTTGTGGTGGTTTTACTCACGCGAATGACTCGGGTTACAATACGCCTGACATATCGCCCCCTTCTCCGGATGGGGGCAGCGTAAGCGCTCTTGTGGCGGCACCGTAGGACTTTGAAGGTGGCCGCTGTGAGGGCGCTTTTTGTTTAGGCGTCCGGACTCGGGCGTCCGCTATGAAGGGAGAACATATGAAGAGTTTCGTTGCCGAGGATTCGTTTTGGGAGCTGTTTCCGCAGGCGGCTATCGGCGTCGTGGTCGTAAAGGGCATGAAGCCCGCGGCTCAGATTCCCCAGGAGGACGTGGATGCAATCGCCGCGCTGCTTGACCGCGCCAACATCGATGCGGAGCGCCATCTGACCAGCGATACCATCAGCGAGAACGCGCCGGTCAAGGCATGGCGCGAGGCCTATCGCCTGTTCAAGACCAAGAAGGGCGCGCGTTGCTCAGTTGAGAACCTGCTCAAGCGCGTGCTCAAAGGCAAGCCGGTCGGCCACATCACGCCGGCGGTGGATATCTACAACACGATTTCGTTGACTTATGCGCTGCCCGTTGGCGGTGAGGATTTGCATGCTATTGAGGGCAATCTGCGCCTGACGGTGACCGACGGCGGCGACGCGTTCTTGCCACTTGGCGAGGAGGCGGATGATCCGACGCTGCCCGACGAGCTTGCCTATATCGACGATGCAGGCGCCGTGTGCCGCTGCTGGAACTGGCGCGATGGCGTTCGCACGGCGCTGTCCGACGATTCGGCCGATGCGTTCCTGGCGATTGAGTGCGTAGAGCCCGAGCGCATGGGGGATTGCCAGGCTGCGATCGATCGCCTCGCTGAGCTGCTCGAGCGGTATTTGGGAGCGACGGTTGTCGTTAAGACGCTTGTGACCCGCGACAATCCTTGCGTGGAGTTGTAGCAACGCCTAAAACTTATTGAGGTTCAAACCACCACAAATGAACTGCATCCCATTTCTTGGACTTTGAAATTAAGGTTCGAGAAAAGGGAGGCA
>CAVCBD010000065.1:0-11997 GCA_963599935.1 Acutalibacteraceae bacterium | reverse complement strand
CTGGATCTGCTCGAGGCCCGCATCAAGGACCTGGGTATGAATCCCGAGCAGTACAAGTACTACCTTGACCTGCGCCGCTACGGTTCCTGCAAGCACGCCGGCTACGGTCTGGGCTTCGAGCGCTTGGTGATGTACCTCACCGGCGTGGGCAACATCCGCGACGTCCTGCCGCACCCGCGCACCGTGGGCAACGCCGACTTCTAATCGTCGGGCACTAGCTCGCGTCGCCACGCGCAACGCTCATCGCGCAAGCGTCTCTCGACATCGGCCGAGAGGCGCTTTTTTCAACAGCATCCGTCAAGCTTTTGGCAAGGTTTTGGTCAGTTAGGCAGGGTTGTTGAAAACTCGACCTGCCGTTTGCCGGCAACCATCGACCGTCCAAGGCGCCACGCGTCCTTGGCCAGGCTCCGCGCCCTAGGCTCTGATCTGCCATCACCAAAAAGGAAAGGACGTGGGCGCTATGACCGAAACCGTTGTTGAAAACTACGAGACCACGACCAGAGGCTCCGCCTCGATGGCAGCCTATCGCGCCGTGCGCATCCTGCAGCTTTTGAGCGAGAACACCGGCGAGGACAAGGCGCTGCTTTCCGACGAGCTGGTCGAGCTCCTCGCCCATCCCGACGACCCCGCCCGCATGCCCATCTCGGCGGCACGCCGCAGCATCTATACCTCGATATCCGCACTTCGTCACGCCGGATACGAAATCGACTATAAACGCGGCGTGGGCTATCGGCTCCTCACCCGCCCGCTTGCTGACGAGGAGATCATACGGCTCCATGGCATGGTCATGCGCAACCGATCGACGCCCATAGCCATTCGAAAAAGCATGGCGCAGCACCTGGTCGCCATGGCGAGCGCCGATGTTCGCGGCTATCTCGATATGCCCGAACCGACACCGGCCGCCAACGACGTGCCCATCAAGACAGCGCGTCCGCACGCCAAGCGTATCGACACGTGCGAGCTCGTCGAACAGGCCATCGACCATGGAACAACTGTCAGCTTTGATATCTCAAACGTCCTGACCCGAGGCGAAACCGAGGTGGTGCGGATGACGGTCCGGCCCTTTGCCATCAGGCAGCGCGATGGCGTCTCGTATCTGCTGGGAACGGTCTACAACACCCGAGGCGCCGACGATACCCTGCGCACCGTTGAGGTCAGCCGCATGAGAAACGTCAGCACGCGTTTGCTCGACGGCAAGAAACTCTTTGCCGCGCTAGACGAAGAAGACAGCCCCGCGCCCGCAGCGTAAACCCCGTTACCGTCCGTCGTTCCTCAGCACCGCCCATCCGGTTCAGTATTAAAAAACCCGCCAGGTTATTGTAAAAATGGACATCGGCGTTACTATAGTCCCACTTGCACTTTTTCCTAGTGCAGTGTTTCCAGCCATTTTTATACTGGGGGTAATGATATGAAGGACATCACCATCAGCCGCAGGAGCCTTCTTGTCTCCGCTGGCCTGCTCGCGCTCGCTCCGCTCGCCGGATGCGGCGGCAACTCTGGTTCCGGCTCCGCTGCCGCCGGTTCCGACTACACCGTCGGCGTTCTGCAGCTCACCGAGCACTCCGCACTCGATGCCGCCAACGACGGCTTCGTCAAGGCCATTAAGAAGAGCGGTCTCAAGGTCAAGATCGACCAGAAGAACGCCCAAAACGACCAGTCCACGTGCAAGTCCATTGCCGACAAGTTCGTAGGCGACGGCGTCGACCTGATCTATGCCATCGCTACGCCCGCCGCGCAGGCTGCCGCCGGCGCCACCGCTGATATCCCCATCGTTGGCTGCGCCATCACCGACTACGCCGCCTCCGGCCTGGTCCAGGACAACGACAAGCCCGGCACCAACGTCACGGGCGCTTCCGACCTCACCCCGGTCGCCGAGCAGCTCGAGATGATGCAGAAGGTCCTGCCCGACGTTAAGAAGGTCGGCCTGCTCTACTGCACCGCCGAGTCCAACTCCGACGTCCAGATCAAGGCCGCCAAGAAGGAACTCGTCAAGCTAGGCCTGGAGTACACCGACTTCACCGTCTCGAGCTCCAACGAGATTCAGTCCGTCGTCGAGTCCGCCGTGGGCAAGGTCGACGCGCTGTACTCCCCCACCGACAACACCATCGCCGCGGGCGCTTCGCAGGTCGGCCAGATCTGCAAGGAGAACAAGCTCCCCTTCGTGACTGGCGAGGAGGGCATGTGCAAGGCCGGCGGCCTGTTCACCCTCTCCATCAACTATGAGGACCTGGGCTACGCTGCAGGCGAGATGGCCGTCAAGATCCTGAAGGGCGAGGCCAAGCCCGAGGATATGCCGATCAAGCACCTCTCGAGCAAGGACCTGGTCGTCGTCAAAAACGACGAGATGGCCGAGGCTCTGGGTATCGACCTTTCCGCTCTGGACGAATAACGCCATGCGCGATGACGCGTCTAGGGCCCGCACGCGCGCCACAGTTGCGTTATTCAATATCTGAGTCATTGGGGCGAACGCTAAAGACCGGCGTTCGCCCTGCTTGTTTCAGGTAAAACAAAACGTCTGTCCACCGCTCTTTTATGCATTGGTACCGCTATTATGGAAATTCACGTGTCCACCCTATCCTAGGAGGTATGAAGCATGCTCATTGCATTGCAGGGCGCCGTTTCGCAGGGCGTCCTCTGGGGCATTATGGTGCTCGGCGTGTTTATCACGTTCCGCCTGCTCGACATCCCCGATATGACCTGCGACGGCAGCTTTGCCCTCGGCGGCTGTGTTTGCGCCGTGCTCATCGTCAACAATAACGTCGACCCCTTGCTCGCCGTGCTGGCCGGCATGTGCGCCGGCGCCATCGCGGGCGCCGTCACGGGCATCTTGACCACCGTTTTTGAGATTCCTGCAATCCTCGCCGGAATCCTCACGCAGATCAGTCTGTGGTCCATCAACCTGCGCATCATGGGCAAGTCCAACACGCCCATCCTTGCCAAGGGCACTATCTTCTCATCCGTCAGCCACATGACGGGCCTGCCGCAGTCCACTGTTGCCATTATCCTGGGCATTGTGCTGGCCGTGGCCATCGTCGCCATCCTGTACTGGTTCTTTGGCACCGAGATCGGCTCGGCGCTGCGTGCCACCGGCAACAACGAGTACATGATCCGCGCCCTGGGCGTCAACACCAACTCCACCAAGATGATCGCCCTCGTGCTCTCCAACGCCCTTATCGGCCTTTCGGGTGCGCTCATCTGCCAGAGCCAGAAGTACGCTGACATTGGCATGGGCACCGGCGCCATCGTTATCGGTCTTGCTGCCATTGTTATCGGCGAGGTGCTCGGCCGCCTGCTGCCCGGCGGTCTGACGCAGTTTAGCGTCCGTCTTGCCTCTGCCGTCTTTGGCTCCGTGGTGTACTTCCTCATTCGCGCCATCGTGCTGCAGCTGGGCATGGACGCCAACGACATGAAGCTGCTCTCCGCCGTGATCGTTGCCGTGGCCCTGTGCGTGCCCGTGGTTTGGGAGCGCTATAAGCTCCGCAGCTCCTACACGAAGGGGGATGAGGCAGATGCTTAAGCTCTCGCACGTCAAGAAGACCTTTAACAAGGGCACCGTCACCGAGAAGCGCGCACTCACCGGCGTCGACCTCACCCTTAACGACGGCGACTTTGTGACCGTGATTGGCGGCAACGGCGCTGGCAAGTCCACGCTGCTCAACATGATCGCCGGCGTGTATCCGCTCGATTCGGGCGTTATCGAGCTCGACGGCACCGATATCTCGCGTCTGAGCGAGTCGCAGCGCGCCAAGTACCTGGGCCGTGTGTTCCAGGACCCCATGCGCGGCACCGCAGCAGACATGCAGATTGCCGAGAATCTAGCTCTCGCCAAGCGTCGCGGTCAGCGTCGCGGTCTTTCGTGGGGCGTCACCAAGGCCGAGAAGGACGAGTACGTTGAGCTGCTCAAGCGCTTGGACCTCGGTCTGGACACGCGCCTCAACGCCAAGGTCGGCCTGCTCTCGGGCGGCCAGCGCCAGGCACTCACCCTGCTGATGGCCACGCTCACCAAGCCGCGCCTGCTGCTGCTCGACGAGCACACCGCCGCACTCGACCCCAAAACGGCATCGAAGGTGCTCAATCTGACCGAGGAGATCGTCGACGAGAACCACCTGACCACGCTCATGGTCACGCATAACATGAACGACGCCATCCGTCTGGGCAATCGCCTGATCATGATGCACGAGGGCCATGTTATCTACGACGTGGCCGGCGACGAGAAAAAGTCGCTCACCGTCGCCGACCTGCTCCAGAAGTTCGAGGAGGTCTCGGGCGGCGAGCTCGCCAACGACCGCATGCTGCTGAGCTAAAACCTGCCAAAGAGGGACAGGTTTATTTTGGCAGGTTTTATCTGCGCAAACGTCAAAACCGCCGCAAAGGGACAGGCACCTTTGCGGCGGTTTTCGCATATTATGTCGATAATCCAGCGTCAGCAGGGACCACTGGTCAAGAACTAAGGAAACTGCCATGAGAAGACTCCTCCCCCGTCTTGCCTTAACCGCCGCACTTCTCGCCGGTGCGCTCACCGGTGCCCCAGCCTACGCCGCTGCGGCCACCCCTTCTCAAGTTATCGGCGCGTCCGATGTGATCGGACAGGCTTCTTGGTGGGTATCATGGTTGGACAATCATTAGGAGGTTTCCCTACATGGAATTGTTTGAGCCAATTCTTCATTTCTTTGCACAACGATGGGTCCACAACATCATCTGGGCAGGTATCTTGGCTATCGGCACCGCCGTTGCCGCCAAGGTCGCGTCCAAGACCCTGCGCCACCTGCTTAACCGCGACGATAACCCACTCCCTTCATCGAGCATCTTCATCAACATCGCGCGCGCCGTCATATGGACGATCGGCGGCAGTTTTATCCTCGACAACTGCTTTGGCGTTAACGCAAACGCTCTCGTCGCCGCTCTTGGCGTCGGCGGCATCGCCATCTCGCTCGGCTTTCAGGACACGCTTTCAAACCTCATCGGCGGCATGCAGGTGACGTTTATGGGCATTATCAAACCCGGCGACAATATCGAGGTCGGCGGCGTGTCCGGCGTGGTCCAAGACATCACCTGGCGCCATACGACCATCGAGGACGCCTGCGGGCAGACCATCATCGTCCCCAACTCCAACATCTCCAAGAACACGCTCGTGCACCTCATGCCCTTTGGGCGCGTTGCCGTGCCCGTCGCGGTCAAGGACACGTCCAAGTGGGCTTCACTGGACGCGCTGGCAGATGAGCTCACCGACGTCACCAAGGCCGCCGTGCTTCCCATCTCGGGCTTTGACAAGGAGCCCTACGTACTCTTTAGTGAGATCGGCGACTTTGGCATCAAGGGCAAGATCATCTTTATCGTCAGCGACGACAGCACCACCTTTACGGCAGCCGACGCCTGCATCCGCGCCATCGCCCCCATCATCGCCTAAAACCACCACAAAGGCGCCTTTGTGGTGGTTTCGCATCGTGGTACCATGGTTCATATCGTTGTTTAAACGACTAAGGGAGCAGACACCATGGAAGAGGCCTATCGTCAAGCACGCAAGCGCGGCGAACAGGGACGCCGTCGCGCCATCAGCCAAAGCGAGCACCCGTACCTTACGGATCTCGACGGCCTCGTTGCCCAGCTCCCCTTAGGTCAGCGAGAGAGCGTCGGCCTGAGGGACATTCCGCTCGAAATGGTCGTCGGCACGGTTACCAAGGGCCGTCAGTCCGCTTTTTCGTGCAACTTTATGCCCCTGCTGCCGTTCAACACCGAGTTCGCCCGCAAGTGGTCCAACCTCTACGACATCCAGGTGACCGAGGGCTATCGCGACCCCATCATCGTCACCGAGTTCATGCATCGGTTCTATGTCCAGGAGGGCAACAAGCGCGTCAGCGTCCTCAAATTCCTGGACGCCCCGACGGTTTCGGCCAAGGTCACCCGTCTCTACCCCGGCAAATGGGATTCCGTCGAAAGCCGCCTGTACGGCGAGTTCTGCGCGTTTTGGCGCGTATGCCCCCTATACGAGATCGAGTTCTCGCGCGAGGGAAGCTACGAGACGCTCGCCAAGATGCTCGGCCAGAACCTTATCGAAAAATGGCCGCAGAAAAAGGTCGATTACCTGCGTCACACCTTCCTGCTCTTTAAGCGCGCCTACCTTCGCGCGGGCGGCGGCCACCTGGACATTACGCCCGCCGACGCCATGCTCGTCTACCTCAATGTGTACAACCAGGACCGCCTGCTGGATACGCCGACGGATATCGTCGTAAACCGCCTGTGCAAGATTTGGCGCGAGCTGGTCATTGCCGGCAAAAGTGATGAGGACAAGGTCGATCTTGTCGAAGCACCGAGCGTCGATGAGGAGGAGACGCCCGCCAAGTCCACTTCCGGTGTGCTCAACTTCTTTATGGGCAAGACCGTCTTTTCGGCGGCCAACCCCCTGCGCATCGCCTTTATCCATGAGTTCCCCTGTGCGACGTCGAGCTGGGACAGCCTGCACGACCAAGGGCGTCAGTATCTCGATGAGCACTTTGGCGGTATCGTGCGCACCGAGGCGTTCGAGGACTGCCACGATCCGGACGCGTTCTACGCCGCCGTGGAAACGGCTGTCAAACATGGAGCTAACGTCATCTTCTCGACCTCGCACCGCCTGATGGAATACACGCTCAGGGCTGCCGTTGAGTATCCCCAGGTGCGATTCCTCAACTGCTCTATCGGCCTTCCCCACCAAAGCGTGCGCTCGTATTTTGGAAAGATGTACGAGGCCAAGTTCCTCCTGGGCGCCCTTGCGGCCAGCATGGCGGACAACCATCGCATTGGCTACCACGCGTCGGTCTTTGCGTCAGGCGCGCTTAGCGAGATCAACGCCTTTGCCATCGGCGCCTCGTTGCTCGACCCTCGCGCGCAGGTAATCCTCACCTGGGGCGATGTGCCCGCCGGCGGCCTTGCCGAGGCCATGTGCCGCGAAGGCGTGAGCGTCATGACCGGCGCCGACATGTCAAAGTCGCTCGAAGACCCCACGGCCTACGGACTCCACCGCCTGGTCGATGGCAAGGTCGTCGGCATCGCCATGCCGGTATGGAACTGGGGTCGATACTACGAGCTTATCGTGCGAAGCCTGCTGCATGGCACCTGGGATGAGACCAGTGACGATAACCAGGTTCGCGCCGTCAACTACTGGTATGGTATGAGCTCGGGCGTTATCGACATTCGCTACGCTCCGGGCCTGCCTTATCAGACGCGCAAGCTTGTTCAGCTGCTCCGCAATGGCATCGTCGAGGGCTCCATCAATCCATTTGGCGGCGAACTCCATAGCCAAGACGGCGTGGTGCAGATCGAGGGTTTTCCCCCATTGCCGAGCACGCAAATCGTCGAGATGAACTGGCTGGCCGACAACGTGGTGGGCACCATTCCGCAGCCCAGCGATGAGCCGAAGGTCCGCGCCCTATGAAGATCCTTGCCGTAGCCGATACAGAAGAACGATGCCTTTGGGAGTGTTTTCACAAGGAACGCTTTGAGGGTGTTGACCTGATTTTGTCCGCTGGCGATCTGGACCCGGACTATCTTGAGTTTTTGGTCACCGTCATCAACAAGCCGCTCATCTACGTGCGCGGCAACCACGATGACCGCTATGCACGTCATGCACCGGGTGGATGCACCTGCGTCGAAGACACCGTGTACGTGTATCGCGGCGTCCGCATTGCGGGGCTTGGCGGCTCCATGCGCTATCGAGACGGTGCCAACATGTACACCGAGCGCGAGATGGCCAAGCGCATGCGCAAGCTGTCGCGTAAAATCAGGATGGTCGGCGGCTGCGACATCTTGCTCACCCATGCACCCGCCGCCGGCGTGGGCGATCTAGATGATCTACCGCATCGAGGATTCGAATGCTTTAACACAGCGCTCGAGTCCTGGAATCCCGACTACATGGTACACGGGCATGTGCACCAATGCTATGGCCACGACTTTCAGCGTGAGCGTCGGCATGCATGCGGGGCAACAATCATCAACGCCTGCGGCTATACGCAGTTTGAACTTGACGAAGCGCACTACCCTATCCGTGGCTGGCAGGCAGCCTGGCTCAATTCGCAAACCATGCGCCGCGAGCTCAAGCGCCACGAGGCCATCGAGTCCTCTACCGCCAGAACACCCTGGTAACCACCTTTAAGGCTTGACGCTGCGCCGGCCCCAAGCACCCCATCTCGCCCCTCAAGCCGTCGCTCGCGTACCAAAGTACGCGTCGCTCCTCTTTCGGGACGACCTGGGACACTTGGAACCGGCTCGCTGCGATGCCATAACATTGACGCCAAAGTGCCCAAACCACCACAAAGGTGCCTGTCCCCGTTGTGGTGGTTTTGGTCCGAGGTAGCAAGAAACCCGGTCCTGCACGAGGCAGAACCGGGTTTCTTTAGCAATGCTTGCTTTGCTCAGGCAGTAACTAAAAGTTACTCAGCCAGGAAGTCGCGCTGGACAGCGGGATCGACCTTGACGCCAGGGCCCATGGTGGAAGACACGGAGATGGACTTGACGTACTTACCCTTAGCAGAAGAGGGCTTGACGCGCAGGATCTCGGTGTACAGGGCAGCGTAGTTCTCGACGAGCTGCTGCTCAGAGAAGGACTTCTTGCCCAGGGGCACGTGGCAGATGCCGTAGCGGTCGGCGCGATACTCAACGCGGCCGGCCTTGAGCTCGGAGACCATCTTGGCGACGTCCATGGTAACGGTGCCGAGCTTGGGGTTCGGCATGAGGCCACGGGGACCAAGGATCTTACCGATGCGGCCAACCTTGGCCATCATGTTCGGCGTAGCGATAGCGGCGTCGAAGTTGATCTCGCCCTTCTGGATCTGGGCGACGAGCTCGTCGGAACCGATGATGTCGGCGCCGGCAGCCTCGGCCTCGCGAGCCTTCTCACCCTCGGCGAAGACGGCAACACGAACGGTCTTGCCGGTGCCGTGGGGCAGAGAGATGGAACCACGGATGTTCTGGTCAGCCTTACGAGTATCGATGCCCAGACGGAAGTGGGCCTCGACGGTCTCGTCGAACTTGGCGGTGTCGAGCTCCTTGATGAGCTTGGCAGCCTGAAGGGGGGTGTAGAGCGTGGCGCGGTCGATCTTCTCGGCAGCGGCGTTATAGCTCTTACCATGCTTAGCCATGTGCATTACCTCCTGTGGTTAAACGGGCTTATGCCCTCCCACATCGTTTCGTGTGCCCTATTGCACACATATAACGGGCGCCCCGGTCGGGGCACCCGTCATTACCTAAAGAAATCGCTACTCAGCGATGGTGACGCCCATGGAACGGGCGGTACCGGCGATGATCTTCTTGGCGGCGTCAATGTCGTTGGCATTGAGGTCCGGCATCTTGATCTCGGCAATCTTGGTGAGCTGCTCCTGGGAGAGCTGACCAACCTTGTCGGCCTGGGGCTTAGCAGAACCAGACTTGAGGTTCAGCTCCTTCTTGATGAGGTGAGCCGCCGGCGGGGTCTTGGTGATGAAGGAGAAGGACTTATCCTCGTAGACAGAAATCTCAACGGGGATGATGTCGCCCTTCTTGTCCTGCGTCTCGGCGTTAAAGGCCTGGCAGAACTGCATGATGTTCACGCCAGCAGCGCCCAGGGCGGGGCCGACGGGAGGAGCGGGGTTAGCGGCACCAGCAGGAATCTGGAGCTTAATGACGTTGGCAACCTTCTTCTCAGCCATGGTCATTCCTTTCGAATCACGAGTGTGAAGTACTTGCTATATCGTAAGCACGCACGTGTTAGAAGCACTCCTGAGATGAGCAGTCACAGAAGAAGCACGCTCGCGCGAACGGACGAAAACTTAAGCGATGACAGCGACCTGGTTAAAGTCGAGCTCAACCGGCGTCTCGCGGCCAAAGATCATCAGCGTGACCTTGAGCTTGCCAGCCTCGGTGTTAACCTCGGAGACCTTGCCATCAAAGTCGGTAAGCGGGCCATCGGTGACGCGGACGGACGAGCCGACCTGAATATCAACCGAGGTGCGCTTGGGCGAATCGCCCTTACCGGGACGACGAGTCATCTTGTTGTACTCGTCGCGGGAAAGCGGAGCGGGCTTGCCGTTGCCGCCCAGGAAACCAGTGACGCCAGGCGTGTTGCGAACACACGTCCAAGCATCGTCATCCATCTCCATGCGGACCAGGACATAACCCGGGAAGATCTTAGAATCCTTGGTCTCGCGCTTGCCACCCTCTTTAATCTCGGTGACGCGCTCCATAGGAATCTCGATATCAAAGATACGGTCCTGCATGCCCATGGTCTCGATGCGATGCTCGAGATCGGACTTAACGCGGTTCTCGTATCCAGAGTAAGTGTGAACGACGTACCAACGCTTAGACATGGTTTAGCCCCTCAATCCAGAGAACAGAGCAAGAGCCTCGCCAAAGCCAGCATCGAGCAGAGCGATGACGACGCCGACGACGATCAGAGAAGCGCAAACGACGACCGAGTAGTTCACGAGCTCCTTCTTATCGGGCCACGTGACACGCTTCATCTCGGACTTGACCGAAGCGAAATACTTCTTGGTGCGGGCGAAGAAACCAGGCTTTTCGTTCTTCTTGGACTTCGCAGCCTTCTCGTTCTTCTTGGCAACGGCCTTCTTGGCCTCAACCTTGGAGTTGGCGGCAGCGTTATTGGCAGGTGCCGGCTGCTGAGCCTTCTTCTTGTTCTTCTTGTTGGCCATTTGGGTTACCTCCGCGCAATGCGCTTATACATGAGTAAACCGTAAGCCCCCAATTGGGAGCTTACGGAATAATGACTGGCACGCCAGGAAGGACTCGAACCCTCAACACTCGGTTTTGGAGACCGATGCTCTACCAATTGAACTACTGGCGTATGTGACTAGAGACTAGCGAGTCTCTTTGTGCAGCGTGTGGTGACGGCACCAGGGGCAATACTTCTTGATCTCCATACGATCAGGCATGTTCGACTTGTTCTTGGTGGTCGTATAGTTGCGGCGCTTGCACTCAGTGCACGCAAGAGTAACTAGAGTACGCATGTATCCTGAACCTTTCATTTCCGCCCCGTACGGGCACGAGTTGTTACTTTATCAGCTCTATATAAGCGCTGTCAATGAAAACCTCGAATCAATTGGTTCTCGGTGGATCCATTCATATTTGGAACACATCAATGAAGCCATCGAGAGCTAATCGACGGTGCAACCAGGACCATTATTAATCCTCTCGACACCAGCAACGGCTCAATATCCATTGCAGAAAAGAACCCGGCACCCATATAAGTGCCGGGTTCTCTAAGTCAACTATCAGAGAGCTAGTTTACTCAATGATCGTGGAGACGATGCCCGAACCGACGGTGTGGCCACCCTCGCGGATAGCGAAGCGCAGGCCCTCCTCCATGGCGATCGGGTGGATGAGGTCGCCCTCGATGGTGATGTGGTCACCAGGCATAGCCATCTCGGTGCCCTCGGGGAGCTTGACCGTACCGGTAACGTCGGTGGTACGGAAGTAGAACTGAGGACGATAACCATCGAAGAACGGGGTGTGACGGCCGCCCTCCTCCTTGGTCAGAACGTAGATCTCACCGGTGAACTTGGTGTGCGGGGTAACCGAACCGGGCTTGCAGAGAACCTGGCCGCGCTCGATGTCCTCGCGCTTGATGCCGCGGAGCAGCAGACCGACGTTGTCGCCAGCCTCGCAGAAGTCCATGGACTTACGGAACATCTCGATACCGGTGACAACGGTGTTCTGGGTATCCTTGATGCCGACGATCTCGACGGGCTCGTTGAGCTTGAGCTCACCGCGCTCGACACGGCCGGTAGCAACGGTACCACGGCCGGAGATGGTCATAACGTCCTCAACGGCCATCAGGAACGGGAGGTCGTTGTTACGAGCAGGCGTCGGGATGTACTCGTCGACAGCCTTCATGAGCTCGCGGATGGCGTCCATCCACTTGGCGTCGCCCTCGAGAGCGCCCAGAGCGGAACCACGGATGACGGGGATGTCGTCGCCGGGGAAATCGTACTCGGAGAGGAGCTCACGGGTCTCCATCTCGACGAGGTCGAT
>CAVCBD010000064.1:0-12906 GCA_963599935.1 Acutalibacteraceae bacterium | reverse complement strand
AAGGAGGAATCGTGGGAGTTATCGGTTACGGTCTCGGTGTTATCGGCGCTGGTCTTGCTATCGGCCTGTCTGCTCTGGGTGCTACGGGTGCTATGGCCCGTCAGCCTGAGGTCCAGGGCCGCGTGTTCACCGTCTTCATCATGGGCTCCGCCTTCGGCGAGGCTCTGGCTCTGATCGGCTTCGTTGTCGCGCTGATCGTTAAATAGCACGGAGCGTCAAGTATGAATCTTTCATCCCAGAAGAGCGCGATCGCACTCTCCGCGTCCGCGGCCGCGCTGCTCATGCCGGTTTCCGCGTTCGCCGAGGACGGCGCTGCCGGTGCGGACATCCTCATCCCTAAGATGGCGGAGTTCATTCCGGCGCTTATCGCCTTCCTGATCATCTGGATCGTGCTGGCCAAGGTCGCCCTGCCGGGCATCATGAAAACCATGGAGGAGCGCGGCAAGAAGATCGAGGAGAGCCTCGACGAGGCCGAGAAGACCAAGCAGGAGGCTATCGCCAAGCGCGCTGAGTCTGACTCGATCGTCACCGACGCCCGTCGTCAGGCTGCCGACATCGTTCTCGAGGCCCGTAAGGACGCCGAGTCCGAGCGCGCCCGTATCATCGAGGCTGCTCACAAGGAGGCCGAGGAGATCATCGCCAAGGCCCACACGACCGTCGAGGACGAGCGCAAGTCCATCTACGCCGGTGCCGCGAGCTCCATCGCCGACCTGTCCGTTGCTGTCGCCACCAAGATCGTGGGCGAGGCACTCGAGGACGAGGGCGAGCAGAAGAAGCTCATCGAGCGCTACATCCAGGAAGCAGGTAGCCTGAATGCCGACTAGCCGCTATCAGGACAAGGTGCTCGAGACCTACGCGCGCTCCCTTTTGGAAGCCGCCAAGGCCGAGAACCATGTGTTCGAGGACCTCGAGATGATCGAGCGTCTGGCTAGCGCCAGCCCCGAGATCATCGCCGTGCTCGACACCATGTCCAAGCGCGACCAGCTCGACCTTCTTCCCAAGGTGGCAGCTGCCTTTAAGTATGTTGCCGAGGAAGACGAGGATGTAGTGGGCGTGACCGTCACCACGGCGATCCCGCTCGACGACGAGCTGCGTCAAACCATCACTAAGAAATGCGAGCAGGACTTCGGCCGCAAGGTATTCCTTATCGAGCAGGTCGACCCGTCTATTATGGGCGGCCTGGTGCTCGAGGCCCGCGGCGAGCGTCGTGACATTTCCGTCAAGACGCAGCTGCGCATCGCGCAGGAGACCCTCGCAAACTCTGCTAATTCGTACGGAGGTGAAGCCTAATGTCCGAAACCCTCAATGCCCAGGATATCGCCAAGAAACTGCAGGAGCAGCTCACGAGCCTCTCCGCGACGGTCGATACGCATGAGGTTTCAACGGTCGACGAGGTAGGCGACGGCATCGCGCGCGTCTCCGGCCTCAAGAGCGCCATGGCAGGCGAGCTTCTGGAGTTCAAGAGCTCCGATACCGGTGAGACCGTCTTCGGCCTTGCCCAGAACCTTGACCGTGACGAGGTCGGCGCCGTTCTGTTCGGTGCCGTCGACTCCATCAAGGAAGGCGACGAGTGCCGCACCACTGGCCGCATTATGGATATCCCCGTGAGCCGCGCCATGCTCGGCCGCGTCGTCAATCCGCTCGGCCAGCCCATCGACGGCCTGGGTGACATCGTCGCCACGCATCGTCGCCCCATCGAGTTCAAGGCCCCCGGCGTCATCGACCGTACCCCGGTGTGCGAGCCGGTTCAGACCGGCCTGTTGGCCATCGACTCCATGGTGCCTATCGGCCGTGGTCAGCGTGAGCTCATCATCGGCGACCGTAAGACCGGTAAGACCGCCATCGCCATCGACGCTATCCTCAATCAGCGCGGCAAGGGCATGGTCTGCATCTATGTCGCCATCGGCCAGAAGGCCTCCACGGTTGCCAACATCCGCGAGACCCTCGCTCAGCACGGTGCGCTCGACTACACCATCATCGTTTCGGCCACCGCTGCCGATTCCGCCCCTATGCAGTACATCGCGCCTATGGCCGGTGCCGCTATCGGCGAGTTCTTCATGTACAACGGCGAGGACGGCAAGCCCGCCAGCGAGACCAACCCCGGCGGCCACGTGCTCGTCATCTACGACGACCTGTCCAAGCAGGCCGTGGCCTACCGTCAGATGTCGCTGACGCTGCATCGTCCGCCCGGACGCGAGGCCTATCCTGGCGACATTTTCTACCTGCACTCTCGTCTGCTCGAGCGTGCCGTCAAGATGTCCAAGAAGAACGGCTACGGCTCCATGACGGCACTGCCGATCATCGAGACCCAGGACGGCGACGTCTCGGCCTACATTCCGACCAACGTCATTTCCATTACCGATGGTCAGATCTACCTGCAGTCCGAGCTCTTCTTCCAGGGTCAGCGCCCGGCAGTCGACGTGGGTATCTCCGTGTCCCGCGTCGGTGGCGATGCACAGACCAAGGCCATGAAGCAGGTCGCCGGCAACCTCCGTCTGGACCTCGCTTCGTACCAGGAGCTCGCTGGCTTTACCCAGTTCGGCTCCGACCTCGACGAGGCTACTCAGAAGCAGCTGACCCATGGTGCCCGCATGACCGAGCTCCTGAAGCAGCCGCGCTACCAGCCGTTTGAGGTTGGCGAGCAGATTGTTACGCTGTTCGCTGGCAACGAGGGCTTCCTGGATGACCTGGAGATCGCCGACGTGCTGCCTTTCCGTGCCGAGCTCATCGAGTACATGGACAATGGCTTTGGCTCGCTGCTCGACAAGGTTCGCGCCAAGAAGATCGACGATGACACCAAGGCTGAGCTCCTGCGCGTCATCGGTGACTTCAAGCAGCAGTTCATGGCCAAGCACCATGCCGATACGACTGGATCAGAGGAGAACTAAGCCCTATGGCCAACCTTCGCGACATTAAGAAGCGAATCTCCTCGGTTACCACGACCAAGCAGATCACGCGCACGATGGAGATGGTCTCTACGGCCAAGATCCGTCGTGCCCTCGATCGCTCCAAGCAGGCCGAGCCCTATAAGGAGGCGCTGACCGACGTCATGCTGACGGTTGCCGGCGACGCCTCCTGCTCGGGCACCGATCCCATGCTGCAGAAGCATGAGAGCGTCAAGCATGGCCTGATTGTCGTCATTGCTTCGGACCGCGGCCTTGCCGGCGGTTTCAATACGACGGTGGAGCGCACGGCCGAAAAGCTCGCCGCTTCTTGGGCGAACGACGGCATCGAGTGCGAGATCATCGCGTGTGGGCGCAAACCGGCCACGTATTTCCGCGACCGCGCAAACGTCGCCATGCACTTTGAGGGCAACTCCTCCGAGCCCGATTTCAATCAGGCCCGCATGATCTCCTCTCATATCTGCGATGCGTATCGTGCCGGTGAGCTTGACCGTGTCGAGCTTGTCTACCACCACGCCAAGAACCGCGTGGATCAGGAGCTTCGCGTCGAGCACTTGCTGCCGCTCGATCCCGAGATGATCGCTATGGCCCACGGTCCGCGTAAGAACGAGACCGACGCCCCTAAGCGCATCTCGTCCACGTTCGAGTTCGTGCCCTCTCCCGAGCATGTTCTCGGCAAACTTGTGCCGTCATATATCCTGACGGTCATCTACCAGGCCCTGATCGATTCGGCGGCCGCCGAGCAGGGTGCGCGCCGCAAGGCCATGCACTCCGCGACGGAAAACGCCACCGCGATCATCTCGACCCTTACCCGCACGTATAGTCGCGTGCGCCAGGCTTCGATCACGACCGAGATCAACGAGATCGTCGGCGGAGCCTCAGCATTGGAGGAACAGTAATGGCTAATAACACCGTAAAGCTTGCGGTCGAGGAAGCCACCAAGAAGACGACTGCCGGCGATGGTCGCATCGTGCGTATCATCGGCCCTGTCGTCGACGTCAAGTTTGACGGTGCGGTGCCCCCGATCTACAACGCGCTCACGGTCGAGGCCGAGACCCCGATCGGTCATCTGAGCACGATCCTCGAGGTCGAGAGCCAGCTTCCGGGCGGCGTCGTCCGCACGGTCGCCATGTCCTCGACCGACGGCCTGCAGCGCGGCCTCATCGCCACCGATACCGGTGAGCCCATGAAGATGCCCGTTGGCCCCAAGACGCTCGGCCGCATTTGGAACGTCATGGGCAAGCCTGTCGACGGTAAGCCCATGCCCGAGGTGGAGGAGTTCTATCCCATCCACCACGCGGCGCCCCGCTTCGACGAGCTCACCACCAAGACCGAGATCTTCGAAACCGGCATCAAGGCCGTTGACCTGCTCGAGCCCTACATCCGTGGCGGCAAAACGGGTCTGTTCGGCGGCGCCGGCGTCGGCAAGACCGTTCTGATTCAGGAGCTCATCAACAACCTCGCCCAGGAGCACGGCGGCACCTCGGTGTTCACCGGTGTCGGCGAGCGCACTCGTGAGGGCACCGACCTGTTCCTCGAGATGAGCGAGTCTGGCGTTATCGACAAGACCTGCTTGGTCTATGGTCAGATGAACGAGCCGCCCGGAGCGCGTCTGCGCATCGGTCTGGCCGGCCTTACCACCGCTGAGTACTTCCGCGATCGCGGCCAGGACGTTCTGCTGTTCATCGACAACATCTTCCGCTTCTCCCAGGCCGGTTCCGAGGTTTCCGCACTGCTGGGTCGTATGCCGTCCGCCGTCGGTTACCAGCCTACGCTGGCTACCGAGATGGGTGACCTCCAGGAGCGCATTACCTCGACCAAGACGGGTTCCATTACCTCCGTCCAGGCCGTCTACGTCCCTGCAGACGACCTGACCGACCCGGCGCCTGCCACGACGTTTACGCACCTCGACGCCACCACGGTTCTTTCGCGTAGCATTTCGTCGCTCGGTCTGTTCCCGGCTATCGACCCGCTCGCGTCTTCCTCCGACGCTCTCGATCCCTCGATCGTCGGCGAGGAGCACTACCGTGTCGCCGTCAAGGTCCAGGAGCTCCTGCAGGAGTACTCCGACCTTCAGGACATCATCGCCATTCTGGGTATGGACGAGCTGTCCGAGGAGCAGCGCCTTACGGTCAACCGTGCCCGTAAGATCCAGCAGTTCCTCTCCCAGTCCTTCCACGTCGCCGAGAAGTTCACCGGCAACCCCGGTGTCTATGTCCGCGTCGAGGATACCGTCCGCTCCTTCGCCGAGATTGTCGACGGCAAGGCCGATGACCTGCCCGAGCAGGCGTTCCGCTATGCTTCCACGATTGAGGACGTGCGCGAGCGCGCCCGCAAGATGGGGGAGAAGTAGGTTATGCGTATCCGCATCGTGTGCCCCGTGAGCTGCGCCTATGAGGGCGACGCTGCGTTTGTGTCGATTCCGTCCACGGATGGCGAGTTTGGCGTTCTGCCTGCTCACTCCAGCGAAATCTGCACGATCGACCGCGGTTACGTTCGCGTTTCCGATAAGGCCATGGGCACTGTCGACCACACGTTTGCCGTGGCCGGCGGCTATGCCCAGGTTGCGGACGATGTCGTGACCGTCCTCGCCGAGCGCGCTTGCGATTTGGCGACCGTCGACGCCGACAAGGTTAAAGCTGATATTCAAGGTTTTGAAGAGAAGCTGGGTAATTTGTCGGAGGATGATGCACGCCGCGCCTACCTCTATAATGAAATCGCATGGTGTAAGCTCAAGCTTGCCCAATAGTCAGACGTTTTAGCGTTCGACCATTTGCGAACACATCATGCCCGGGATGGCCCAGCCACCCCGGGCATGCTTTTTGAAAGGGTAGACCTTGGATATTATCCGCGTTGAGGGTGGCCACGCCATCGGAGGTTCCGTGCCTGTTTCGGGTGCCAAGAACTCCGCGCTCAAACTTATGGCGGCAACGCTTCTGGCGCCGGGCAAGACGACGCTGCAGAACGTGCCCGATATTTCCGATGTCCACGTGATGGGCAAGGTGCTCAAGGGTATGGGCGCTACAATCGATGTTCTCGACGAGCACACGCTCGAGATCGATACCTCCCAGGTCGATTCCTGGGAGGCGCCCTACGAGCTCGTTGCCAAGATGCGCGCTTCCACCGCCGTCATGGGACCCCTGCTGGGCCGTTTCCATCGCGCCAAGATCGCCATGCCGGGTGGCTGCAACCTGGGCGCTCGCAAGATCGATATGCATATCTTGGGTCTTGAGGCCTTGGGCGTCGAGTTCGATACCGCCCACGGCTATATCAACGCCAACGCGCCCCAGGGCCTGCACGGTACCACTGTCACGCTCGAGTTTGCCAGTGTCGGTGCGACCGAGAACCTCATCATGGCCTCCGTGCGTGCGCAGGGTACCACGGTTATCGATAATGCCGCCCGTGAGCCCGAGATCGTCGATCTCGCCAACATGCTCAACGAAATGGGTGCCAAGATTGTCGGCGCCGGTACGCCTGTCGTGACCATCGAGGGCGTGGAGGAGCTGCATCCCGTTACCCATCGCGTGGTGGGCGACCGTATCGAGGCCGGTACCTTTATCGTTGCCGGTGCGTTGATGGCCGACGATTGCGGTGTCGACGTCACAGGCTTTTGCCCCATTCACTTGGGCATGGTGCTCAAGAAGATGGAGCTCATGGGCATCGACTGCGAGCGCGTCGAGGATGGCGTCCATGTGAACCGTGCCGAGCGCATCAAGCCGGTCGATATCCAGACGCTCCCGTTCCCCGGTTTCCCCACGGACATGCAGGCGCAGATCATGGTGCTCTCCGCCCTGGCAGACGGCAGCTCCGTTATCACCGAGAACATCTTCGAGAATCGTTTTATGTTCGCATCCGAGCTGGTGCGCATGGGTGCCGATATTCGCATCGAGAGCCACCACGCCATGATTCACGGCGTCAAGGGCTTCTCCGGCGCTCAGGTAACCTCACCGGATCTTCGTGGTGGCGCGGCACTCGTCGTTGCCGGCCTCATTGCCGACGGCACGACCGAGGTCTCGGCCATCCATCACATTAAGCGCGGCTATGAGCAGTTTGTCGAAAAGCTGCAGGCGCTTGGCGCTCATGTCGAGCACGCCACTGTTCCCGATCCCGTCATCTACTAATGCAGGTTGCCTATGTTTAAGAAAAAGCCCATTACGGAATCTCGAAGACCTTCGACCGGCGCTCAGGCAAAAATCTATAGCCGCGATAACGTTGCCCGCTATTCCGAGCGCGCCCGTCAGCTCCGTCGCGGTCATACGGTTCGCCGCGTCGCGCTCATTGCTGTGCTCGGTGTGCTGCTGAGCGCTACGACTGCCGCCGGCCTGTGGTTTGCCACCATTATGGGCAAGCTCGGCGATTCCAATGTCATTACCGACAACCTGCGCCAGATCCTGGTTGATACCGATGAGGCAAAGGACCCGTTCTACGTGCTACTCCTTGGCACTGACGGTCGCCCGGGCGAGGATACATACCGCGCCGACTCGATTATCCTGGCGCGTATCGACCCCACGCAAAAGCAGGCGACGCTCATCTCCATTCCGCGCGACACCAAGGTCGTCTACAACGGCTCGACCATGAAGATCAACGCCTGCCATACCTACGGCGGCGCCGAGGCCATGGTCCAGGCGGTCAACGAGCTGTGCGGCGTGCAGATTTCGCACTATGCCGAGGTCAGCTTCGATGGCATGCAGTCGCTCATCGACTCGGTCGGCGGCATCGACATCAACGCGACCGATGACGTTGATGACCCTGAGCACCTCGACATTAAGATCACCGCCGGTCAGCAGCACATGGATGGCGCAACCGCCCTTACCTATGCCCGTTGCCGCTACATCTATGCCGATGGCGACTACACACGCATGCGCCACCAGCGTCAGGTGCTCGGCGCCCTCGCCAACCAGATCCTCAACAACTTCGATGCCACCAAGGTCTTCGACCTCGTCAATTCGCTGTCCGACATGCTCGTGACCGATATGAGCGTTCAGGACATCGTCTCTACGGTCAATGCCATGCGCGGCATGGATGTTGACGGCATCTATTCGGCCAACTTGCCTTCGTATGCCGATGACAGCACCATGATTGATGGCGTAAGCTACGTCTTTGTCTACGAGGACGAGCTCAAGGAAATGATGGAGCGCGTCGACGCTGGCAAGGATCCCAAGGGCCCCAATACCATGGGCCAGTCCGATGGCTCCAGCTCTACGATCGGCGACCTGAACAACAACACGTCCGATGATTACGCCAACGGCACCGCAACCTCATCGGTCAACTCTGACGATTCCGATGACTCAAGCGATTCGAGCGATTCGGACTACTACGAAGAGCCCACCGGCGACGGCAACGGCTACGAAGCCAACTACTAGGGTTACGCGGGCTTACCAGCCCGCGTAACGGCTCGACGCTGCGCGCCGCCCAGAGCGACAATTTGTCATTCAAAAGGCAGGGCATGACCAGAAGGTCAATGCCCTGCCTTTTTCATGCCAACTTGTTCGCTCTGGACGTCGCTCGCTGACGTTGATTCAACCAGCGATGCCGACTACTCCCCTTGCACCAAAAATCGCCCCGTTCTCGGTTGAGGACGGGGCGATTCGTTTTTTAGGGTTGTGCAGCCAGGCTTATGCGAAGCGGGCGACGAGTTCCTGGAGGACGTCGGTCATCTTGACGAGCGAGCTGACCGGGACAAACTCGTTGACGCCGTGGTAGCAGTAGCCGCCCGTGGAAAGGTTGGGGCAGGGCAGGCCGCGGAACGACAGCTGCGCACCGTCGGTACCACCGCGAATCGGCAGCACCTGGGGCTCAATGCCGCAGGCAAGGTAGGCTTCCTTGGCGACATCGATAAGCTCGGGGTAGTCACGCACGATCTCGGCCATGTTGCGGTACTGCTGCTTGATCTCGACCGTCACGCGCTCTTCGCCCAGGCGCTGGTTGAGCAGTGCTGCGGCGGCATCCATCAGCTCGAGCTTCTGCTGGAACTTGGCGGCATCGTGATCACGGACGATATAGCGCGCCGTGGCATGGTCGACCGTTGCCGAGACGCCCTCAAGGTGATAGAAGCCCTCGTAGCCCTCGGTGTATTCCGGACGCTGCTCGTAGGGGAGCAGGGCATTGAAGTCGCAGAACAGATTGCCCGCGTTGACCATGCGGCCTTTGGCGTCACCGGGATGGATGGATTGGCCCTCAAAGCGAACGGTTGCCTCGGCGGCGTTAAAGCACTCCCATTCCAGCTCGCCAACGGGACCGCCGTCGACCGTGTAGGCGTACTTGCAGCCAAAGGCCTCGATGTCCAACAGCTCGGCGCCGTGACCGATCTCCTCGTCCGGGCAAAAACAAATGCCGAGTGCGGGGTGGGGCAGCGAGGGGTCCTGAGCGATACGCGCGACAAGCGCCATGATCTCGGCGACGCCGGCCTTGTCGTCAGCGCCCAGCAGTGTGGTGCCGTCACTGCAGACCAAGTCCTCACCCACAAGGTCGTTCAGGGCGGGAAGCTTGGCGGTGCTCATGGCCACAGGCTTGCCGTCAACGGTACCGCAGACCAGGTCGCCGCCTTCGTAGTGAACAATGTGCGGCTTCACACCGGCGCCCGGCGCAACCTCGGTGGTGTCGAGGTGTGCTATCAGGCCCAGGGCGGGCTTGTTCTCCGCGCCCGCGCTCGCAGGAATATGCGCGCATACGTAAGCATGCTCGGTCACATGGGCATCGGCCGCGCCGAGCTCGCGCAGCTCCTTGGCCAGGATGTTGGCAAGGTCAAACTGAACGGTGCTCGAAGGCACCTGGTCGCAGTTTGCATCCTCGGATTGCGTGTTGATTTGGACGTAGCGCAAAAAGCGCTCAAGGACGTCGGGGTTCGTGGCGTTGTTTTCCATAAAGACCGCTCCAATCTTGGTCGTCGTGTGCAACAAGAACTCTAGCACGGTATGCCACGGCATACCGCGACACTTGGATGGGGTAGAATCAGCCTTTGAAAGCAGAAGGGACGGAAGGTCATGGATACGACAAATAGCTCGCGCGAGCTGCATCTAACGGTGGCGAACGAAGACTACTTGGAGTGCATGGTTCGCATCGAAAGCGAAGAAGGGGAGACCAATGGCGTGCGATCGGTCGACATCGCGCAGCGTCTTGGTGTCTCCAAGGCATCGGTCAATAAGGCAGTTTCGGCGCTTAAGGCGTCCGAGCTTGTCGAGCAATCGCATTACGGCAAGGTCATCCTGACCGACCGTGGTCGCGAGGTCGGCACGGCTATCTGGTACCGTCATCGCCTTATTCGCACGTTTTTGGTCCAGGAGCTCGGCGTCGATTTTGAGCGGGCCGATTCCGAGGCGTGCATGATGGAACATGCGCTTTCCGAGGACACGATGAGCCGCTGGCTCGCTTATCTCGAAAAACAGGGAATCAGCGTCGAGGAATAGCGAAACACATATATGGATACGAGTTATTACAACCGCCCCGGCGGCGAGGAACTTATGCGCCGCATGTCGAGCGAGACCCTGTTAACGCAGGGCCCCATGGGTAGCGTGCTGATGAGTGAATACGATGCCGCCGACATCCCACCGGCGTTTTGGAACCTTGCCGAGCCGCAGACTGTTTCTCGTATCCATCGCCTGTATGTCGCCGCCGGTGCGCAGGTGCTCATTACCAATACCTTTCAGGCATCAAGCTATGCCCTCAAGCAAGATCAGATTACGCCGTCCGTGGCTGAGGTCAATCGCGGTGCCGTCGACGATGCGCGCCAGGCGCACCCTCAGCTGCTGCTGGGCTCGATGGGCCCGATCGGCATTGAGTGGTTTGCCGAAGACTCTGCCGAGTATCGAGAAATCCGAGGCATTTCGCGAGAGCAGGCATACGCCCTGCTCAATGCTGGTGTTGACGGTCTGCTGATTGAGACGGTGACGTCTATCCGTAATTTGCAGCCCATGCTTGCCGGCGCCCAGGATGCCGCCGACGGCATGCCTGTTTTGGTGAGTTTTGTCGTTGACGATAAAGGCGACCTGCTAGGCGATGGCCTCAACATCGAGGCTGCTGTTTTGTACGCCGAAAAGCACGGTGCAAACTCGGTTGGCGTTAACTGCTGTGCACTTGCGGCCGCGAACGTGGCAGTGCCCAGGATGGTTGCATCGGCGACTACGCCCGTCACGGTACGCCCCAACGTGGGCAATCCGGTTCAAACTCAGGATGGCCCTGTGTGGCGCGAGAACCCCGAAGCCTTCGCGCGCGCTTGCATCGAATGGAGGCATGCCGGTGCCGCAATGGTGGGCAGTTGCTGTGGAACCACGGCGATCACCACGGCGGCGATGGCCGAGGCGCTCGATATATAAAGGTCAAAACCGCTCCATACGGGGCGGTTTTTTTTATTGCTTGCACATCGTCGGTGGCATTTGCCCAAATGGTGAATGCCGGTTTTGGCAGGTTGCTGGGCGAGCGCTGAGGGTATACCTCATGCGTACCATGATCCAAACACTGTGAGGTGTCTGCGCGTGTGCGCGATAATTCATTTTGGAACTGACGGTTGGCGCGCCCGCGTCGACGACGACTTTACCGCCGACAACGTTGCCCGCATTGCCGATGCCGTCGGCGAGTTGTGGCAAAAGACCAATCCCGGCAAAACAGTATATATAGGGTTCGACACCCGGCCGCAGGCGCGCGAGTTCGCTGAGCTTGCGGCAGGCGTGCTTGCGGCTCACGGATTGGACGCAGTGCTCGCATCTCGGCCTGTCCCGACCCCCGCCCTCACGTGGGCGGCGGCGTATGACGGCGAGGCCTGCGGTGCGCTCATGGTGACGGGGTCCCATCATCCGCAGGGGTATCTGTGCCTTAAGTTGCGCATGGGAGATGGCTCGACGGCCAATCAGGATGTCATCGAAGAGCTCGAAGAGACCATGGCCCCCGAGCCGATGGGGATCGAGGAGCGCTATCGCACCGCGGATATTATTCCTGACTATATGCAGGCGGTGGCATCGTTTGTCGATGCCGAGGCCATTCGAGCCGCTCACCTGCGTGTGGTAGTTGACCCCATGGGCGGCGCGGCCCAGGGATATCTTGCCGACCTGCTGCGGGAGCTAGGCGTCGAGGTGCACGAGATTCATGCCGGACAGCCGTCCGATCAAGAGGACATTTGCCCCGACCCTGTTGAGCCATGGGTGGACGCTTGCGAGCGTGCGGTTGTCGAGGACGGGGCGTGCGCGGGCCTGGTGACCGACGGCGATGCCGATCGTATCGGCGCGGTCGACGAACGTGGTAGATATATACATCCGCATCAAATCATGGCGCTTGTTTTGGGCGACCTCGTTCAATTCCGCAATTTGGAGGGGCGTGTCGTCGTCAATCTCTCGTGCTCGACGCTCGTGCGCCGCATTGCCGAGGCGCTTGGCTGTCGCGTGACCGTTAAGCCGGTCGGTTTCAAATATATAGCTGCAGAGATGAAGAAGGGCGGCGTCCTCATGGGAGGCGAGGAGGCCGGCGGCATCGGCATCGCAGCGCATATGCCCGAGCGCGATGGAATCCTTGCTTGTCTGATTCTGTGTGAGCTTATGGCAAAGACGGGCGCGCCCTTGGGCGTTTTGGTCGATCAGCTCGAGGCCAGTTTTGGTAAGACGAGCTACGGGCGTCGCGATTTGCGCCTTGAGGCCGAAGACGCCGAATCGCTGCGAACGCTGCTTCCTGGCATGAATCCCAAATCGATTTGCGGCAAGGCGCCGCAGACTGTAAGCCATATGGATGGTCTACGTTTGGCATTCGAGGATGACACCTGGCTGCTGATCCGCCCCAGCGGGACCGAACCGGTGGTTCGTGTATACGCCGAGGGGTTCTCGGTGGAGGAGCGCGATGAGTTGCTCGATGCCGGCTGTGCCTTGGCTAAGGGAGCCTATCAACTTTAGCCATATGACGCTTCACTATAAAGAGACCCTCGGCGAGTGGTGGAGAACGGCCGGCAAGCGTAAGCTGAGTATTAAAATGTGTAGGAAATGTGTACGCCCAGATTCCCGCCCCCGGGGGCCCTCCGGTCTGG
>CAVCBD010000063.1:0-13086 GCA_963599935.1 Acutalibacteraceae bacterium | reverse complement strand
GCCTTCTTTTCGCTGGCATTCTCCACGAGCTCCAGGACGCGCGCGACGGTGGACTCGCCAAACGGCTTGGTGGTGCGCACGTGGATGAGGCCCGTCATGTTGATGCAGCCGCTAATGATGTCGTCGCCGGACTTGGCGGGGCGGGGGGCTGACTCGCCCGTGAGCGCGGCGGTGTCGAGCTGGGTTTCGCCTTCGACGATGACGCCGTCGATAGGCACGCGCTCGCCGGGCTTGACCACGATTACGGTGCCGACGGTGATGTCATCGGGAAAGACCTGTTCGAGCGTGCCGTCGGCTTGCTCGACGTTGGCGTAGTCGGGCGCGATGTCCATCATGGCACTGATCGACTTGCGACTCTTGCCCACGGCGTATGCCTGGAACAGCTCGCCGACCTGGTAGAACAGCATGACGGCGGCGCCTTCGGCCATGTGCGGGTCGGTATCGGGGAAGAGCACCATGGCAAACGCGCCGATGGTCGCGACTGCCATAAGGAAACTCTCGTCGAAGGCCTTGCCGCGGCGGATGTTGTTAAACGCCTTTTGAAGGACATCATAGCCGCCGATTAAAAACGGCACGAGGAACAGCACGAAACTGGCGTAAATGCCGCCCGGCTCGCCGAACATTGCGGTCAGGGCGCCAAGCTCCTCGAGGGCATATACCACAGCAAAGATGCCCAGCGCCACCAGGATGCGATTGCGCTTATGCTCGAGGGACTCTTTCTTCTTGCGCTTCTTCTTTTTCTTTTTGGGGTCGGCGGTCGCCATGATTCAAACCTCCCATTTGAATGTGTGAACACTCGCTCATATAATATCTCGAGCAAAGGCCGCGGCAAGCGCGGCCTTGCAGGTTGGCGCGTGTGCGGACTAGAGGATAATCTCGCAGTCCGGCTCGGCGTCGGCGGTGAACTCAACGACGCGGTCCAGGACCTCGTCGAACTCGGCGCCGTCGGCCTCGAGCGTCAGCTTCTGGGTCATAAAGTTGACCGACACGGACTTGACGCCCTCGAGCTTGGCCAGCTCGTCCTGAAGCTCGCGGGCGCAGTTGGCGCAGTCGATTTCGTCGAGCTTGAACTGCTTTTTCATGATGGGTTCCTTTCCCTGTGTTAGCGGCCTGGGTGCCGGCCGCGCTGGTACCGTGGTTGTCTGCTATTCGCAGATGTGGCTCATGCCCTGGTTGAGCATGGTGTAGACGTGGTCGTCGGCGAGCGAGTAGAGGATGTTGCGGCCGTCGCGGCGGAACTTGACCAGGTGCGACTGCTTGAGCGTGCGTAGCTGGTGCGAGACCGCGGACTGCGAGGTTTCGGTCGCTTCGGCGATGTCTGCCACGCACAGCTCGCGGCCCATGAGGGCATAGAGGATCTTGATGCGCGTGGTGTCGCTGAAGACCTTGAACAGGTCTGCCAGGTCGTACAGCAGCTCCTCGTCAGGCAGGTCCTCGGGCGAGCAGGTGGTGGGGACGACGAGCTCGGCGGTTTCACCGTCGATCGTTGTTTCGTCTGCGTGGTCGCTCATTGCAATATCCTTTCATATGAACATGCGCTCATATAACTTACTTCCGAGTATATGAGCGCATGTTCATATGTCAATATCATTTAGCTCATTTGTCGTATATGATCGGAAAATACGGTCGAACGGGATCTGGCCGAGCGGTTTTGATAGTCGACGCCAAGGTGGGTGCCCCTGCGCCGTGCAAAAATTGGAGTATTCTGCAACGCTAGGGGGTCTGTTAATCTATTGTAGGCCAAATCATGCCGTTCAAGAGTATCCAAGGGCGATAAACAGATGAGTTCTTCCTCAAATGTTGCCTAACTCACCCATTCAAGAGCGTTTTTGCTTCTCATTTTGATCCACTTGAGGGTGATGGATGCCCAGCCCTGCTGAATACTCGAAATATTGCACGCCGCTAGGGTACCTACCTTGTTAGTCGGGCTTGTTTCCGGCCCCGAAGACCCTGCCCTCGGGCGTGCGGCCGCTTCTTTGTGCGCACGAGGGGCTGTCGGGTTCGGCAGTTTGCATGTCATCGATTGCCGGGGCTTCGTTAATCGTTGGGTCATCCAGCGTGATGCCTTCGAGCATCGCTTTTTCGAGATCGATTCGTTGGCGCTCCTCGGAATCCTGGTGAAGCTGCTTCTGGATTCGCTTTTTCTCCTCAATAAACCTTCTGAGCACAAACTGCCTCAGATCCTCTTGCATGATTTGAAAGTCCTTTGGCAGGCGTGAAGGGCGTATGCCCTCTTTTCGTTGGATCGCCTCCATCACCCTAACGAACGTGCTGGCATGCATAAAGGAATACCGGCTGACGGTGATGATTCCGTAACCCATGGAAGCAAGTGCATTCTTGCGTTCTTCGTCGACGGCGCGGTCTTCTTCCGCGTCGTGATAAAACCCGTTGTATTCAACGTCTGTACGAGACTTCTTTAGATATGCGTCCATAAAGAACTTCTTGCGTCTGGTGAGATTTTTCGCGGCTGCGCTGACCTGCACCTCGTAATCGGTCTCGATTCCCTTAATGCCAAGCCCGCCTTCGCTTTTAGGCAGCGTAAGCATCATGACAAATGCCGTTTCCATGGGGGAGCGGCATCCGTCGCGTACGCATTGGATCGCCTTTCGGGCATGGGCCAGACCATCGCATCTGGTAAGGGAATTAAAGAACTGCTTGAGCCTCTCAGTCGAGGTGAGCGCTAAGCGCTCGGCATAAGAGGTGGAAGAGCCGAGCCCAAGCGAATAGACACCGCATAGCTCAAAGTAGTACTCCACCAGTTCACGAAAAGGGAGATAGGTGGCGGCTTGAAGTGCGCATAGCTCAATGCCAACAATGTAGATACCGTCTCCGAGCTCTATAAAGCGCGAGGTCGTGAATCGCTTTGACGAAACGTGGCACTGACAGCCCATCGCATAGCGTGCGTTCTTACGATCAAACACCATTACCTCGAGGCAATCATTTGCGTCGAGGGCAACATCATGTTTGGCAAGCCATTCTGCGGCTGCGTCGAGGAGTGCTCCGCTGGGGCATGATTCGTAAATTGCGGCAGAGCTGCAGGACTCGATGTCTTTCGCAGACACCGAATGCGCGGCTTGGTAGACCGCTTTTGCAGTGGTATGTGACAATACGATACTCATGGTATATATCGTGTCAGCTAATGCCGTGTTGATGGCGCTGAGTGGGAAAGCCGTTTTAGCGGTCTAACCAAATGCTGTCCAAAAGCTTGACGCGATTATGGGTTGATACGCCCTAAATAAATGTTTTCGCAGCTCGGCTATAGCATAGAAATACTCAATTGCTGCACATTTGATATCGATGTATCGCAATCAGAACACAAATCACGTGTCGGGAAAGTGCCGAAATAGTTAAATAATAGGGTTCAGAATTTGTGAAGAGCGGGCCTGCTTATGGAACGTGGGGCGGCCCCGCTGCGGGGTTTCCCGCTGCGAAGCCGCTCGTGAGCAAGCAGTGTTTGTCGCAGGCGTTGTTATTTCGCAAACAGGTTCTTGAGGTTGAACTCTGCCTGGACGGTACGGAGCATGAGGTCGGTGTCGTCGAGGCCCAGGTGCTGCTCGTTGGCGTCGGCGGCGAGGGTGCCACGGCGGCGCGCCCAGTTTTCGAGCGCAGCGGGCGCGGACTCGCGGGGGAGCGAGCGCACGTCGGCGTCCAGGCTGCGGCAGATTTGGCGCGAGTCGATGACGATGATCTTGCCTGCGCGGCGTGCCTCAGCGTAACCGTCCAGATGAATTTTGAACCAGCTGTCCTCGAAGGCGGCATTGTGCGCCATATACGGGTACTTCTTCATGAGCTTGAGCAGCTGCTTCTGCAGCTCCTTGTTCTCGCGGAACGGCTTTTTGCCGTCGATGTCGTCCCAGGTAATGTGGTGGATATTCGACAGCGGCACATCCTCGCCGCGGTAGATGTCGGGCAGGCCACAGTAGTGCGCCTCGGCGTCGTGCGGGACGGCGTCGCTGGTGAGCTCCATGATTTCCCAGCCCACATTGATGATATAACCGCGCTCGGGTGCACGGCCGGTGGTCTCGATGTCGATACCGAGCACGGTGCCCTGGATGGGCTTGCGGGCGTAGGCCACGCCGAGCGCGTCGCGGTCGCCGCGGATTTCGCGCATGACCGACGCGGCGGTGCGCTTTTGCATCTTGCCGATGGCGGCGCAGGTGTCGGCATCGGACAGGCCGCGCGAGAGCGTCGCGGGCGTCACGTTGCGCAGGCGCGCCTCGCCAATCTGGTCGCACAGGTCGCGGTTGCGGTCGGCCAGGTCGCGCACAGTGGCAAAGTCGAAGCCGGGGTCGCCCTCGGCGGTAAAGTACTCGGTCTCGAGCACCTTGAGGGCCTCCTCGCCCTTCTGGCGCTCGGACTCCATGGCGCCGTGGTCGCCGTAGATAAACATGGGGATAAACGGCTGGCGCTCGTATTCGAGTGCTTGCGAAACATTCATATGCTGCTCCTTGGACGGGCCGCGTCGCGCGGCTCGGGGTTACTGAGTTGTGGCGAGATGATAGTTTACCATGGGCAACTATTGGCACCGCGCCCGGGACAACTACAATACCCTAGTTGACCGCTAGGACTTTTACAATGCTGCCGAAAGACACGAAAGGTTCCATCCGTCATGGATTTACTAATTGATATTCTGCTCGACGCCGGTAAGGACACGCTGTCGCTGGTGCCGTTTTTGTTGGTGACGTATTTGGCTCTTGAAACCCTTGAGCACGTTGCGGGCGATCGCGTCAACGGTGCTATCAAGCGCGCGGGCGCCGCGGGTCCCGTGGTTGGCTCGCTGCTGGGCATGGTGCCGCAGTGCGGCTTTTCGGCCATGGCGGCAACGCTGTACGCCGGCCGCGTCGTGACGCTGGGCACGCTGGTTGCGGTTTTCCTCTCGACCTCCGACGAGATGCTGCCGCTGTTGCTTGCCGAGCAGGTTCCCGTGCAGACTATGGCGATACTTTTGGCTTCGAAGGCGCTGATCGCGCTGGTCACGGGCTTTATCGTGGACGCCGCCGTTCGCGGGTTGCGCCGCAACGTCCGCGCGCATACGGCGATTCGTCGCACCGTGCTGGGGACCGCGGTCAATCCGGCGCACGTGAACTGCGCGCACGATGACCGCAGCGGTGGCGACATCATTGATGAGGTGGCCGAGGCGGGCGTGAGCGCCGATCACATCCACGAGCTGTGTGAGCGCGACCATTGCGGCTGCGATGAAGACGAGGACGAACCCCACCACGGACACGGCCACGATCACGGTCATGAGGGCGAGCATGAACACCATCATGGCCACGATCACTCCCACTCCCACGAGGGCGCGCCCCTCCTGGCAATCATCCGCAGCGCCATCTCGCATACCGTGCAGGTATCAGTATTCATTTTCCTGGTGACGTTGATTCTGGTCGCCGTCCTTGAGACCTTTGGCGAGTCCGCAATCGAGCAGTTCCTGCGCGGCAACGAGACGCTCGCCGTCCTGGGCTCGGCGCTTGTCGGTTTGATCCCCAACTGCTCTGCCGGCGTCGTTATTACGCAGTTGTACCTCGAAGGTGCGCTACAACTGGCACCGATGCTCGCCGGCACGCTCATTTCTGCCGGCGTGGGCTACCTGGTGCTGTTCCGCACCAACCGCAGCGCTCGCGAAAACGCCGTGTTCCTGGTCATGATGTACGTCATCGGCGCCGGTTGGGGACTCGTTCTCTCCGCCTTCGGGCTCTAAGTAGTTTTTGGGACATGCCTTACAATCCACCGTCGTGGCCTGGGCGCTGGATGCGCGCCATTCGCCAAACAAAAAGGTAGATTTTTAGGCATGTTCCAAAAATCTGCCTTGGTTAGCGCAGCAACTCGGTGAGGTTGCGTTTAAAGCGGGCTCGGTCCTCGCTGGTGAAGGCTGCCGGCCCGCGGGTGCGACCGCCGGCGCGGCGCACCTTCTTTTCTTCGTGGCGAATAAACAGTTGCATGTCGATGATCGCCTTATCGTAGACGCGCCCGCGCACGCCAATGGCGGCGGCATCGCGGCCGAGCACCATGCTCGCCAGGCCAATGTCCTGCGTTACGACCACATCGCCTGCCTGCAGACGCTCGACAATAGCAAAGTCAGCGCTATCGGCTCCCACACTCACATCGAGCGTCGTGACCCAAAAGCCCCGACGAGCGTGCTCGGCGTCGCGCGGATCGTCGCGGCGAATGTGGCGTTCCAGGTTCTGCGTGCTGTTGCCGGCGATAACGACGGCGACGCCCGCCCTCCGCGCGCAGTCAATCGACTCGCGCGTGACCGGGCAGGCGTCGGCATCAATAAACAGCATCTTTGGCATCTAGCGCACCAGTTTGCCAAACTGAATGGCGCGGACAATGAGTGTCACGCCAAACACCAGCAGCGCGGCGCCGCTAAAGATGACGAGCATCTTGGCCGACCACAGCGGATAGATAAACACGAACATGCCCGCAATGATGGAGAGTGCGCCGCTCAGGATGGCGAGGGCGCGGTTGGCGGAAAGCTCGGATTCCAGAATCGACATGACGCCCTCGACGATCCAGCCAAAGCCGGCGACGACCACCACGAGCGTGGTGAGCGTCGCGGTCGAGAAGGCCTGGTTGCGCAGGATTATGACGCCGCCCAGAATGATGAGCAGGTTGGAGATGATGCTCGTAACGCGCCAGCCGGTGGGCAGCAGCGGCTCGAAAACAGCGGTAAACAGCCTGATCGCGGCCGTGATCACAAAGTAGATGCCCAAGACGGTCGTCAGGAAGACGAGGGACTTGGCGGGCGCAAACAGCAGTGCGATGCCGGCGACGAGCGCCAAGACGCCCGTGATGGCGTAAATCCAGCGCACGGCCTTGACGGCCTTGCCTGCCATGCTTTTCTCGTCAAATCCAAACGCGCTCGATTGCTTGTCATCGTTCTTAAAGATGCCCATGATGTCTCCTTTCCGTGCGGCGTAAGCCGTAGCTCTTGCAACCAGTATCGCCCAAGGGCGCCGTCGTGTGGGGCGGGAAGGGCGAATGGGAGCCTCATCTTCCCGAATTGTTACCTTTGTTCCCGTTTGGATGCGGAATATTCAACAGGTGTGGAACATTGCGCCGCTGTGTGTAATTGCCTACGTTTTAGGTTAGATTTTCTTAAGAACAATTGGCTTTTATTGGGGGTCTTATGAACGAAGCAGTTCCCGCGGCGCCGGTAAGCGCCGAGTCGATGGCAAAGCAGGGTTGCGAAAAGCTTGGCCTGGACACGTTTGACGCGCTGGTCCGCCGCGCCCGCACGTGCCGCCGATTTGACGAGTCCATGCGCGTACCGCGCGAGTTTTTGCTCGAGCTGGCGGAACTGGCGCACCTGGCTCCCTGCGGCGCCAATGCTCAGCGTCTGCGTTTTCATGTGGTGAGCGGTGCAGAGGACTGCGCGCGCGTATTTGATGAGCTCGCGTGGGCCGGTGCGCTTAAGGATTGGCCTGGTCCCGATGAGGGCGAACGCCCGACCGGCTACATCGCGATTCTTGCCGAGTGCGCTGTTGCGGGTAAGCCCGCCGCGCCCATCACCGAGGTCGACACCGGCATTGCCGCCCAGACGATGATGCTCGCCGCTCGCAGCGCCACGCCCGAGGTGGCGGCCTGCATGTTCAAGGCCTTTACGCCCCGCGCGATCGACGCTATGGGGCTCGATAACGACAAATACGAGCTCAAGCTGATCATGGCTTTTGGCGTGCCAGCCGAGACACAGGTGATCGACGCGATCGACTCCAACCCGGATGGCTCTATCAATTACTGGCGCGACGAGGCGCAGGTGCATCACGTGCCCAAGCGTCCGCTTGCCGACGTGCTGCTGTAGTTGCGCGTCGTTGAGGCGCGATTCGGCGGCAAAACCACCACAAAGGTGCCTGTCCCCTTTGTGGTGGTACGAGGGGAGGGCGTGTGGCAGATCTGTATTTGGTGCGGCATGGGCAGACCGAGCTCAATGTGAAGAACGTTTTGCAGGGCTGGCACGATTCGCCACTTACGGCGCGCGGGCGCGAGCAAGCGATGGCGACGCGTGCGACGTTCGAGGACCGCGGCGTGACCTTTGATCATGTGTATTCGTCACCGTTGGGGCGGGCGCGGTGTACGGCCGAGCTTATCGTTGGCGAGCGTCGTTCCATAGAGCTGGTCGATGAACTGCGCGAGTGGCATTTGGGTTCGTTGGAGGGCACGTTAAACCGCGAGATGCCGGCGCAACCCTGGGGCGATTATCCGGTTGCCTTTGGTGGCGAGTCGGAAAGTGAGCTTCGCGCACGTATGGTCGCGGCGCTGTCCCACATCATGGCTCGGCCCCGGCACGACTGCGTGCTGGCCGTATCCCACGGCTCAGCCTGCCAGGAGTTTCTTAGATGCGTGACTGGCGGGGGAGAACAACCCGACAACGGTGCCGTGCTTCATTTTGGCTATTGCGACGGGGCGTTTTCGCTCTTGGGTTGGTAACAAACGAAAGGACCCCCTATGAATAAAGACCTGTATCTGGTCCGTCATGGACAGACGATATTTAACCTCAAGCGCATTATTCAGGGCTGGAGCGACTCGCCGCTTACGCAGCTGGGATGCGACCAGGCGGCGCGCGCCGGCATGTTCTTGCGTGCGCGCGGCATTGAGCCCGATCACGCCTACACCTCCACACTTCATCGCACCGAGCAGACTTTCGCCAACTTGTGGCCTGGCTTGGCGTATGAGCGCCTTGATGGCCTGCGCGAGTGGTTCTTTGGCGACTTTGAGGCCGAGCGCGTGATGCTTATGCCCGAGCGCCCGTGGCGCGACTTCTATTGCCAGTTTGGCGGCGAGGGCCAGATGCAGGTGCGCGAGCGCATGGTGGCGACGTTGACCGAGCTTATGCAGCGTCCGGACCATACGTGCGTGCTCGCGGTAAGCCATGGCTCGGCTATCAAGGAGTTTATGGATCACGTGAAGGGCGCGGCGGCAGACGAGCGCGACCGCGTTCCGGGCAATTGCTCGGTGCTGCACTTTGCGTTTGATGATGCGACGGATACGTTTGAACTGGTTGAGATCTTTACGCAGGAAGACTACGAGCGCGAGCTGGGGCTTGAGCCGTTGGTGGCGGCAGGGAGCCCGCAGCGCGGGTAGTGTTAGAACCGCGCGATTTGGTGAGTGAGCAGGCCCGTTGGAACCTGCGGCGCGCCGCCGCTGACCTGCGCGGTGGGGAATAGCGCGGCGACGGTAAAGTTGAACGGTTCTTTGCCCGTGTAGGTGCCGGCCGTGCGGGCCTCGTCTGCCAGCAGCTGCGACGCCCCGGTCAGAGCGGCTGCATAGGCGGGGTCGTCGGCCAGTGCCGGCTCCGGTGCCTGATCGAGCATGGCTCGGATGGCCCCGACGGCGTCCTCGCGCTTGACCTCCCATACGCGATGCGTGATGCCCGCGGGGTCGGTGACGGCGTAGAGCGAGGCGCCCTCTTTGGCGGCGCCGAGGATGATATCCATGACGGGCGAGGCTTCGTAGGCGAGCGACACGGGGCGCGGCTGAACTTTGAGCTCGGCGATCGCGTGCGCAGCGGCGAGTGCATCGACGTTCTCGGCGACAGCCGCGTCGCTGCCCGTCAGCACGTTAACCGGGCAAATCGCCACGACACCCGTCACGTGACCCGGCTCGCCCGAGCATTCGTACACGTAATACGCCGTGCCTGGATCCTTGAGCATCAGGCCGTCGGCGATGGCGCCGCGTAGGGCGTCGTTGCCGCTCAGGATACCGCCCATCGCAGGCAACGCTTCGAGCACGCGGTCCTGAGCCGGTCGGATGCAGGGAAACGGAAGTGCTTTCATGGGCGGTCCTAACGTGTGAGTCGGTTTGTTCGCGGCTTATTATGCCCCAACTTGGCTGCTCGCGTCCCAGAGCACGTTATCGGCGAGCGCGATTAGCACCTGCTGACAACGAACGATATCGGCGTGGGGCGCATATTCGTTGGGCTTGTGCGCGAGCGCGAGCGACCCGGGACCGTAGCTCATGCAATTGCGGTTACCTGTCTTGCCGGCAATGACGGCGGTGTCGGTGTAGCCGGTAAAGAAGCCGACGGTCGTGTCCGCGTCCGTCACGTCATCGGCGGCACGCTTGAGCGCTGCTAGAAGGGGAGAGTTCGGGTCGCGCTCGATGGCGGGGCGGTCGCCCGTCACGGTGTAGCTGCCATGGCAACCGGGAACGGCGGCTTCGGCGACGGCGATGGCATGCTCGACCATATTGATTGCGGCGGCCGTATCGGTCGGCGGGGTCAGGCGCATGTCGACCCAGACTTTGGCGCGGTCGGGTACGACGTAGGGGCGATATCCGCCCTCGATTTGGCCAAACGTGATGGTCGAAGGCCCCAGCTCATCGTGCGCGGGCAGCGCCGCAAACGCGCGACGAAGCGAACACACGACCTCGGCCATGGCGGCGACGGCATCCGCACCCTTCCACGGCTGGCTCGCATGCGCCGTTACGCCAGCCATTTCAAACTCGAACCACGTGCGCCCCTTGTGCGCCACCTGGATCTGTCCGTCGGTGGGCTCGGTGTCCAGCACCCATTCGCGCGAGCTGACCCAGCCGGCATCGATCGCGGCCTCTGAGCCGCGCATGAAGTCTTCCTCGTCGACCGAGCAGATGAGCGAAAAGCCGCGGCGTGGCAGCGCGCCATCCGCCGCCACGCGCTCGAGCGTATGGACCAGTGCGGCAATGGCGCAGGCCAGGCCACCCTTCATATCGCAGGCACCGCGGCCATAGAGTTTATCGTCGCGCACAACCGCCCCAAGCGGCGTAATGTCCGCGTCCCAGCCGTCGCCCAAGGTGACTGTGTCCATGTGGCAGATATAGACCAGCCGCGGCTCGTCGCTTTGGCCCGGCACGGTGACTTTAAGGTTGCGGCGCCCGGGCAGCACTTCGAGCTCCTCAATCTGCACGGCATCGAGCGCAGAACTATCAAGTTGTGCCAGCTGCTGCTCAATGAGCCTCTTAATGAAGCGCTCAATTTCATCCTCATACGCGCCCGGGTCTGAGCTGTCGATCCGCACAAGCTCCTGCGCAAGCCGCCAGGCAAAGTCCTCATCAACCATATGCAACCTCACAATCAGTTTGCTTTCCAAACCGATTGTAAGCCTCCTGAGAGATCCGCGACGTGGGCGTGGCAGTATTTACCGTTCGCAGGCCGAGCCAGCGCGTTTGCCGTCCGAGCGGGTTCACAAGCGACGCAGCGGGTACGTACCCTTCATGGACGACATGCTGTGCGACATATCTGCCTTTCGGTATCACCGGATACCTCCACAGGTCTTGGCGATAATGCCGGACCTGCCCGATTCTGTAGACGATCCGCGCAGGGAGCATCTTTGTGAGCACCCGCTCGTCAAGCATTTCCTGGGCACCCCGTTACACGTGTTGGCGCAGGGCGGCTGCGGGCGTAAGGGCGATCGCATTGTCAGGCATGTTTGGAACGGGGAGAGGCCGTTTGATTCCGTGCGGCAGACAGAGTTTGGCCTCGATGTCGCGTCCCCACTCTTTACCCTGCTGTCCCTGGCTTCCTCGGTCTCAAACGAGCGTCTGATTATGTGCATGTATGAGATGTGCGGCACCTTTGCCGTGTGCAAGATTGCGCCTCAGGTAAAGTCGGCACTTGTGCAGGCATATGGGGGCCGGTGGGGTGACGCACGGTTGGGCTGGGAAAACGTAAAGGATGTCTCGGGGAGTCCAACGGACTTGTGGAAACGACCGCCCTTGATCGAGCTCTCTGAGCTTGCAGAGTACGTCGATAAGATCCGGGGGCTCCGCGGCGCTAAATCGTTCATACGAGCCGCGAAATGCATTACGGGGGTGGTGGCATCGCCGCTCGAGGTCCAGGCATCGATGCTGTTTGGCCTTACGAGGTTGCGCGGCGGCGAAGGGCTGCGCCTTACCAATAACGTTGAGATTCGTATGACGCGCAGTGCCCGCCTGATTTCGGGGCTTGATAGGCGCTATGCCGATATTTTGCTGGCAAATAAGGACGGTAGTCGAGAGTGTCTGGTTGAATGCCAAGGTAAAGCCATTCATGGATCCATAGAATCCAAGATTTCGGACTCCGACCGAACGACGGCGCTGCAAGCGATGGGATATCCCGTCGTTTTGATGACCTATGGCCAGCTGGCCGACCCCGATGCCTTCCGCGTGGTGATGGAACTCATCATGTCCTATCTCGATGTGCGGCTGAAAGACAAGACGCCGCGGCAGCAGGAGCTCGAACGGCGGCTTCGTGAGGAGATTTTTATCGATTGGGCGGGAATGTAGTCGTGCAGATGGAAAACGGTCACGCGGGCTAGAGTTTTGGGCGCGAAAAAGGCTTCAGTTTCGCCTTGGAAGGGCATAAAAATGCTATCCAGAATAAGTTGTTTCGGAAAATAGACAGTCAACTTGAATCTGGTATATAGAGATCGATTTTTACCTACTAAAGCCCCTGATAAAGCTGTTTATCAAAGCAGGTGTGCTCAGTGATTTGGGTATGACTGTCGACTATCCGAAAAAACTTATTCTGGGTAGCATTTTAAAACCAGGCGGAGCAACGAATTCGGCCCCCGTTTCGTGAAAACGGGGGCCGAATGGGCTTCATGGCCTGCCTGGCAGGCTTGGCGCCGGCGCTATTTGATCACGCGCACGCGATGCATCGACGGAATCTGCTTGAGCGCCTCGATGGTGCTGCTGTCCAGGTGCTCGTCGGTGTCGAACATGGTGTAGGCGTTTTCGCCAGCGGACTCGTTGGTCATACGCTGCACGTTGGCATTGTCCTTGGCCAGGATTGCCGTGATCTGGCCGATCATGTTAGGCACGTTGGCGTGCAGGCAGGCGATGCGGCTTGCGGCGCGCGCCTTGCCCATGCTGCAAGCGGGGTAGTTGACGCTGTGCGCGATGTTGCCGTTCTCCAGGTAATCCTTGAGCTCGCTGATGGCCATATCAGCACAGTTGGCCTCGGCCTCGCCAGTGCCGGCGCCCGAGTGCGTGGTGATAAACGTGTTGGGCATCTTGACGGTCTTGGGCGTGGCAAAGTCGCAGCTAAACCAGCTGAGCTTGCCCTCGCGCAGGGCGGCGTCGACGGCGTCCTCGTCAATGATGGTCTCGCGCGCGTAGTTGATGAGCACGGCG
>CAVCBD010000062.1:0-13237 GCA_963599935.1 Acutalibacteraceae bacterium | reverse complement strand
GCCGCACTGGGGGTGTGCAGGCCGTAGGATAGTCCTATTGACAGCCTGTCAACTCATCTGGGAGGCACCGTGGCAGAAACGTTTGATATCGCGATTGTGGGCGCGGGCATCACGGGATGCGCTATCGCGCGACAGCTCGCGCTCTATGACTTGTCCATTTGCGTGATCGAGGCGGCCAACGACATCGCGCTGGGCGCCTCGAAGGCCAACGGCGGCCTGGTGCACGCCGGCTACGATCCGGCTCCGGGCACCGTAAAGGCACAGGTCAATGCCCGCGGCTGCGAACTGTATGGCATCTGGGCCCAGGAGCTGGGCTTTTTGTTCCGCCGCACCGGGTCGATGGTGCTGGGGTTTAACGACGAAGACCGCGCACACCTGGAGAAGCTGCGCCAGAATGGCCTGGCCAACGGCGTGCCCGAGCTGTCGATTATCGGCCCCGAGCACATCCACGAGCTAGAACCGCGCGCGAGTGCCCAGGCGACTTGCGCGCTGTGGTGCCCCTCGACCGGTTTTGTCGATCCGTTTGAGGTCGCCATTGCCGCGCTGGAGAACGCCGTCGCCAACGGGGTGACGTTTATGCGCTCCGCACCGGTGGAAGCGATTGAGGTTGCTGGCGGCGAGACTACCGACGGGGCTGCACGCTTTACGCTGGTGACGCCTGCCGGTGATGTGTGCTGCCGCTATCTGATCAACGCTGCGGGCAACGGTGCCGCTGACATCTCGCATATGGCCGGCGCCGAGGAGTTCCAGATGGTCTGGCGCCAGGGAAACATTGTGGTACTGGACAAGGAGCCGCGCACGCTGATGCCGCTCTACCCCGTGCCCACGCCGGTGTCCAAGGGCGTTATCGTCACGGGCACCGTACATGGGAACACCGTGATTACCGCAACGGCCGCCGTGCGCGAGCCGGGCGATACCCAGACCTACGCGACCGATGTCGACGCGCTGCTGACCGGCGCGCGCAAGCTGGTGCCCGATCTGGACACGCGTCGCGTGGTGCGCGCGTTTGCCGGCGGGCGCCCGGTCATTAAGGGAACGAACGACTTCTTTATTGGGCAGTCGGCCGTGGTGCCAGGCCTGTTCCAGGCGGCGGGCATTCAGTCGCCAGGCGTGGCAAGCGCGCCGGCCATTGCCGAGCGCATTGAGCACGTGATGCGCGAAGCGGGCGTTGCTTTGCACGAACGGGCCGATTGGGATCCGATTCGCCGCGCGCCGGACGACTTTGACCGCACCCCGCTTGCGCGCAAGGAGGAGCTCATCGAGTCCGACTCCGCGTGGGGGCAGATTGTCTGCCGCTGCGAGACGGTGCCCGAGGCCGAGATTGTTGCCGCGATTCGACGCCGCCCGGGTGCGGTTTCGGTCGAGGGCGTCAAACGCCGCTGCCGCGCGGGCATGGGCCGCTGCCAGAGCGGCTTTTGCCAGAGCCGCGTGGTGGCGATTCTAGCCCGCGAGCTGGGGTGTGACCCCAGCGAGGTGCTGTTGGAGGACACCGGCTCGTGGCTCGTTGAGGGACCTTTGAAGGGGGTGCGCTAGGATGGCGGAATTCAAATCGAGCGCGAATGATAGCGATACCGTTGAGGCAGTCCCCACGCAGGCCTTCGACGTGGTCGTTATCGGCGGCGGACCTGCCGGCATGGCGGCCGCGCTTTCCGCGCATAAGGCCGGCGCGTGCGTGGCCATCGTGGAGCGCGAGCAGCACTTGGGCGGCATCCTGCGCCAGTGCATCCACCCCGGTTTTGGCCTTTCGCACTTCAAGCAGGAGCTCACCGGCCCCGAGTACGCGCAGCGCTTTATCGACCAGGTGCGCGCAACCGACATTGCGCTGTTCTTGGACAGCATGGTGCTTGGGATTGATTCGGGCGAGTCCACGGGAGCCGCCACACTCCACACTGTCACGCTCATGAATCCCTCCGGTATGCTGCAGCTCACCGGGCGCGCGGTCGTCCTTGCCATGGGTTGCCGCGAGCGCACCCGCAGCGAGATCAAGATTCCCGGCAGCCGACCCGCCGGTGTGTTTACGGCCGGCCTAGCGCAGCGATACATCAATATCGAGAACCTCAAACCGGGCTCGCGCGCCGTCATTTTGGGCTCGGGCGACATCGGGCTGATCATGGCGCGCCGCTGCACGCTCGAGGGAATTTCGGTCGAGGGCGTGTACGAGCTCATGCCGTACGCCAACGGCCTGCGCCGCAATGTGAAGAACTGCCTGGATGACTTTGGTATTCCGTTACATCTGTCTACCACGGTCACGCGCGTGATCGGGCACGACCGCGTGGAGGCTGTCGAGGTGAGCCAGGTTGACGAGCATCTTGCACCCATCCCCGTGACCGAACGCGTTGTTCCGTGCGACACGCTACTGCTTTCGGTGGGTCTGATTCCCGAGAACGAGCTTTCGGTTGCCGCGGGCGTGGAGCTGGACCCACGTACGCGCGGCGCCGTGGTGGACCAGAGTCTGCAGACGGACGTGCCGGGCATATTTGCCTGCGGCAACGTGCTGCACGTACACGATCTGGCCGACAACGTGACGACCGAGTCCGAACGCGCCGGCGCAGCCGCGGCGGCGTACGCGCTGGGGAACGGCGCGGATGTCGAAGCGGGCGCTGCGGGCACGGGTTGCCAGCTCACCGTCTCCCCCGCTGGCATCGCAGGCTACGCACTGCCGGGACGCATCACGGCCGTGTCACTCACCAAACTCAACTTCCGCGTTCGCCGACCGGTCGATGCTGCCCGCGTGCGCATTCTTGCAGGCGACGAGGAGCTGTTTGTAGGCAAGGTTCGCCCGTTTAAACCGAGCGTCATGGAAATCTTCCCGCTGCCGGCAAAGGTGATACAACATGCGCTCGACCTGGGTGTTAGCGAGATTGTCCTGTCCGTCGACCCCGCTGAAGAGGCATAGAGTCATGAGCACAAACGCGATCGAAACGCTGCAGTTTAACTGCACCACCTGCCCCTCCGAGTGTCTCCTGACTGTGGAGGTAAAGCGCGGCGCAGACGGCGCCGCGGTAGAGGTGCGCTCCGTAACCGGCAACAGCTGCCCGCGCGGCGACAAGTTTGCACACCAGGAACTCACCTGCCCCATGCGCGTGCTCACCACCACCGTAGCCGTATCCGGCGGCGACGAGGCGCTGCTGCCTGTGCGCACGGCCGAAGCCATCCCGCTGGCACTTCACGCCCAGGCGATGGACCTCATCCGCGGCCTGGAGGTCAAAGCCCCGATCCGCATGGGCGATGTAGTCCTCCCCAACCTCCTAGACACCGGTACCGACCTCATCGCCAGCATGGACATCGACCCAGCCTAAGCAGCTCATTTGGGACGGGGCTCTTTTAGGTACCCCGCCATCCACCCCGCCCCTCCTCAATTGCGGTGAAATAGTTCCTGATTTCCGCCAAAACCCCGGTATCCAGGAACTATTCCACCGCAACTATCCTTGGATTCGATATTTATCTTGTGCCTACTTTAGTGCCATTTCAAAACTATGCCGGATTACGGGGCTGATTCGGAGACCCCCATCCATACCGGCATTTTTCGATTTTTGATAAGCCATCTACCTGCGGTTTTAATTTCGCAATTTTTCCCATGGTCAAGTACTATAGGTTCAGCCCCGTAATCCGCCATAGTTTTGAAAGCAGCCCATTTGGGACGAGCCTCTTATGACTACTTTTACCTATCATTCCGCATGTTTGACGCAGCTAAAATAGCCGCGTCCCAAATTGACTACCCTGGCATTGGGGATACCATGGTGGCACCCTAGCGAAAGGACGATGTATGGCACATGTCGATGACCAGCGCGTGGCGCGCGTGCTCGATGCGCTCGAGGCGCAACACCCCGGTGCGCAGCTGCTTGTGAATGACCCGTGGTCGATCTACTATCTGACCGGCTTTTATGCCGATATGTTCGAGCGTTTTTGCGGCGTGCTGCTCGCGCGCGATGCCGAGCCGGTGATCTTGGTCAACGCCCTGCATCAGCTGCCCGAGTATGACAATGCCCGCGTAGCCTACCATAACGACACCGACGTCGTGACCGACGCCATCGCACGCGAAGTCGATCCGACCAAGCCGCTCGGCATCGATACCGTTATGCGCTCCGGCTTTTTGATGCCCCTTATGGATCGTCACGCCGCGAGCGAGTTCTTCCTGGGCGACTTTGCCGTCACCGCCGCACGCACCCACAAGGATGCCGCCGAGCAGGAGCTCATGCGCGCGTCCTCGGCTGCCAACGACGCCGTGATGGCCGACGCCATCAAGCTCGTTCACGAGGGCGTGACGGAGCGCGAAATAGCCGACCAGATGCTCGGCCTGTACCGCAAGCACGACTGCGAGGGCTTTAGCTTTCCGCCCATCGTGAGCTTTGGCGCCAACGCCGGAGACCCACATCACGAGCCCGACGATACGGTACTCAAGCGCGACGACGTGGTGCTGTTCGACATTGGCGGACGTCGCCGCAACTACTGCTCGGACATGACGCGCACGTTCTTTTGGGGCGAGCCGGACAAGGAGACGGCACACATCTACGACATCGTGCGCCGCGCCAACGAGGCCGCCGAGGCGCTCATAGCACCAGGCGTGCGCATGTGCGACCTGGACCGCGCCGCGCGCGACGTGATTGAGGACGCTGGCTACGGCAAATACTTTACGCACCGCCTGGGACACTCGATCGGCCTGCAGGACCACGAGCCGGGCGACGTTTCGCTCGTCAACGAGCAGGTCGTAGAGCCGGGCATGACCTTCTCCATCGAGCCGGGCATCTACCTCCCCGGCCACACCGGCGTCCGCATCGAGGACCTGGCCCTGGTCACCGAGTCCGGCGTCGAGATCCTCAACGCCTACCCCCACGATCCAGTCCGCCTCGACTAGCCTGGTCCCCAAGCCTCCAAACTAAGTTGCGGTGGAATAGTTCCTGGATGGGCTGCTAGAACCCAAAAACAGGAACTATTTCACCGCAACTGATGAGGGGGGATGGGTTAGCGCAGCAAGCCCGCCACTTCGCCGGCTAGAGTGATGGTGCCGGCTGCTACGAAAGGCTCGCCCGCGGCATCGAAGGCGGCGAGAGCCTCGGATACGCTGGGGTATACGCCCGCGAGTTTGTCGGCATCCACCAGGGCAGCGAGCTCCTCTGCCGGCAGGGCACGATCAGAATCGGTCTGGGTTACGACTACGCGTGGAAAGGCCGGAATCAGCACATCGACGATACCCGCCACGTCCTTGTCGGCCAGCGCGGCGCACAGCAGCGTGGGGCGATTCTCTACGCACGGGTCGATCTCGTCCAGCGCGCTCACAAAGTTCTCGCAGCTCTGGGGGTTATGGCAGGCGTCAATCAGTTTGAGTGGATCGGTTCCCAGCACGTCAAAGCGACCCGGCGTGGGGCAGCCCACAAGCGAAGCGTCGAGCGCATCGTGGTCGAGCTCGCGGCCCAGATAACCCTCGCAGAGCATAATCGCGCACGCAGCATTTTGCGGCTGATAGGCCGGCTTGACCATGCTCGACGTATAAATCGCGCGCGGCGTGGTGCAGCTAAACTCAACCGTATCGCCCACATGCGCCGGCACCTTGGTCGTGGAGTGACTCACCACCAACGGCACCACACCGCACTCACGGCAACGGGCATCCATCACGCGCTGAACGCTCGCCTCGTGCGTGCCCTCGCCCAGCACAACCAAGCGCCCGGGCTTGATGACCGCGGCCTTCTCCCCCGCAATTGCCTCGAGCGTGTCGCCCAAAATGCGCGTGTGGTCGAGGCCGATACCCGTAATGGCAACGGCGACGGGATCGGTCGCACTCGTGGCGTCCCAACGGCCGCCCATGCCAACCTCAAGCACAGCAACATCTACCGCAGCCTCGGCAAACACCACCAGTGCGGCAGCCGTTAGAAGGTCAAACGGCGTGATGGTATAGGCGCGCTCCCCCGCCGCCACACGACGAGCATTCACGCGATGCCCCGCCTCGACGGCGGCAGAAACGCCACGGGCAAACGCCTCGTCGCTCACAACGCGCCCATCGACCTCCATGCGCTCGGGATAGCGCACCAGCTGCGGCGACGTATACAGCGCGGTCTTGAGCCCCTCGCCCCGAAGGATGGCAGCCGAAAAACGCGTGGTCGAAGTCTTGCCATTGGTACCGGCAACCTGAATGCAATCGAAATACTCGTCCGGACGTCCCAGTTCATCGAGCATATCGACAACCGTCTCAAGCAGAGGCCCAGCATCCCCAGAAATCCGCCCCGTATCAGCAGCAAGCCCCACAGCCTCACCAAACGAAAGCAACTCAAACGAGAACGGCACAGAATACGACCCCGAACGCTTAGCCATAACCCAAAGTCCCCTCAACATAAAAAGAGGCCCGTAATAAACAACGAGCCCCTCCCATTCAAAATATCAGCCAAACACCGCTTTGCAGCGGAATCAAGGCCACAACCCAGTGGCCCTGACCAACCAGATGCAAACAACCACGTAAACGAACTAGGAGCGGCCCGATGCTTTGCTCGCCGCAAGTTCCGCACGCAAAGGACAGCACTTAATGTGCTGTCCGTCTTGCGCAGGACTGTCCGCAGCGGAGAGCAAAGCATCGGGACGCGCCCCCAAGTTAGACCTACGAGAAGTCAGCAACCTGAGCAGTCAGCGCCGCCAGGATCTCCTTGAGCTCAGCTGCACGGTCCCTCTTCTTCTGGACCACCGCGGGCGCGGCCTTGGCCACAAAGCCCTCGTTGGCGAGCGTCTTCTCGCAGCCGGCAAGCTCCTTCTGGGCCGCGGCAATCTCTTTCTCCAGGCGCGCCTTCTCGGCCGAAAGGTCAACCTTGCCCTCGAGCACCACAAAGACCTCGACGCCGCTGTCGACCACGGCAATGCTCGCAGCCGGCTTCTCAACGTCGGTACCCATAACCAGCGAAGCGGTGTTCGCCAGCGGCTCAATCGTGGAGCGCAGGCTCTCGAGCTTCTCGATATCCTCGGCACCGGCGCGCACGACCACGTCGAGCTCGGCCTTGGGGCTCAGGCGATAACGCGAACGCGTGGCGCGGGCGGCGGACACAACGGTGCGGCACAGCTCAAACGCACGCTCGGCAGGCTCGTCGACGTACTTAGCGTAGTCGGCGGGCTCCGGCCACTTGGCGATCATCAGTGCCTCAGCGCGGTCCACGTTGCCCTCGGCGTCCAGGTCGAGCACGCTTGCCGGCATGTTGTCCCAGATCTCCTCGGTCACAAACGGCATGAGCGGGTGCATCAGGCGAATGGAGGTGTCGAGCACAAAGATCAGATTGCGCTGAGCTTGCAGACGGCCCTCGCCCTTCAGGCGGGCCTTGGTGACCTCGACGTACCAGTCGCAGACCTCGTTCCAGAAGAACTGCTGCACGCCGCGGGCCATGTCGCCAAAGGTATAGTTCTCGATGCCCTCGGTGACCATCTTCACGGCCTTGGCCAGGCGGCTGAACATCCAGGCGTCGGCCGGCGTCTCCACGACAGGCTCGCCGGGCGTGTAGCCCTCCATGTTCATGAGCAGGAAGCGGCTGGCGTTCCAGATCTTGGTCACAAAGCTCTTGGCCTGCTCGGTGCGCGGGCTGTCGATGAGCTTCTTGGTCTTCTTGTCGATGTTCGCATCGAACTTAACATCCTGGTTGTTGGTGCAGAGCGTCAGCAGGTTGTAGCGCATGGCGTCGGCGCCGTACATGCCAATGAGGTCCATGGGGTCAACGCCGTTGCCCTTGGACTTGGACATGCGGCTGCCGTCCTTGGCAAGAATCGTCGGATAGATGACGACGTCCTTAAACGGCACCTCGTCCAGGAAGTACAGCGAGCTCATGACCATGCGGGCGACCCACAGCGCGATGATGTCGCGTGCGGTGACCAGCGCCGTCGTGGGATGATGGCCCTCGAGCAGCTCCGGCTTTTGCGGCCAGCCCTGCGTGGCGAAGGTCCACAGCTGCGAGCTAAACCAGGTGTCCAGCACGTTCTCGTCCTGATGCACGTGATGGCCGCCGCACTTGGGGCACACGTCGGTGTCCTCGGTAAGGGCGTCTTCCCAGCCGCAGTCCTCGCAGTAGAACACGGGGATGCGGTGGCCCCACCACAGCTGACGGCTGATGCACCAGTCCTTAAGGTTCTCCATCCAGGTGGTGTAGGTCTGTGTCCAGCGCGCGGGGTGGAAGGTGACCTTGCCGGAGTTGACGGCGTCGAGCGCCGGCCCCTTGAGCTTGTCGACGGCGACGAACCACTGCTCGGACAGCCACGGCTCCAGGGCGGCGTCGCAACGGTAGCAGTGCATGACGGAGTGGTCGTGGTCCTCGACATGGTCGAGCAGGTCGTGCTCCTCAAACCACTTGATGACGGCCTCGCGGCACTCCTCGCGGGTCATACCGGTGAACTCGCCGTAGCCCTCAACGACCACCGCGTGCTCGTCGAAGATGTTAATCTGCGGCAGGTCGTGAGCCTGACCCATAGCGTAGTCGTTGGGGTCGTGGGCCGGGGTGACCTTGACGAAGCCGGAGCCAAAGTTGGCATCGACATGCCAATCCTCAAAGATGGGGATCTCGCGGTTGACGATCGGCAGCATGACGGTCTTACCCACGAAGGCGGCCTTCTCGAGGTCCTTCGGGGAGACGGCAACGCCCGTGTCGCCGAGCATGGTCTCGGGGCGTGTGGTGGCGACGACGATGTAGTCCTGGCCGTTGACCGGCTCGGTCAGCGGGTAGCGCAGGTGCCACAGGTGGCCCTTCTCGTCCTTGTACTCGGCCTCGTCGTCCGAGATGGCGGTGGTGCAGTTGGGGCACCAGTTGACGATACGCTTGCCGCGATAAATCAGGCCGTCGTGGTACCAGTCGCAGAACACCTTGCGCACGGCCTGGGCATAGTCCTCGTCCATGGTGAAGCGCTCGTTGTCGAAGTCGACGGAGCAGCCCATGCGCTTGATCTGCTCGACGATGATACCGCCGTACTCGTGGGTCCAATCCCAGCAGGCGTCGACAAACTTGTCGCGACCGATCTCCAGGCGGCTGATGCCCTCGCTCTTGAGCTTCTTGTCGACCTTGGTCTGCGTGGCGATACCGGCGTGGTCGGTGCCGAGCACCCAGCGCGTGGACTTGCCGCGCATGCGGGCCATACGGATGATGGCGTCCTGGATGGAGTCATCGGTGGCGTGACCCATGTGGAGCTTGCCGGTCACGTTGGGAGGCGGAATGGTGACGGTGCAGTCGCCCACGCCCTCACGGCGCTTGTAGTAGCCGCCGTCGAGCCACTTCTGTAGGATCGCCGGCTCGTTGGTCGACGGATCGTAGTTCTTGGGCATCTCTTCCATATATCTCTCCCTTGCCCGTCGGGGAGGAATGTAGGCCCGATTTTCGCTCGGTCAGGTCCTGGGCTCGCTCGAAGACCACATTAAGTGGTCTTCGGCTCGTGCGGAATCTACGAAAATCGGGCCTACATTCCTCCCCTTAGGTATCGATTACTTCAGTCTGAATGACTTCGCTGAGGCTTAAACAAACACACAGAATAACACAGGTAGTTGGGTGTTTTGCGTATATATAAAATAGCCTCCGACCGCGGATGGTCGGAGGCTATCGACAAAGACGTTTTGACAGGTTTTAGCCGTAGATGCGCTGGGGCTGCTCTTCGCCCTTTACGGAGGCTTCGGTCACGATGACCTTGGAAACACCCTCCTCGCTGGGGAGGTCGAACATCGTCTGCTGCAGTACGTCCTCGCAAATGGAGCGCAGGCCGCGGGCGCCGGTCTTGCGGGCGAGCGCCATACGGGCAATCTCGTGCAGGGCATCGTCCTCAAACTCCAGGTCCACGTCTTCCAGCTGGAACATCTTGCGGTACTGGCGCACCACGGCGTTCTTGGGCTCAGTCAGGATCGACACCAGGTCGTCCTCGTCGAGCGCCTGCGTCTGGGTGACGACAGGCGTACGGCCCACGAACTCGGGGATCATGCCAAAGGCGTTGAGGTCCTGCGGGAGCACCTGGCGCAGCAGATCGTTCTCGTCGACCGAGGTGGGGCCTGCGATCTCGGAGTTAAAACCTACGCCCTTGTTGCCCACGCGGTCGGCGATAATCTTGTCCAGACCCACAAAGGCACCGCCGCAGATAAACAGGATGTTGGTCGTGTCGATCTGCAGCAGCTCCTGCTGGGGATGCTTGCGGCCGCCGGTGGGCGGAACGCTTGCAACCGTGCCCTCAAGAATCTTAAGCAGCGCCTGCTGAACGCCCTCGCCCGAAACATCGCGGGTAATGGAGAGATTCTCGGCCTTGCGGGCGATCTTGTCGATCTCATCGACATAGATAATGCCAACCTGCGCGCGCTCAATATCGCCATCGGCGGCGTTGATGAGCTTGAGCAGGATGTTCTCCACGTCCTCGCCCACGTAACCGGCCTCGGTGAGCGCGGTGGCGTCGGCGATGGCAAACGGCACCTCGAGGATGCGTGCAAGCGTCTGGGCCAGCAGGGTCTTACCGGTACCGGTGGGACCGAGCAGCAAAATGTTGGACTTGGCGAGCTCCACCTCGTCCATATCATCGTCGAGCTGCGAGTCCAAACCGTCGTCAAAGGCCGAAAGCGCGGCGCCGCCCTCGATCACGCGACGATAGTGGTTGTACACGGCAACCGACATGGCGCGCTTGGCGTCTTCCTGGCCCATGACATAGGCCGAAAGCTCGTCATAGATCTCATGCGGCGTCGGCACATGCGTAATGACCTGACGGGCGTCGTCCTCGAGCTCAAAGCCCTCGGCCTCGGGATCCATAGCAGGCTGGGACGCAGCCTGACCGTGATCGTTGAGGAAACCCGGCAGCTTGCCGTTGCGGGCAGCGTCCATAAAGTCCGAAGCCAGCGACTCCTCCAAAATCTCGGAGCAGGCGGCGACGCACTCGTCGCAGATAAAGATATTGGTCGGACCCTTAACAAGGCGACGAACCTGACCCTGCTCTTTTCCGCAGAAGGAGCAGCGGATGGGGTTACCGTTCTCGTCGAAATTGTCCTGCATGTTACCGGCCATCCTAGGCGTCCTTCGCGGCGAGATCGCGCGAGGTGACAATGCGGTCAATCAGACCGTAGTCGAGGGCCTCGGCAGCGGTCAGGTAGTTGTCGCGCTCGGTATCGGCCTGGACCTTCTCGATGGGCTGGCCCGAGGCGTCGGACAGGATCTGGTTGAGCTCGCGGCGGGTCTTCTTGATCTCCTCGGCCACGATCTCAATCTCGGTCTGCTGGCCCTGGGCACCGCCGCTGGGCTGGTGAATCATGACCTTGGAGTGCGGCAGGCAGAAGCGCTTGCCCTTGGCGCCGGCCGAAAGCAACACGGCGGCCATGGACGCGGCCATACCGACGCAGATGGTGGAGACCTGCGGCTTGATGAAGTTCATGGTGTCCAGAATCGCCAGGCCGGAGTAAACCTCGCCACCGGGCGAATTGATGTAGAGCGAGATATCCTTCTCGGCATCCTGGCTCTCAAGATGCAGCAGCTGGGCAACGACCAGGTTGGCGCTGACGGAGTTGATCTCCTCGCCCAAGAAGATGATGCGGTCGTTGAGCAGGCGCGAATAGATATCGTAGCTGCGCTCGCCGCGCGGCGTCTGCTCGATAACGTATGGCACGAGGGCGGAATCGAACTTAGCGATCATACGCATCTCCATTTCTCTTACGGACCAATATTGGTTCTAGACAAACGTACGGTGCCCGCATGCTATGCATTGGCTGGCACCGTACGAAGCAACCGGATAACCGGCTTATAACTTTACCCCATCACGGGCGCGTACATGCGCTCGCGGGCAAGGTGGCGAGAATTACTCGGCGTCCTTGGCGGTCTCGTCGACCTCGGTCACCTTGGCGTTCTCGACCAGGTGGTCGACGGCCTTGGAGCGACGGATGGACTCGCGGACGGCAGGCATGCGGCCATCGGCGATGAACTCGGCCTTGGAAGCCTCGACGTCCTTGACGCCGGCCTTCTCGAACTCGGCGTTGATGTCGTCCTCGGTGACCTCGATCTTGAGCTCACGCGCGAGGGCGTCCAGAGCCAGGGACTCACGGGCAACATCGTTGGCCTGCTTGTGCAGGTCGCCGATGAACTGCTCCATGGTCAGGCCGGAAGCGGGCAGCCAGGTGTCCAGGGTCATGCCGCGGGCAGCGAGGTTGGACAGGAAGTTCTGGCCGAGCTCCTCAAAGACAGACTGCTCGTAGTCGGCGTCCATCTCCTCGAGCTGCAGACGCTCAGCGAGAGCGGAGACGCAACGGTTCTCCTTCTCGGCCGGGAGGCGGGAAGCCTTGTCCTGCTCGATCTCGAGCTTGATGGCGTCGCGCATGGCGTCGATGCTGTCGAAGCCGAAGTCGGACTTGACGAGCTCGTCGGTGAGCTCGGGGGTGTTGCGGACCTTGATGCCCTTGACGGTGACCTCGACGGTGTGGGTCTCGGCCTCCTCGCCCTCCTCGGCCTCGTCGGTCCAGGTGACGGTCTTGACGTCGTCAACGTTGGCGCCGATCAGGGCCTCGTTGAACTCGGCGGGGTTGCTGTCGCTACCGGCGATGAGCATGCGGCCCTCGGCGGCGAAGTTGTCAGCGTTCTCGACGGCCTTGAGGTCGACGGTCACATAGTCGTCAGCCTCGACGGCGCGACCCTCGACGTCCTCGAAGGTGGCACGGTAGTTGAGGAGCATCTCGACCTGGTTGTTGATCTCGGACTCGGTGACCTCCGCGGGAGGCATCTCGATCTCGACGGCGTCGAAGGAGGAGAGCTCAGCGGCAGGACGCAGGGAGAACTCGACGGTGTAGGTGTAGTCCTCGTGATCCTTAGCGAGATCGAGCTCCTTGTAGTCACCGCTCTTGGTGGGGACGATATCCAGCTCGTTGAGGACGGCGGGCTCGTTAGCGGCGATCAGGTCGTTGGTGGCCTGAGCGAGGGTAGCCTCGGCGCCCAGGGCGGAGTCGATGACCGGACGGGGAGCCTTGCCGGCACGGAAGCCCGGGAAGCGGTACTTCTTGGCGGTGCCCTTGTAGGCCTTCTTGATCGCGGCGTCGACGTCGGCGGCCGGGATGGTGACCGTAGCGGTGAGCTTGGCGTCCTTGACGTCAGAAGCGGTGATGTTCAACACGTTCCTCCTCATACTGCCCAGCTTATCTGAGGTGCTGGTACCTTTATGCAACAAAGAGTCGCGACGGCCGGAGCCGACGCAGGTGCGTTGGTGCGGGCGAAAGGACTCGAACCTTCACGGGAATCCCACCAGAACCTAAATCTGGCGCGTCTACCAATTCCGCCACGCCCGC
>CAVCBD010000061.1:0-13254 GCA_963599935.1 Acutalibacteraceae bacterium | reverse complement strand
CAATGGTATACGGATGCGCCATCGACGTCTTCAATTAAGAAGATATCAGTGCGGAATGTTTTGGGAGGAAACCCAAACAGCCCCGGCTGGGTCCTGTGTAGTCACCCTTTAGGCGGAACTCTCCTAATGGGTTGAGCGCGCGGGATACTTTGTTGGTGGCTACCGTTTATCGCATATAGCTACCGTTTGCGGAGTAAGTAACACTCTGTAATAAACCGTGTAGAATCTCAGATAAGCACGGAGTTTTCCAGGGAGACGCTGTCCTTTGTTGTGTGCAAGGGGCGGCGTCTCTTTGGCGCTTGGGCGTCGTTGTGCAACAGCGTGGCAGGCTCGTGCTTGGTATTGAAAAGCCGACGTCGGGATGGGTCGTGATAGTTATGGGCAAGTACGTAATCGTTGTTGAGTCTGGGTCGGATGTGACGCCGGAGCTTTGCGAACGCTATGGCATCGTGCGCGTGCCCATGCATGTCACGATTGGCGACGAGACTGTCGAGGATGGCTCCATCGATCCACTCGAGATTTATTCGCGCTGCAACGAGTTTGGCGTGATGCCCAAGACCAGCGGTTGTTCACCGGCGGATTTTGCACATGTGTACGATCGCATTCATGCCGAGCAACCCGATGCGACCATCTTGCATCTTGCGTATTCCGAGGTCACGACCTGCTCGCATCAGTCCTCGAAGATTGCGGCTGCGAATCGCGATTACGTCTTCTCCATGGATACGCGCTTTGTCTCGGTGGGCCAGTCACTGGTTGCCGTTGAGACCGCCAAGTATATCGAAGCCCATCCGGATGCGACGGTCGACGAGATTTTCACCTTCACGAATTCCGTCATGGATCGCGTGCTGCTGGGCTTCGTTCCTACCGATCTTGCCTTCCTCAAGGCGGGCGGTCGTCTGTCCAACGTCGCGTTCCTTGGCGCCCACCTGCTCAAGATTAAGCCCTGCATTGAGGTGACGGGCGGTAAGTTTGTGGCGACCAAGAAGTTCCGCGGCTCTATGCTCAAATGCGCCCGTGCCTTTATTGACCACATGGTTGCGAAGGGCGAGATTGACTACTCGCACATTGGCCTGGCGTATTCGGTAGGCCTTTCCGAGGAGCTGCGCGACGACATGGAAGTCTATGCGCACGACCTGGGCTTTAAGGACGTTACCTGGACTCAGGTCGGCGGCGTGATCTCGAGCCATTGCGGCCCGACCGCCTTTGGCGCGGTGCTCACACTCAAGGCGTAAAGGCTGTAGGCGAGCATTCTTCGGCTTCACATCTCGACATGGGCTCCCGTCACGGTAATGGGGGATAGATTAAAACGTGCCATTCTAGCCCGAGACGTTTAAACGCAAACGTATGGGCTAGAATGGCTCTGGCATTTATGTAGCTAAAACCAATGAGAGGCAAGGTAGCGGGAATGGCTGAGATGACGCTCGAGGGTGTGGACGCTCGTCCTGAGGACTCCGCGTTTGCCCTGGGCCGCGTACATTCGATTGAAACGATGGGTACGGTCGACGGTCCCGGCATTCGCTTTGTGGTGTTTGTTCAGGGCTGCCCCATGCGCTGTGCGTATTGCCACAACCCCGACACCTGGTCGGTTAACGGCGGCACCATGGTGACCGTCGAGCACCTGATGGACGAGTTCCAGAGCAACCATGAGTTTTACCGCAGCGGCGGTATTACGGTGTCCGGCGGCGAGCCGCTCCTGCAGCCCGCGTTTTTAGCCGACCTGTTCCGCGCCATGCACAATAACCCTGATGGTCGCGTGCATACCTGCTTGGATAGCTGCGGCTATGCGTTCGATCCCGCGCATCCCGAGAAGTTCGATGCCGTACTCAACGAGACCGATATGGTGCTGCTCGACATTAAACACGCCGATCCCGTCGAGCATAAAAAGCTGACCGGTTGCGATCCCGCACGCATTCTGGCGTTTGGTGATGAGCTCGCGCGTCGCAAGATTAAGGTTGTTATTCGCCACGTGGTAGTGCCGGGTATCACCGATACGGTGGAGGAGTGCGAGAAGCTCGGTCGTCTGATCGCCCCGTGGCATAACGTGGTCGGTCTGGAAATGCTGCCGTATCACACGATGGGTGTTGTCAAGTACGAGCAACTGGGCATTCCCTATAAGCTCGAGGGCGTTCCACAGATGGATACCGCGCGCATGCCCGAGCTGCGCAACGCCGTCATGACGGGCATGAAAAAGCGCCGCGCGGAACTCAAAAACGCTATCGGCTAGCGAGCCATTTTCGCTCCCCAAGGGCACTCATTGGGGACAGACTTAAATGAGTGCCCCTGGACACCAAGTTGATTGCCAAAGAGTCCCGTCAAGTTGCGGTGGAATAGTTCTTGTTTTTCGGCTTATGCCGCCCAAGCAGGAATTATTCCACCGCAACTGCGTTTTGGGCGGAGATGCGCAACAGAATCGTGCCATTTGGATAAATACGCTTGTGGTTTCTTTAAAGACGCCTTAAACGCCGCTGAATATCTTTGGAAAGAAATGCCTGCTCGGTATTATGCTGCTCGTATATGAACGGTAGCAGTCAGGAGACCACGTGCGAAACAACGCATCGCGGGACGAGTATGTGCCGCAGCATAGCAGCAGATATGAGACGAAGGGCACGTCTTCGCGTGGCCTTGCTGACGCTTGCATCCGCGTGACGAAGATTGCCGCCATTGGGATGCTGACGTTGGCGGTTATTATCCTCGGAATTACCGCCAAAACCTACGCGTCGGAGCGAATGGCACACTCAGATGCGTCAACGGTACAGATGCAAAACAAAAAGGTCTCTGAATCTAAAGCCACCGCAAGCCAAACCCTGTCGACAGCGAGCCTCAAGACGAGGCTTTCGAAGGCGGACTTTAACGATATTCCCTCAGGCGATACCGTGCAGACCTTCTCACTGGTTGATGACCAGATCCCCGCCCTGGAGGATGAGAGCCTCGCCGCGCTCCAAGATGCCCTTGATTAGGCCAAGGAATTGGGCGATGTGGGCGTGGTGTTCTACGACCTATCGAGCGGCAAGGGCGTGACGTATAACGCCGATGTCGAGGTTTACGGTGCGAGTAGTTATAAGGCGCTCTATGTGCTCTACGTCTGCGAATCTCTGGTCGAGACAGGGCAAGTATCGCTCGATGATACTCTGGGCACCTATGGCGGCTACAACATGGGCTGGCAGACGGTGCGCGACCTGATCGAAGCCGCGGTCGTTAATTCGGACAACGATTCGTTTATCGCGTTGCGTGCGGCGTTTGACCGTGTCGGTTACGAGGATTGGATTGTCGGTCTTGGCGTCGATTACGATACCGCACTCGATCCGATGAGTGATTTTCCGACCTACTGCCCACGCACTTCTGCTAGGTTATGGCGTGAGATGAGCGAGTATCTGAGCACGGATACCGAGACGTCGCAATGGCTGTCGGGCCTTCTGGCATCAACATCGCGCTCATTTATCCGTGATGGGATTGCCGACGAGCAGGTTTTGGTGCGCAACAAGGCAGGCTGGATTAGCGAGGATGGTTGCTATTCGACATGCGATGCTGGCCTTATCGACATCGATAGCCGTACCTATGTTATGAGCATCATGACGTCGATGCCGTGGAGCGACCACTCGAGCGAGGTTACGGCTGCGATTGCAAAGGCCCTGTTTGATACGCGAGCTGCGCTGGCCTAGCGTGTTCGTTTGGCGTTGGCAGACAAAATGCTGGTACCATACCGTGGTTGAGAATTTTGTATAGGTTTGGGGAATGGCATGGCTACCATCGCGATTATCGGTGCACTCGAAAAAGAGATCATGCAGATTAAGGAAGAGCTGAGTAACGTTTGCATGGTGCAGGAGGCGGGCTTGAACGTTGTGACCGGCGGTCTCGACGGTCTGTCGATTGTCGCCACGACGGCGGGTATGGGCACGGTAAACGCTGCCGCCGCAACACAGCACCTCATTAGCAAGTATGCTCCGCAGGCAGTTGTGCTTTCGGGTATCGCGGGCGGTTTGAACCCCAAGCTCCATATCGACGACGTGGTCATCGGCAAACGCCTGCGCTATCTGGATACCGATACCGCGCTTATCGCCGAGTCTGCACCGGGGCTCGAGGAGTTTGGCTCGACGCCTGCGCTGGTCGATATTGCTGCCGATGTGCTTTCTGAGCGTGGCTTTGTCAACGCTTCGACAAATGCAGCCGCTTCGAACGAGGGAGCCAAACAATTCCTGGTCGGCACGATTGCCACGGGCAACCGCTTTGTGACGGGCGCCGCCATGCGCAACGACGCTATCGAGGCGACGCACGCCGATTGTGTCGGCATGGAGGGCGCGGCGATTGCTCATGTCGCAACTAAAAATGGTGTCGATTGCCTGGTGCTGCGCGCTATCAGCGATAATTGTGACGAGGCGTACGATGCGATTTGCGACCGCGAGTTCGACCTGTTCGAGTATGCCCGTACCGCGAGTGGCATTACGCTCGATATCGTTCGCCGTATCGCTGCTATTTATTAGCGCGCTCTTTTGTAAGAACCTACGACCAAGGAGTGTCCATGGCCGATTCCATTAACTACCAGCTTGCCAAGTTCGTTGCCAGCTATGGCAAGGTTTCGCAGATTCCCGAGTCCACCTGCCCCGAGGTGAGCTTCGTCGGCCGCTCCAACGTGGGCAAGTCGTCGATCATGAACAAGCTTTTTGGCCGCAAGAACCTCGTCAAGGTTTCGAGCACGCCGGGCAAGACGAGCAACATCAACTTCTTTGAGGCTGACGACGTGCACTTCGTTGACCTGCCGGGCTATGGTTTCGCCCGTCGTTCCAAGGCCGAGCGTGACCGCTGGGCAGAACTTATCGGCGACTTCTTTGACTCCGAGCGCAGCTTTAACCTGGTCGTGTCGCTGGTGGATATTCGTCACGACCCCAGCAAGCTCGACCATGACATGATCGACTACCTGCAGGGCAACGAATTCAACTTTATCGTCTGCCTCACCAAAGCCGACAAGCTCAGCCGCACCCAGCAGGCCCGCCAGGCAGCAGCCATTAAAAAGCAGCTCAACGTCCCGGCCGAGAACGTGATCATCACAAGCTCCCAAACCGGTGCGGGCATCGACGAACTCAAAAAGCGCATCGCCGAGGCTTGCCTCTAGTAAGGGTTCTTGGCAGGCAATAGTTTGCATCTATCTATATCACCCCAGTGATAGTTATTGGTACACTATCACTGGGGTGATATTTTTGTTTGGAGGTCGATATGGAGCTTTGGCACGGGTCGGAGGTTGTTGTCGAGCATCCGTCGTTGGATAAATGCAGACAATTCAATGACTATGGGTGTGGGTTTTATTGCACGCCACATGAGGAAATGGCAATGGAGTGGGCATGTCGGACTGAGTCTGATGGCATTGCAAATCGATATGAGCTCGATATGGATGGTCTCGCAGTCTTGGATTTGGAGTCCGGGGAGTTTTCAATTCTCAATTGGCTTGCGATTTTGGCTAACAATAGGGAGTTCAATGTTTCGACACCGCTGGCGCGCGAAGGACTTCGCTATCTGCTGGATAACTGCCTGATTGATATTTCTCCCTATGACGTAATTCGAGGTTATCGCGCCGACGACTCCTATTTTTCGTTTGCAAGACAGTTTGTCAGCGGCATGATCTCGCTCAGGCAGCTGCAACGTATCATGCGCTTGGGTGATTTGGGTATCCAATATGCTCTTATGAGCGAGTGCGCATTTTCGGCGATTAGATTCTGCGATTGGAAGCAGGCTTTGGGGTCTGAGTTTTATCCCAAGCGTTTTGAGCGAGAGCAGAATGCTCGACGCAAATACTTGGATACGGTTAACGGGTTCGATTCCGAAGGTATCGACATTAGGGATTTAATGGCAGGGAGGGTTGATTTAAATGATCCAAGAGTTAACGGATTGTGGGCCGAGTAGGACATATCCCGTCTACTACCTCGAGGACGCAATGAACAACCTTGGCGACTGCTTTGACTATGCCGTGAACGACTATGGAGCGGAAGGGTCCGAGATCGCTGAGCTCTTTTGCCTGAGCGGCGTAGCTCGCGAGTTTGAGCGCGGCAACGCATGGGTCGTATCGGGAAAATCAGGTGTTGAGCTGTTCGCACTTATCGCCGAAAGGTCGGGATATCAAAGCGGGTCTATACCGGACCGCACCTATCGTTTTGAGAAGACGCCGGAGTATTGGACGGGCTGGATATTGGCATATCTGCAATGGCGTCTGGGCGAGTCTTTCGAAGACCTGCTGCATGCCGTTCCGTTCGATGCGCTGTGCAATATGTATTACCCCTGGCACGAAGCCTCAGAGGAGCGTGTGGCGCGTCTTGTTTGCGATATAGCGAAGAAAACACCTCGTCAAACCAAACTGGCGCTAGCAAGGAAGAGGCTTAAGAAAACCCAGCAAGACCTGGCATACGAATCGGGCGTATCACTCCGCTCAATCCAAATGTACGAGCAGCGCCAGAGAAACATCAATGAAGCTTCGGTAACAAGCGTAAGAGCCATAGCAAAAGCCCTCCACTGCATCATCGAAGATCTCCTAGAGCCAGTCTTCGAATACAAAGAAACCAGCGCCGCCTAAACCAATATATTGCCAAGGTTTGTATCTAGTAAGCGCTCCTTACCAGCAAGAGTCCCTACCAATAGATAGCGGCTTAAAGGGCCGAAATCGTATGAATGGCATTGCGACTTCCAAATGGGTGACTGCTGCTTGAAAAGCTATAGAAATAGGGGCCGATTTAACGGCCCCAAGCATCGCATAAATGGCATATACGTTTTATCAACTATTTCTTGTTTTTAACCCATTTGCAGATACGCCAAATAAGCACTCCGACGAGAATCCAAACGAGAGCGATCATAATGTCTGAGCGTGCAGGAATTGGGATCATTGAACTTCCTCAATTGATGTGAGTCTAGTTTGCATAGGTGTGGAGCGTGCTGCCTTCCATGGTCGCTTGCAACACGGCGATACCGGACGTCATCCCCATCGATTCATAGTTGAGTCGATATGTCGCCTGTTTCGAGTTCCATATAAAGGACTCGTTAGTTACCGTACAGCCGATAGTCGTATAGTTTTGTCCCCAAGCGCTGGTAATGAGCGAGTTCGCTATCTTGATCTTGAATTCGCGATAAATAAAAGGACTGTTGTAATAGATAGTCCAAGTTCCAGATGCGTTGTTGTAGTAACTGTCCCATATCAGGCTGGGCTCATTGGTTTTTTTAATTCCTATTACAGCAACGGTCCCATCCTTAAGCTTGATTTGATGAGACTGCTCGGGACCTTTCGTTAAATCAAAATCTTGGGTTGCGCCAGAAATTGCGACAGCATCGCTTTCTGCAGCATAAGCAGTCGAAGGGCTAAACGAGAAACATATCGGTAATATCAAAAGTATCGAGAGGAAAAACGAAGCTTTGAGTGTGCGTAACTCTTTGACCACCTCCATACTGCGATGCCTAGTTAAATAGTAGCATAGATAAACAGTTTATTATGTAACTTAAAAAGCCCCTATCTGCCCGGCGCCCCTTCAAAGCGTGGGTTCCTGTAGACATCCTCAGCAAGGTAAACGCAGGGATGGTCGGGGTGTTCCCCTCAAAATTATTCCGCAGCGCGAAGGCCTCTCGTCCGTGGCTCCGTTGGAGCACAAGATTAAATCAGCGAATGCGATTATCCTTTCGAGGCTGCGCAGGCCCCCTTGGGGCTTCCCCTGAAAACAATCCGCAGATCGAATTGCCCCGTCGCGCGAAGCGCACGACGGGGCAATTCATGATCGAGGACGTTTTCAGGGGAAGCCCCAAGGGGGCCGGTGAGAGCAATGAGGCAGGGCGCTACAGGTACTCGATTTGAGCGCCATCGGTGTCGCACGTCAGAATATGCGTGTCACACTTGGGGAACTGTTCACGCAGCTTGACCTGTAGGAACTTTGCCACGATGGTGTCGTCAGTCACGGCCATGAGGGTCGAGCCGGAGCCACTGATCCAGATGGTCTTGGCGCCTCCGTTAAGGCAGGTGTCGCGCACAGCGTTGTAGTCGGGGATGAGGCGGCGACGATAGGGCTCCTGAATGCGGTCGTCATTAGCGGCGGCAATCAGGTCCAGATCGCCGGTCTCCAGGCCGCGCGTCATACCGGCGATGCGGCCCATCTGCCACACGGCGGTGGAGAGCGGAATCTCCTGCGGCACTACCTTGCGTGCCTCGCTCGTGTGTACCTCGTAGGGCGGAATCACGGTAATAAAACGCAGGCGATCGCTCACCTCGTAGCGCAGGCACTGGGGGAGCGAATCGGTCGGCGTAAAGGAGCAGACGGCGCCGCCCAGGATAGCAGGGGCGACGTTATCGGGATGGCCCTCGACCTCGGTGGCAATGCGGACGAGCTCAGCGCGGTCGACGGTGTGGCCCGTCAGCGCGGCGGCAGCCATGATGCCGGCGACGACGCAGGTGGAGCTGGAACCCAGGCCACGGGCGACGGGCACGTCGGTCTGAATGTCAATAGCGACGGGGAAGGCCGGCTCGCCCCAGGCGGCCAGAGCATCGACAAAGCTCACATAGACCAGGTTATTCTCGTTTTGGAACTCCTCGGGGCAGCCCGTGATGGTGAGCTTGTCGGCGCGCTCGAAGGTGAAGTGCGAGTAGAGGCTGACGGCCATGCCGAGGGTGTCGTAGCCGATGCCTAGGTTGGCGCTGGTTGCTGGGACGGTGATTTTGATCATGTGGGTCCTCCTGGGCGGGTCTGGCCGTTTAGTTCGCTGCTCGGGCAGTCCTGGCTCGCTCGGAAAGCACATTAAGTGCTTTCCGGCTCGTGCGGAACTCGCGACGAACTAAACGGCCAGACCCGCTCGCATGCTCGTCATTATCCCAAAAGCTAAATAAAAAGAAGGTGCGCCGGCTTTCGCCGGCGCTTAATGAGGGATCTAGTTGGTGCTCATTCGTTTTGCTGCGGACTCGACGTAGCTTGCCATCTCATTGACGTCGCAGACGTCTTCGAAGCGGACGGGCTTGGATTCGAGTTCGGCGAGCTGGGTCGGGGCAACCGTGTTGGTGGCCTGCTCGAGCATGCGCATGGCCTCAAAATCATCCTCGGGAACGTCGAGTCCCAGGGCGTCGCAGCAGGCGCGCGGGAACTTGTAGGGGCTGGCGGTCGAAAGCAGCACGCGGGCCTTGGCGCCCTCGGCGGGAGCGGCCTGCTCAAAGACGTGATAACCACAAGCGGTGTGCGGGTCGATTACGTAGCCGTTCGCATCCCAGCAGCTCTTGATGGCAGTGCGGACCTCGTCCTCGCTGGCCCAGCCGCAGGCAAAGACGCTCTGAATCTTGGCCAGCAGCTCGGCGGGCACCTCGTAGCGACCAGTCTGCGCCAGCTGCTCCATAAGGCCGGCAACGAGCTCACAGTCGCCATCGGACAGGAAGTACAGCATGCGCTCCAGGTTGGAGCTGATGAGGATGTCCATCGACGGCGAGATGGTCGTGAAGAACGGGCGGTTACGGTCGTAAACGCCGGTGGTCAGGAAGTCGGCAAGCACGTTGTTCTTGTCGCTCGCCACGACGAGCTTGGCGACGGGCAGACCCATGCGCTTGGCGTAGTAGCCTGCCAGGATATCGCCAAAGTTGCCGGTGGGCACACAGAACTCAACGGCGTCGCCGGCCTCGATGGCGCCGGCGCGCAGCAGCTGCGCATAGGCGGCAAAGTAGTAGACGACCTGCGGTACCAGGCGGCCGACGTTGATGGAGTTGGCGCTCGAAAGCACCGTGCCGGCAGCCTCCAGACGCTCGGCAAGCTCCTTATCGGCAAAGATGCGCTTGACGGCGCTCTGGGCGTCGTCAAAGTTGCCGCGGATGCCGCAGACGGCGACGTTATCGCCCTCCTGCGTGGACATCTGCAGATTCTGCACGCGGCTGACTTTGCCCTCGGGATAAAAGACGGTGATGCCCGTGCCCGGCGCGTCGGCAAAACCGGCGAGTGCGGCCTTGCCGGTGTCGCCCGACGTGGCGGTGACGATCATGATGCGCTCGGCGCCGCCGTCCTTGGCGGAAGTGCGGGCCATCAGACGGGGGAGCATCTGCAGGGCGACGTCCTTGAAGGCGCTCGTGGGGCCGCCAAAGAGCTCCATCACATAGGTCTGAGGGGCATCAGCGCTCGGCGCAGCGTCGAGTTTGACGAGCGGCGTAACCTCTTCACTCGCAAACGTGCCGCGGTATGCCTCGTCGACACACGCCGAAATTTCTTCGGCCGTGTAATCATTCAGTAACATTCCCAACACATCTTGAGCGATTTCAAAGTACGATTTATCTGCAAGCGAGCTGATATTGACCTGCTGGGTGCCGAGCTCGTCCGAGACAAACAAACCCCCGTCGGGAGCGATGCCGGTGCGGATTGCCACCTTACTTGAGCACGATAAAGTGCGTCCTCGTGTACTATGATAAGTTCCCATATAACACTGCTCCTCGGATGCCTTGGTCCCAATCGGTGACCCCATGGTATCAGAGCACGCAAAACAGGTTTGCAGAGGCTTTTAGAAAGGTAACCTCAAGCCCATGATTAAGATTGCCAAGTTTGGCGGCTCGTCGGTCGCCGACGCCGAACACTTTAAGAAGATCAAGGCCATCGTCGATGCCGACCCTGCCCGCCGTTTTGTGGTGGTTTCCGCCTGCGGCCGCCGCTTTAAGGGCGACACTAAGGTAACCGACCTGCTCTACCTGGTTAACGCGCACGTTAAGTATCACGTGTCGTGCGAGGAACTACTCGAGGACATCGGCCAGCGCTATTTTGATATCGCTGACGAGCTGGAGCTCACCTATCCCATCCGCGAGGAGTTCGCGGCCTTTGCCGAGCGCGCCCGCTCGGGCGGTTACTCTACCGAGGAGCTCGTGAGCCGCGGCGAGTACTTCACCGCTCGCTTGATGGCCGAGTACCTGGGCCTGCCGTTCCTGGACGCCGCGACGGTTGTGGCGTTCCATCACGACGGTACGCTCAGCATGAATCGCACCTCCGAGCTGGTGCAGGAGTACGGCCAGCAGGGCGGCTTTGTTATGCCCGGTTTCTACGGCGCGACGCGAGAGGGCCAGATCAAGCTGCTCGACCGTGGCGGCGGCGATATCTCGGGCTCGATCCTGGCCAAGTGCCTGGGCGCCGATCTGTACGAGAACTGGACCGACGTTTCGGGTTTCTATTCTGCCGATCCGCGTATTGTTCCCGAGGCTCAGCCCATTGCGCGCGTTACCTACGAGGAGCTGCGCGAGCTTTCGTACATGGGCGCGAGCGTCCTGCACGAGGAGGCCGTGTTCCCCGTGCGCGAGGCGGGTATTCCGCTGGTCATCAAGAACACCAATGCGCCGCAGGACCCCGGCACCATCATTAGCGAGACGGCTGATGAGGGTGAGGCGGAGCCCATCATTACCGGCGTGACCGGCAAGCGCGGCTTTGTCGCCATCAACGTTGCCCGCGACCGCACCAAGCCTCGTGTTGGCTTTATGCGCCGTGCGCTCTCGGTCTTCGAGCGCTATGACGTTTCCGTCGAGCACATGCCCACCGGTGTCGACCGCTTTGGCGCCGTGGTGCAGGAGAAGGATGTGCACGATTCGCTGTACTCGCTTGTGGGCGACATTCAACAGGAGGTAGAGCCGCTCGAGATCGAGGTTGTCGAGGGCCTGGCGCTCATCGCTACCGTCGGCCGTAACCTGCGCGGCCGCGCAGGTATCTCGGGCCATCTGTTTGGTATGCTTGGCCAGGCCGGCGTGAGCGTGCGTATGATTTCGCAGAGCTGCGACGAGATCAACATCATTATCGGTGTCGAGGAGAAGGACTTCGACCTGGCGATTCGGACCATTTACCGTGCCTTCTCCGATGAGAACGGCATTGTGAAGGTCTCCGACCTGGAGGCTTCCGCGCCGGTCGATCCCGCTCTGGCTGCGCTCCACAAGTAGCTGCTATCTCGCTAGATTTTTGAGTCATGTCTCAAAATCTACGGCGGGGCGTTTCGTTTCGGTTTCGTTTCGACGGGGCGGGTTTCGTGCCCGCCCCGTTCTTGTATACACTGGCAACAATAATTGGCCTGCTCGGCGTGCGGGCAAAAGCCACAACCTTTAAAGGGGGAAGCATGAAACAGTACACGGTTGCTATTTTGGGCGCGACGGGAGCCGTGGGCACCCAGATGCTCGAGTGCCTCAACGAGCAGAAGTTTCCGGTCGGTAAGCTCAAGCTGCTGGCGAGCGCGCGCTCTGCGGGCAAGACCGTTGAGTTCCGCGGCGAGCAGATCGTAATCGAAGAGGCTTGCCCCGAGGCCTTTGAGGGCTGCGACATCGTACTCGGCGCTGCCGGCGACGATATCGCCAAGGAGCTGCTGCCCGAGGCCGTCAAGCGCGGCGCCGTCGTGGTCGACAACAGCCATGCTTTCCGTATGGATCCCGAGGTGCCGCTGGTCGTGCCCGAGATCAATGCCGACGATATCAAGTGGCATCACGGCCTTATCGCCAACCCCAACTGCGCGACCATCATCGGCCTGGTTCCCACGTGGCCGCTGCATCAGCTCGCCGGCGTGAAGCGCATGATCGTCTCGACGTATCAGGCGGCTTCGGGTGCCGGCGCTCCTGGCATGGCCGAGCTCGAGGCTCAGCTTGCCGCCCTGGGCCGTGGCGAGGAGATTCCCGAGCCGCGCGCATTTGCCGCCCAGCTGGCGAGCAACCTGATTCCGCAGATTGGCGGCGTCAAGGAGGAGGGCTTTACCTCCGAGGAGATGAAGCTGCAAAACGAGGGCCGCAAGATCATGCATCTGCCCGAGCTGCGCGTGAACTGCACCTGCGTGCGCGTGCCCGTGCTGCGTTCGCACTCCGAGAGCATTACGCTCGAGTTTGAGCGCGATATTACGGTCGAGGAGGCCCGTGCTGCGCTGGCTGCCGCTCCCGGCGTCAAGCTGGTTGACGATATGGCTGCCGAGGATGCACACGACCGTTTCCCCATGCCGATGGATACGTCCGACCAGGACCTGATCTGGGTCGGTCGCGTGCGCCGCGACATCTCGAACCCCGAGGCTGCGCGCGGCATCACCTTCTGGTGCTGCGGCGACCAAATCCGTAAGGGCGCGGCAACCAACGCCGTCCAGATTGCCAAGCTGCTCTGCGAGTAGTGGTGGACCTGTCCGGCGGGGGCCGGGCTTGGTTTTCAGAACGTCCTCGACCATGTGTGGCGCCTTGTCCTGCTCCTTCGGAGCCGCGGACAAGGTGCCACACTGGTCTGACGCTCCTATTTGGCAAGGCTTTTTTTAGAATCCATTTTCCGCTCCGCCTCG
>CAVCBD010000060.1:0-13411 GCA_963599935.1 Acutalibacteraceae bacterium | reverse complement strand
GTTTTGGGGTGAATGGGCAAGCACATGACGTGCTCGCTGCTCTCTTTTGGCACTGCCTATCGTGTATTCGGACGCCTTGCGACGGTGAGGTGCGTTCTTTTCGGTCCTAGCGTGTTTGCGGCTAGCGCTGCGCCCGAAGTCGATTTGCACAGCTGATATACAGAGCGTTAACCGCGCTTTGTAGACTCATGCCCTCAACCAGGGCGGTCGAGTACTCGCTGAGTGACTCCGCGCTCACGGGTAGCAAGAGCTCACGCGTCCCGTTGTTATCGAATGCCATGTTGCTCGATATCCAAATAACGCGGCAGCCTCGCCGCTTGGCCTCAACGTAAAGATTGAAGATATGGCTCGTCTTTCCTGAGAACGATACAAAGATGGTTAGATCGTCGGGTTGGAGCAGACAGAGTGACGTCTCCTGTCCCTTGACGGAGCCAAATGAGAAGCACAGTCGGTTTACGCGGCTCAGCTTTTCGCAGAGTGAGCGGGCGGCGAGATTGGAGAATGAGCTTCCGTATACGTAGACATTTTGCGCATCGAGAAGCCAATCAACGGCCCGCTCGAGTCGATCCTCAGTGAGCAGGCGTTTTGTTTCAAGCAAAGAGGTCTCTACGATATCGAAATACCAGGGTATATCGATTTGCTTATGAGCCCTTGCCTCGGTTGTCTCACGCTGGAGCCAAGCGTTGAAGTCGTCAACTTGCTCTTTGAACGATCGAAAGCTCGAGCCGTTTACGCGCCTGCAGAAGCGCGAGATGGTCGCGGGCGATGTATTGCACGCGCGGGCAAGTTCTTCTATTGAGAGCTCTGGGACCTCGTCGTGATGGGAAAGGGCGTAGAGTGCGATGTGGGCGTCAAGGCTGCCGCCCTTCTCGACGTCTTCGATACAAGACCTGAGGTTCGAATAGACCTCGTACATCGACATTCAAATCACTCCAAACAATAATGCCCCGGAGCGGATATGCCATCTCCGGAGCATTGTGGTGAAGCTATGGGACGGATTTATTCCATGCCCAAGTATTCTCTCATTTCGACTTTGTAGACAGAAGCTTTATTGCCGTAAACGATCTGAACACCGCCGCCAACGTGCACGATGGCGCTGGCGCCGAGGTCTTTGGTGAAGACGCTATCGTCCTTGACCAGGGCGGTGTCTTTGAGGCTGAGCCTCAGGCGAGTGAAGCAGGCGTTGACACCCGAGATGTTATCGGCGCCGCCCACGGCTTCCACGATCTGCGGGATGAGCTCGCTTACCTGGATAGGTGCTTTGGAGTCGATGGCCGACGTGTCATCCGCTGCCTGCGTGTCATCATCCTCGCGGCCCGGGGTTTTGAGGTCAAATTTCTTGATAAAGGTGCGGAACAGCACGTAATAGATCCCGAAGTAAGCGATGCCGAGCGGAATAAGCCAGAACCAGTTGGAGCCTTTATCGGCGTTCATGATGCCGTTGAAGATCCACGAGAGGAGCGGTCCGCCGAAGGCGGAAGGCCCGGGCACATTGAACTGTACCAGGTAGGTGAGTACATACGCGATGCCGCACAGCAGGGCGTGGACCACATAGAGTACGGGCGCTACAAAGAGGAAGGAGTACTCGAGCGGTTCGGTTATGCCCATGATGGCGGCCGGAATGACGGCGGCGATCATGAGGGAGCCGACCTTCTTTTTATTCTCGGGACGGGCACAGTGGTAGATGGCGAGCGCCGCCGCGGGCAGGCCGCACATGGCGAACAGCACCTTGCCGTTCATGACGTATTTTGAGATGTCGATGTCGTACATCATGCCGGGCGTGTTGAGCATGGCGTTGTAGATGTTGACAGCACCCTCGACGGTCTGGCCGTCAACCTGGATGCTACCGCCCAGAGAAGTGAAGAAAAACGGCAGGTAGATGAAATGGTGCAGGCCGAAAGGCAGAAGCATGCGCTCGGAGAAGCCATAGATGAACGCGCCAAACACCCCGGTGGAATCGATGAGTGTCGAGGCGGCCTTTAGGCCGGTTTGCACAAACGGAAACACGAAGGCGAGCGCAACGCCCACTAGGCTCGCGAAAACGACGGTGAGGGCGGGGACGCAGCGTGTACCGTTGAAGATGCCGAGCACCGGCGGAAGCTGCACCTTATAGAATCGGTTGTGGATCCACGCGACTACCAAGCCGATGATGATGCCGCCGAATACGCCGGTGTCGAGTGTGGTTACGCCCAGGATGGCGTTCTGACCGGTCTGCAGGTTGGCGGGATCGATGGTGCCCAGCAGGATAAGCAGCTGACCCATGATCGTGTTCATGGTCATGTAGCCGATGAAGCCTGAGAGTGCGGCGGTCGCCTTCTCGGCTTTGGCGTAACCGTAGGCGATGCAGATCGCAAAGAGAACCGAGATGTTACCATTGATAACGTTGCCGGCTGCTTTGATGAGTGTGCTAAAGATCACCATCGGCTCGGTGCCCAAAAGCGGGCAGAGCGAGATGAGGTTAGCATTGGAAAGGGCGGAGCCCAGACCGACCAAAATGCCGGAAACGGGCAGGAGAAGGACCGGTGCCATGAGCACCTTGCCGAGTCTCTGGAACTCGCTGTAGAGCTTGCTTTCTTTCATGATGTTCCTTCGATGCGCGGGGAGTTAGGACAGGGTCGGCCAATAATCGCCGTTCGCTTCGATCAGGTCGTCGAGGATTTGGCGCGCGACGGTAGTCGAAGGGACGGTCTTGTTGATTGCGATGGCTTCGAGTGCCTTCTGGTAGGAATGCTCGTAATATGCGTCGACGGCGAGCTTCTCGCTGGCATTCTGCTCTTCGATAAGCCCCTTGTAAAAGGTGGGGATAGCAGGCTGGCTGATTGGTTCGGGGCCCCAAGAGCGCAGGTAGGCGGGGACCTCGACCATGGCGTCGTCGGGCAGATTGGGGATGGCGCCGTTGTTCTCGACGATTACGAGATAACGTTCGCACTTGTTGTAGGCGATAGAGGCGGCTGCGTCGACGATAAAGTCGCCAAAGACCGTGAAGCTCTGTACGGGGCTCTTGTAATTGGCGGGATCTGCCAGGTACTTGTCGTGCTCGGCAAACATCTCCTTCTCGCGTCCGTTGATGACGTTGTCGGCGCGCGTCCAGTTGGGGTCCATGCCATCTGCCATGTCTTTGGAGTACAGGTAGTACTGCAGGTAGCTGTTGGGCAGATACTCGGGATAGTCCTTCACAATCTTGACGTATTGACCCCAGGTGTGCATCCAGTCCTTGTCCTTGTGATGCTTGTCGCTCACGGCCATGCCGTGCTCGAGAATCATCTGACGGAGCTCCGGCAGACGATCGCGTCCCTGCTTGTCGTAGATTTTGGTAAACCAGCCAAAGTGATTGAGTCCAAAATACATGGGGTCGATATCGCGCCAGCTGGGAAGTCCGAGCATCTTAGAGTACGAGAGCAAGATAGCCGTGGGCATATCGCAGATGTTAAGGATATGGTCGTTGTTAAACTCGCGACGTGTGGCCTCGGCGACAACTGCGGCGGGGTTGGAATAGTTGAGGATCCAGGCGTCTGGACTGTATTTCTTGGCGTAGCGTACGAGATCGAAGACGCCGGGGATGGACCTGATGCCATAGGAGATCGAACCGCCGGCGCCGCAGGTTTCCTGTCCCACGCAACCGTACTTGAGAGGGATGCGCTCGTCCTGGCGACGCATCTGAAGGCCACCCTGGCGGATTTGCGCGAAGACGAAGTCGACATCGGTGAATGCCTTTTCGGGATCGGTCGTCACGACAACTTCGATGTCAGGAGCTTCCTGCTCGATGAACTGCTTCATGATGTCGTAGACGAGATGCATGCGCTTGTCGTCGATGTCGTACAGGGCGAGTTTGCGCAGCGGTAATTCGTTTTTCTTCTGCAACAGGCTCTGGATGATGCCGGGAGTGTGGGTGCTGCCGGCCCCGGCAATTACAACTGCTTTCTTGTCCATGTGGTAAACCCCTTTCGTGTGGATTGACCACTTCAGACTACGAAAGCTTTACCTGCGATTCTATCGATTTTCAGATTGCGAAAAACGATAGCGATAATCTTAACAGGATGCGTTTTGCGTGGTTAAATAGCGCCGGGAAAGATGCTGACTTGGGCGGCGGGCGACGTGTTGCATGGCTGCGGGAGCGAACGCCAGGCGGTCAAAAGATGGTGGGCGGTGCTGCGGCTTTTGGCTGCAATTGCGCTACCCGCGGTGGCGCTCCCAGCGAGCCAGCTTAATCGTCACCAGCGTGAGCGCCCAGGCCACAAGCGAGAACGCGGCGCCCACGGCGCCCACGTACGCAATGCCAACGCCGCTTACCACGGCGCCGCCCACTGCGGTGCCAAACGAGATGCCGACGTTAAACGCCATGGGCTCAACCGAACTTGCGAGTACCATCGACTTGGGATGGCGGCTGCGTGCCACGTCCATAAAGTGCGTGATGCACGACACCGAGAACAGGTACATGAGCAGAGCCAAGCTAAAGACAAAGACCAGCGCGAGCGGCATGGTGCCGCCCACTGCAAACAGCCCGAGTAACGCCGCAGCCTGCAGTACAAACGTCACAAGCAGTGCCTTCATGCCAAAACGCGCGTCGATCCATCCGCCCAGGATGTTCGAGATCAGGCAGAACACGCCGTAGGCCATAAGCGTGGTACTGGCTTCGACCGTGCCCATGCCCAGCACCTGCTCAAGATAAGGCGTCACGTAGCCGTAGAACACATAGACCGACCCCACGCCAAACAAAAAGATGAGCATGCCGGTGATGATGCTCGGCTCGCGCAGCAGCCCCGCCTGCTCGCGAAAGGTGGCAGGCTCGTCGGTTTGCCCAGCGCGCGGCATAAACGCCACGAGCGCTCCGCAGATCAAAACGGCAAAGGTCAGCGTGCCGTACATGGCCACGTGCCAATCGAGCGTGTCGGCCACAAACTTGCCGATCGAAGTGACAAAGACCATTGCCACGGAAAACGCTCCGTACACGACCGAGATGGCAAGTGAGGTTTGCTGCGGGGACAGCAGCTCGGGGATGTACGTCACACCCACGGCGAGCAGTGCGCCCGAGACAGAGCCCAGGACAATGCGCGAGATAAACAGCACCTGGAAGTTGGGCGCCAACGCCATGACCAGGTTGCCGAGCACAAAGACGATGCTGTAGCACATGAGCAACTGGTGGCGGCGGAATCGCCCCGTGCTGAGCGCAAGCACCGGCGTCGCGATGGCGTAGACGAGCGCAAACACGCTAATAAGTTGGCCCGCAGTGGCAAGCGATATGCCGAGTTCCGTCGCCAAGTCGCTTTCGATGCCGATGACCACGAATTCGGAGCAGCCGAGCGAGAATCCCAACAGTACGAGCAGCGCCAGGCAGAGCTTGGTGCGCGCGGGGGAGAGCGCGGCGGCGGTTGATGCTGTTGTGGACGAAGTTGCGGTGGTCAAGGCAGTTGCTCCCATGTTGCGTTATATGAGCTGAATTCAGTCCCTGCAACTCTACCAGAATGTGTCAGGTGCCCGTCCCCTTTGTCGCAGGCTGCGCTTGCCTGTATAGTCGCAATACAGGCGAAGATGGTCTCAGGTACATCGCAGGCTGCGCTTGCCTGTATAGTCGCAATACAGGCGAAGATGGTCTCAGGTACATCGCAGGCTGCGCTTGCCTGTATAGTCGCAATACAGGCGAAGATGGTCTCAGGTACATCGCAGGCTGCGCTTGCCTGTATAGTCGCAATACAGGCGAAGATGGTCTCAGGTACATCGCGGGCGACGGGAGATCCCATGGGTATGCACACGACAAAGGTTGCAGCGGGCGAGGGCAAGTTTGCGCTCGAGGAGGCCGCCGCGCGCATCCTGCGCGCCGGCTGGGATGAGGGCGGCGCGGGCGCCGAGGTCGTGGCGGTCGATGCCGCGACCGGCGAGACGCTTGGCCCCGTCGATCGCATCGATGCCCATGCCGGCGAGGGCATTCTGCATCAGGCATTTCTGACGCTTTTGGTTGAGGGTCGGGGCGAAGACGCGCGCCTGCTGCTCTGTCGCCGCAGTCCGCTCAAGCGCCTGTGGGGCGGGGTGCTGGCCGATAGCTGCGCCGGCCATCCGCTCCCCGGGGAAGATGTCGCGGCTGCCACGGCGCGTCGCATCAACGAGGAGCTCGGCATTACGCGCGAGCCCGATCAGCTCAAGCACCTCGGTCACGTGGTGTACCGCGAGGACCACGGCGACGGCCGCTGCGAGTGCGAATGGTGCGAGGTGTTCGCGGCCCATGTTGAGCCGGGCGAGCTGTGCATCAACCAAGAGGAAATCTCGGAGGTGCGCCGCGTGGCCCCGCCCGAGCTCGACGGCTATCTGCAGGGTCGCCCCGAGCAGCTGGCCCCCTGGCTCCGCGAGGCCCTCGAGGCCCCCTCCATTCGCGTCGCCCTCCAGATGTGACAAAGGGGCAGTCCGTTTGTCACATTCCATGCCTTAGAAACTTGCAAATTCTGCAAGTTTCTAAGGTAAAATCTTATAAACTTGCAAAAAATGCAAGTTTATAAGATTTCATGTCTGGTCGGGCGCTAGGGAGACTCTATGGATATCGTTCGCCGAAGCCGTTATCTTGATCGACTCATTGCTTTTCAGGATACCGACCTCATCAAAATCGTGACGGGCATACGCCGTTGTGGCAAATCAACGTTATTGGACATGATGAGGGACTATCTGGCGCAACAGGGGGTGCCAGCCGAGCGTTTGCTGACCTTTAAGATGGAATCTCTAGAGTACGCGGGAATTACGGATTATCTGACGTTTTATCGTATGGTTCGGGAGCGCATCGACGGCATCGATCATCCCTACCTGTTCTTTGACGAGCTCCAGAATGTCGAAGGTTGGGAAAAGGCGGTCAACTCGCTCCGAGTGGATTTGCCGTGCGATATCTATGTCACGGGCTCCAATGCCTTTTTGCTATCGAGCGAGCTCGCAACGCTTATCTCGGGCCGATATGTCGAGGTCAAGATGCAGCCTCTCACGTTTGGCGAGTATCTTGATTTTCGCTCGATTGATGCGGTCGCCGCTGAAGGGCTTGGTGAGAGGGTTGAGCTCGTTTCCAAGACGGGCGATCGCCTTAATTCAAATACCGTGCTTGAGCAGTACATAACCTACGGCGGCATGCCGTTTCTGGCCCATGATGAGCCGAGACGTGAGCTGTGTCGCGACTATATCCGTAGCCTCTACCAGACGATCGTCGCGCGCGATATCCTGTCGCGTGCGACGCGTAGGGGTCGCGGAGCTATCACCAAGCGCGATGTTCTCGAGCGGCTCTGTGCGTATCTGGCAGACAACATCTCCAACCAAACCTCGGTCAACAAAATCGTAGGGACGCTCAACGAATCGGCAGGCGGTAAGACCAACGCATCGACGGTGTCGGCATATATTGACGCTCTGGAAGAGACGTACCTGTTTACCAAAGTAAAAAGGTATGACATCAAGGGGCGGGAGCTTCTTAAGACAGGCGGTAAATATTACATAGCTGATACGGGAATTCGCAGCTATCTTGACGGATATAGAGGTAGCGATAGCGGAAGGATGCTCGAGAACGTTATCTACAACCAGCTTGTATTTGAAGGATACGAAGTGTTTTGCGGCCATCTGCGCGCGGGGGAAATCGACTTTGTCGCAATCGGCGAGGGATCGGACCGCAAATATATCCAGGTTACCGAACGGATCGATGCCGAGGCGACGAGAGAACGCGAGCTGCGACCGCTCAAGCTAAGCACGCTAGGAAAAATTCCTGATTCGTATGAGAAGATTCTGATTGTCAGGGATGGCGACCATCCAACGGACATCGATGGCATCAGAATCGTGGGGGCAGTCGACTTCTTGTTGAGAAATAAGATTACCCGCGGCTAAACGCAAACAGATTCGTTTCGATGCGACAAAGGAGCAGTCCTTTTTCGCATTCCGTGCGAGCCCTCGTGCCGTCTGAGGGTATAAAGCTAGCAAGTGTTTATTTGCGAGGCCTAAGGGGCGCCCCGTATGGATATCGATAACTTTGAATGGTGGTATAGCGAGGGCGAGGCTCCGGACGAGGAGTGGGACGAGCCCGCGCCGCGTGACGTGTCGAGCGACGAGGCTGATGCCGTTGCTGGCGCCGAGGACGTCGAGCCGGACTCTGCCCCCGATCCCGCCGAACCCCTAACCTTCGAACAAGCCTGGGCCCAGGCCGAGGCCGACGAGGCGAAGGCCGATGCTACCGCCACGCTCAGCGAACCGGCCGACATGTCGATCTCGCCGGCAAAGACGCCGCAGCCGCGCCACAACATCGACCCCGGCAGCACGGCATCCTTCAGTATCCTCGACGTGCCCTCGCAGGGTGCCCAAGCGCCCGCGCCCACGCATCGTCCCAATCTGGCCCGCGAGGAAGACGCGGGTCGCCGCTCACCACTCGGTCCCATCCTCATCGCCTTTATGGCCGGCGTCATTGCCTGCTCGGCGATCGGCAATGTCTGGGTCCATGTCGAGCAGCAGCGAAAAGACGCAGCCAAGGTCGAGATGTCTGTCGAACAATCGCTCAGCCGCACGCGCTCGGTACATGTGTCGGTCGAGGTCAAGGACGGCGCGACGTGGGACACCGCGCGCGGCGACAGCCAGATGCTCATCCATATCGTGGGCCGCACGCTCAGGGGGCAGGCGATTGACGAGTATCAATATGTCAACTCCGCTGGCGACGGCATCGAACTCAAGCCCGGCGACTACGAGCTCACCGTCGACGAGCCGCCCGTCGCCACCGATGGCACGCGCTTCCGCGCCTCAAAGCGCATGGTTCCCGTGAGCTTTAACTCGCAGGCGCCCGATACGGTCGACAGCACGCCGCAGGGCGGGTTCGACCTTTACGCAATCGCTCAATAACTGCGCCTGCCGCTTCTCCTTGCCGCCAAGAGTGGCACAATAGCCCTCGACACTATTGTTTACTTTTGGAGGAAGTAGCATGTCTACCGTCACCACCATCAAGCGCGGCGGCCTCACCGCGGCCATCGATTCCATGGGAGCCCAGCTCACGAGCCTTGCCCTCGACGGCAACGAGTATCTGTGGCAGGGCGACCCGGCTTTTTGGGGCAAGCACGCGCCCATTCTGTTCCCCATCGTGGGATCGCTGCGCAACAACACAGCGACGTCTGCGGCTGGCACCTGCGAGATGCCGCGCCACGGACTCGCGCGCATCGTCGAGCACAAGCTGGTCGAGGTTTCGGAGGACGGCTCCTCGGTAACGTACGAGATCACCGACACGCCCGAGTCGCTCAAGGCTTTCCCCTTCCACTTTAAGCTCAACATGACCTATGCCCTAACCGGCGACGCCACGCTTACCCAGACCTTTGCCGTCACCAACACCGGCGACGTGGACCTGCCGTTCTCGGTGGGCGGCCACCCTGCATTTAACGTGCCCGCCCCCGGTGCCGAGGACGAGGCATTCGAGGATTACGAGCTGGCATTTACCGAGGCTTGGACCAACGAGGCCCCCATCATCACGCCCGATGGCCTCATGACGTTCGAGGGCAGCTACAAGGCGCCCGATAACTCTGACGTGCTGCCCATCACGCACCGCAGCTTCGATAACGATGCCATCATGTTCACCGATACTCCGGGCTCCACGCTCACGCTGCGCGGCCGCAAGTCGGGTCACGGCGTGAAGATCGACTTTGAGGGCTTTAAGTACATCGGCGTGTGGTCTGCCGCCAACGACGCCCCGTTTGTGGCGCTCGAGCCTTGGACTGGCCACACCACCATGGACACCGAGGACGACGTCTTTGAGCACAAGGTCAACACCATTACGCTGGCGCCGGGCGAGACGGACGTCCGCAGCTTTAGCGTCACCCTGCTCTAGAGGTTCCGCCGTTCTAACGAACGGCGGACCGGTCGACGCTGCGCCCTTAGGTTCCGCCGTTCTGACGAACGGCGGGCCGGTCGACGCTGCGCGCCACCCAGAGCGACAATTTGTCATTCAAAAGGCACGGCATGACCAGAAGGTCTATGCCTTGCCTTTTTCATGCCAACTTGTTCGCTCTGGGTGGCGCTCGCTGGCATTGCCAAAACATCGACGCTCCCAATGGCTACCGTGTGTCTATTAATTTTTCGAGCATGTGCTGCGCTGCTGGTCGCTGGCGTATATCCTGTTAAGTCGTCAGCATACGATTCAACAGGGAAGGCAGATTATGCATTCTCCCCATCAACGCGACGCGCATCCACAGCCGGTATGCAGCCGTCGCATCTTTTTGGGTAGCGCTCTCGCTGCGAGCGCTTCCGTCGTCGCCGGCGCGCTCGCCGGCTGTCAGCGCCCGTCCACGCTCAAGGTGGTTCAGCCCACGACGGGCGGCGGTCGCGACGACCTGTCCGATTCCGTGATCGGCAAGGACAAGATCCGCATTGGCATGGAGGCGGCCTACGCCCCGTACAACTGGCAGGTTTCCGAAGCCAGTGAGTTCACCATCCCCATCGACAACGTGCAGGGCGCCTATGCCGATGGCTACGACGTGCAGATCGCCAAGATCGTCTGCAAAGCCCTCGGTGGCGAGCCCGTTGCCGTCAAGCAGAGCTTCTCGGGCCTTATCGATTCGCTCAACAACGGCCAGATCGACCTCATCATCGCCGGCATGAGCGCCACGCCCGAGCGCGAGGAGTCGGTCGGCTTCTCCGACCCGTACTTCATTGGCTACTTTGGCCTGTTCGTAAAAGAGGGTTCCCCCTACCAAAACGCCACCAAGCTCAGCGACTTTAGCGGTGCCACGGTACTCGGCCAAAAGGACACCATGCTCGATACCGTCATCGACGAGATCCCGGGCGTTGTCCACAAGAACCCGGTCGATTCGGTTCCCACGGTGTTTTCGAACCTGCTGCAGGGCACGTGCGATGCCGTGACCTACAACACCGAGAACGAGAAGGGCTATATGGCCCAAAATCCCGGTATCGTCCCCATCCATTTTGCCGAGGGCGAGGGCTTTAAGCAGGAGGTCGCGGCAAACGTCGGCTGCCGCAAGGGCTCGGACAAGCTGCTTAAGCTCATCGACAAGACGCTCAAGGGCGTCAGCCAGGAGGAGCGCGACCAAATGTGGGACGCGTGCCTTGACCGTCAGCCGGCATAGGGAGGCAGCATGAAAACCATCAATCGTCTGGCCTCCTTTATCAAGGCCGACCACCGTTATGTGTACCTGGGCACGAGCGTTGTCGCGGCGCTCGGCCTGGCGTTTAGCCAACGCAATCCTACGCCGCTGAGCTTCTTGGCGCCTACGGGCGTGTTCCAAGACTGCCTCTGGGCAATCCTTTGGGCCTGGCTCGTCGTGTCGGCGGCGGCGCTGGTCACCAAACTTATGCACTGGAACGACTATCGCGAAACGTCGCCGTTCGCATCCGAGCGTTTCCGTCGTGGCGCACGCTTAGGCAGCTACGTCGTGGTCGCCATCGCGGCGATCTTCTTTATCGACCGTTGCGTCATGTCGTTTATCGACCTGGTGCAGGTGAGCATTGTCTCGGACTCCAACCCCAGCGACTTTTTGTCGAGCCTGGTCTACATGACCTACAAGAGCGGCGACTTCTTTATCCGCGGCATCGAGATCACCATTGCACTTGCGACCTTCGGTACCGTCATCGCCTTTTTCCTGGCGCTGCTTTTTGTGTTCCTGCGCATTCAGACCTTCGATCGCGTGGACAACGACCTGGTGCGCTTCTTTAAGAGCATCGGCCGCGGCTTTGCGACCATCTACTCCACCATCGTGCGCGGCACGCCCATGATGGTCCAGGGCCTGCTCATCTATTACGCGGGCTTCACCGTTTTGCGCGGCATGGGCTTCGAGACCGCCCAGGCCAACCAGATTTGGAGTACCTTCACCGCCGGCCTCGTCACCATCTCGCTCAACTCCACCGCCTACATGATGGAGGTCCTGCGCGGCGGCATCGAGTCCATCGATCCCGGCCAGGCCGAGGCGGCGCGCTCGCTGGGCCTGTCGCAGTGGCAAGCCATGCGCAAAGTCGTGTTCCCCCAGGGCATTAAAAACGCGATTCCGGCGCTCACCAACGAGCTCATCATCAACATCAAGGATTCGTCGGTGCTTTCGGTCATCGGCGTGTTCGACCTCATGTACGCCACCACCACTGTCGCCGGCGTGTACTACCGCCAGATGGAGGTCTACTGCGTGGCGCTCGTGGTCTACCTGATCCTGACGCTCGTGGCGAGCCGCCTGCTCGAGGCCTTTGGTAAAAAGCTCGGCGCCGAGGCTCCGGCAACGCTGCCCAGCTCCAACTAGGCTCAAGACGAGGAGAATCATCATGGCAGATACCGCCACTACCGGCACCGCGGCCGCCGCACAGACCAATGAGCCGCTTATCCGCGTCGAGGGCCTGCGCAAGAGCTTCGGCTCGCTCGAGGTGCTCAAGGGCATCGACCTGTCCGTCAATCCCGGCGAGGTCGTCACCATTATCGGCGCCTCGGGCTCGGGCAAGTCGACCTTCCTGCGCTGCCTCAACCTGCTCGAGACCCCGGACGCGGGCCAAATCTGGTTCCACGGCCAGGACCTTACGGCCGAGCGCTGCAATATCAATAAACTCCGCGAGGACATCGGCATGGTGTTCCAGGGCTTTAACCTGTTCAACAACATGGACGTGCTCGACAACTGCACGCTCGCGCCCGTCACGCTCAAAAAGATGAGCAAGGCCGAGGCCGAGAAGGTCGCGATGGAGCATCTGACGAGCGTGGGGCTCGAAAAGTTCGCGCACGCCGCTGTGGGTCGCCTGTCCGGTGGCCAAAAGCAGCGCGTGGCCATCGCGCGCGCCCTGTGCATGAATCCGCAGATCATGCTGTTCGACGAGCCGACTTCCGCACTCGACCCCGAGATCGTGGGAGAGGTGCTCGAGGTCATGCGCAAGCTTGCGGCCGACGGCATGACCATGGTCGTCGTCACGCACGAGATGGCCTTTGCCCGCACGGTGTCCGACCGCGTGGTCTTTATGGACAAGGGCGTGGTGCTCGAGGACGCCGCGCCGGCCGAGCTCTTCGGCAACCCCAAACACCAGCGCACTCGCGAGTTCCTCTCTCGTTATCTCGAGGACAAATAACCGACCGCAAACGCTTGCGTTGCAGGGCCGCTCCCGTGGGGCGGCCTTTGTCGTCACAATCGAAAGGATGTCATGGCCGAGGTTTGGCGCTTCTTTGCGCATGAGGACGATTTTGCCGATATAGACGAGGCGGGCGCGTGCGAGCGCTTGGGCCGCGTGCTGTCGTTTCCGACCATCTCGAGCATGGATGCCGAGGCGGTGGACTGGCAACCTTTCGACGACCTGCGCGCGTATATGCAGCAGGCCTGGCCGCGCGTGTTCGCGGCGGGCGAGGTCGAGCTTATCGACCACTCGCTGTTGGTGACGCTTGTCGGCTCCGACCCTGCTCTCAAGCCCGTTATGCTCATGGGCCACATGGACGTGGTCCCCGTGGTGCCGG
>CAVCBD010000059.1:0-13412 GCA_963599935.1 Acutalibacteraceae bacterium | reverse complement strand
CCGCTGAACTGGGCGGACAATCTAGAACCTATTCAGTTATGCCGCAAAAGTCGGGAAAAATCCCAAAATCATTCTCGACATCTTTAACGCCCTCACCTCCTGCCACCAACACGCCGTAGACGCTATTTACAACGAATCGATATGGCCGCCCGTTCTTTAAGGCACGTGTTACCATGAAAACGTGCGGTATTTCTCCAACCGAAAACCTGCGTGAACGCATGACTTGAGACGCCTTTTAGAACTCACCGATCGCAGGGCGAACACAAATCAACAGCGGCCGTGCATTGTTCCCAGCCGTTTGGCATGGCGGAGCCATGCCGTTGTTGATTGGAGTGCCACACCATGGCAGACGAGAGAAAAATCAGGGAGATCTACGGCGTGAAGAGCGTCCTAGATGAGGCCGCCGAGCGGATCGAGGCGACGTGGCGGGAGAAGCTGCTGCGCGAGACTGCCGACCTCAGGAGCGAGAACGCGCTGCTCAGGGTCCAGCTCGACGAATTCAACCGCAAGCTCGGCGAGGCGAGAGACCGGAACGAAAGACTTGAGGCCGACTGCAATGAGAGGGTCGCTTTCATCGAGGAGAAGTTCGAGCTCGATACCGCGAGCCTCGAGCTCGAGAACAACGAGCTCCACGCCGCGAGCGTCAGATATCTCACCGATGCCAGGGAGCTCGACAGGCAGGTCGTCCAGCTCCACGCTGAGGCTGAGGCCATGGTCGATGAGATCGAGCGGCTGCGCGGCGAGCGTGACGCCGCACTGAAAGCCCAGGCCGAGCTGAGCAATGCGCTCCTGGCCCAGCGCGACCTGATGGCCGAGCTCGCCGCCCTCAAGGACCGACTTGCCGCCTCCGAGCAGCGGGCGGCCGTGGCCGAGGCCAAGGTCGAGGTCATGACCCAGAGGGGCGAGTAGGCCGCAGAGCATCTAATTTTCTAGAAACCCTCTAGAGCATTTCTAGAGGGTTTCTAGAACTGAAGACCGGGCGCAGTACTTTCGATCGAAACGATATCTTTGTAGATGAGGCGATGCTTGGCGTCGCACCATTTGTCGCCGTGGTAATGCCCGAAGAGCCAGACGCGATAGCCGAGCCGCCCGTCGAGCTCGCCAAGGAATCGTTGCAGCCGGTCGCCTCGATACTCGCGTCCACGCTCGCGGCACAGCTTCTCTGCCAGGGCAGCAGGAGCCTCGTGAGTCACAACGCAATCGACTCTCCAGCTCACGCGGTCGAGCGAGGCGCGGCAGTGCTCCATCTCCTCCTCGCTCGGCATCTCCTCGGGCCACCAGCTCCTCCCCTCCCTGCGATACTGTCTGTCGTTGCTCGCGGCACCGCCCATGGCAAGGACTGTGAGCCCGTCGATGTCGAACACCTCTCCGCGCATCAGGTGCAGCACGTGCGGTCGCGCCTCATGGACGAGCCCGCCGTTCCACTCCAGCACCGGCAGCCCAGCCAGGGCGTGGTGGTTCTCATGGTTGCCGTCTACGAAACACGTGGTCCAGGGCTTCGACTCGAACCAGTCGAGCCAATACCTCTCAGCATTCGAGCCATCCCAGACAAAGCCGAAGTCGCCGGCCACGATCACCACGTCATCGCGCGTCAGCGTGCGCCCCAGCGGCCAGTTTTTGAAGGTAAACCGGCTGGACCCGTACTCGGCCCTGCCGTGCACGTCGCCTGTCACATAAGCCGTCATCAGTACGCACCCCACGGCAGGAGTTTGTCCCCGAGCCTCACGATCCGGTCGTACAGCACCGTGTGCCGTTCGTCCGGATTGCCGTCTCGGTGAAAATGGCCGTAATACCAGCGCTTGTAGTCCAGGCGGTCCTCGAGCTCGTCGAGGAATCCGGTCAGCCGGTCCACATCAGGGCGTTCCCAGCCTGGGTCCGGGTAGAGCGTCGGCGAGAGCATGCGCGTCGAGCAGGTATGGGTGATGACGTAGTCGACCTTCCAGCCGACCTTGTCGAGCTTTGTCCGCGCGGTATCGAAATCGTGCTCGTCCGGGAGCTCCTGAGGCCACCAGCTGGAATACGGCACGCGGTATTCCCTATCCACGCTTGTGGCACCGCCCATGGTGAATACCGTCGAGCCGTCGAGCTCGAAGACCTCGCCGCGCGTCAGGCGCCGGATGGGCGAGGTGTCCGACAGGCGCTGCGTCAGCCCGCCGTGCCACGGCTCCATGGGGCGCTCCGCCCAGTGATCGAAGCGCTCGTGGTTGCCGTCGACGAACAGCACCGTGTAGGGCCGCGACTCCAGCCAGTCGATGTCGGCGCATTCCTTGGCGGAGAAATCCCACGGAAAGCCAAAGTCGCCGGCGATGATGAGATAGTCATCGCTCGTCAGGCCGTCCCCAAGCTCCCAGTCGCGGAGCTTTTGCATGTCGAGTCCACCGTGGATATCGCCCGTCACGTAGACCGTCATCGGATTGCCACTTCCCTCTTGTAAGCCTCGAGCTCGCGCTCGACCTGCCTGTCGCCAGTCTCGTTGACCCACCAGGGCCATTTCACCCGGCCGCATGGCTCTTCCGCTCCGGCGAACCACTTCCTCAGCTCGTCGAGACTCACCGGGGAGTGCCCGTTGGCATCGCAACCGACGTCGTAGCGCAGAAGGCCCTGCTTGCGGTTGAACTCGTTGTACGCGCCTCCGCTGCTGTGGATGTGCCCGTGGAGGTGCCACGATCCATGGTTCATGCCCTGCCAGTCGGCCATGGGGTAATGGCTCAGGACGATCTTCTGCCCGTCGATCTTGAGCACGCAGATCGGCGGCTCCACGGTGAACGCGCCCGCGACCGCCGGCTGGGTCCAGTCCTTGTCGTGGTTTCCCGGGACGAGGTGGATACGTCTGCAGGCGATTCGCTTGCGCAGCTCATAGGCGTCCTGGGCGGTCATCTTGAATGAGAAATCCCCCAGGATGTAGAGTTCGTCGTCCGCGGCGACCTTGCCGTTGATGTTGTCGACGATGGCGTCGTTCATCTGCCGGATCGTCTCCCACGGGCGGTTGGTGAACTTCAGCACGTTCTCATGCCCGAAATGGGTGTCGCTGGTGAACCAAATCATATTTATTGTCTCCTTTTATCGCTAAAAAACATTCTCCTTCGATGCCAGGAGACGTATTTTGAGCGACATGAGGTACATATCCCTCATGTTCCAAGCTCCAATCTGCCGAATTTGCTCGGATAAAAGTCTAAGGCTTCGATAGCAAGGCTTTGATAGCAAGCACAATTTGATTTTTGAATTATGGACGAATTCCTCGTCAGGAGGGTAAAATAATGCCGACGGCAGCCCAAGTTGTAGTGAGCTGGGCAGAGCCGTTGCTTAACGAAGTTAGGTCATCGTCTTAGCGACGGTGACCTTTCTAATATGAGAAAGCCATTGTCAATAGACACGTTCATCCGAGCCCGGTTTCAACCGGGCTTTTTCGTTTCCCGTCGGGAGAGCCCGCGCACGCTGCACGTTTAGTCGACGCTTGCCTGGCAAGCTAATATCCGCGGGCTCTTGCGGGTGCACTGCCGGCGGTCAGCCCGGTATATCCGCACACCCCACCGCATTTCGATTCTCCGTCCGGCGCGCTCATCCGAAACCAGTCTTCTTGACGGGCGCGGCCTCGCGGCTGCCCAAAAAAAGGCTCGTGAACGCGCGCCGGCGATGCGTCGAGACGCGGGCCCTCCCGGCGGGAGGCTTGTTGTCCGGCGTCAGCCGAGGGTCCCCTCAACCCGGCGGCCGATCTCCCAGACCCAGCAGGCGAGCTCGCGCGCGATGGCGGCGTTTGCCTTGCACGCGCTCTTACCGGCCGCGGCCAGCGCCTCGCGGCGGCGGCAGAGCCTGGCCGTGCAGTCGCCGGCGCGCGCCCGGATCGCCGCGGGGACGTCCGCGCCGGTTGGCGGGGCCTTCGGGCGGGGCGTGCACCTCGAGTAGTGCCACGCCGACTCTATCAGCGCCGTCCTGGCGAGCCGGTTGCCCGCCTTGGTGATCCCGCCGCGCCGCTCGGTCTCGCCGCTCGAACGCTCCGACGGGATGAGCCCGCACCAGCTCGCGAAGGCCGGGGCCGTCCGGAACCTCGTGAAGGAGCCGGCCTCGGCGGCGAGCCTGAAGGCGGTCAGGGCGTCGATCCCCTTGATGCAGGAGAGCGCCTCGACGGCCGGGCGCCACCGGTCGGTCCGGGCGAGGGCGAGGACCTTCTTCTCGAGCTGCCGGCGGTCCGACTCCGCGCACCTCGCGGCCGTGACGTAGTGCTCGAGCACGTCGCGCTGCGGGCCCTCGAGCCTGATCTCGGATATCCACCTCCAGTGGGCGCGCGTCCAGGAGCCCTTCCGCGTGCCGTCGGCGTTGCGCTCGTCCCAGACGTAGCCCAGCCTGATCAGGAACATGTTGAGGCGCTGGCGGGCCCGGAGGTAGTCGGCCGCCGTGTCCTCGAGGGCGCGGTCGAGGTCCCGGGCGGCCTCGACGGCCGTATCGGGCAGCGGGACCTCCACGATGTTGTGGGTGGCGAGCATGCGGGCGATGAACTCGGCGTCGCGCCGGTCGTTCTTGCGCCGGGCGTCCGCCGCCGGCCTCTGCATCCTGGAGACGGCCGCCACGGCGCAGTCGAGCCCGAGCGCGCGCAGCTCGCGCGCCATGTGGAAGCCGGTGGGGCCGCTCTCGTAGCACGCCCTCGGGTCCTCGAAGCCGAGGGCCCACTCGGCGATCTCGGCGGCGTCCGTCCCGAAGTCGCGGTGCACCACCTCGCCGGTGAAGGGGTTGAACGCCGCCGCGGCGACCGATCGCGCGTGGACGTCCAGGCCGATGGAGGTAACATGGGGCATGGGAAGCCTCCTCCCCGCAGGTGCGGTAAGGGCTACCGCACGGGCCGATACTCAAAGCCCATTGTGGCACCCCGAGCCCGCGGAAAGAAGCTGCGCCGCGGGGGAGGCGACCCTAATGGCTTTCTCATATCGTCTTTTTGGGCTTCGAGCCCTGCTTGAGTGCCTTGGAAAGGCCGACAAGGGCCGTGAGGAGCGAGACCATAGCGGTCAGAAGCTTCACGAACTCGGTGAAATCGGTCATGGGCATCACCTCCCATCGAATGGAGGGCTCTGCCCGGCACGAGGACTGCCGACAGCGAGGACGACTCTATCAGAGTGGCTGGCCCTCTTCATTCAATTCATGCTCCTCACCCTCGCCGAGACTGCGGGCGTGGCAGAATCGGCACCGAACGGTAGCACGCCAGGGCACTGACGATGAACTATCCAAAACTAGCGAGGCGTGTCACCACGTGAGAAATCGCCACGGTCGATAACGCGATCGTCCATCTGTCGCGACACGGCGCTGCCGCCGTGCGCCCGGCCGGCGGCGCGAACGCGGTCATCGCCAGCATCGGGAACGGCGCCGGCGTAACGGTTGCGAATCTCCCTTGCGTAACCGCGCCGGGCAAGAAGCTCATCACGAACCGCCGGATCCTCGAGCAGATCTTCATCGCACTTCGGTGCGATGAACTTAGGGAAGAGATTGTAGGCGACGCCCTTGCTCGCCTTTGCCTGCTCGGCCCACGCCGAATACGCTTTCTTAAGCCGTTGAATGTAAATCTCGCAACGCCTCTCATAAGGAAGGGCTCGCTCGGCTTCCAGCACGTTATTTTTAAAGGCCGCCTCAAGTTGCTTGACCGCAAACCGCCCGTCAAGACGGGTCAGGTTGAAAGTGCACTTCGGATTGCCGGCCTCTTTGATATCGAGATCTGTCGCATAGACTCGATTGTTCTTGATGAAAATGTCTACGCCCCATGAGGCAAGTAGCTTTTTGAATTGCTCCATATTCTTTACGCGACCTTCGTCAATCGCAATATGGATCAGCTCACGCAGATTGTTTTTATAACTGTACTCGCCGCGGTCGATGATTTCCTTTTCGATCTCGCGAGGTTGGCGCTCACGAATCTTCGAATTCTTCTTTCCCTTCTCAAGTTGGACGAGGTTCCATTTGTCATCAAGTTCACGAACCCATGAAGCGCGCTCGTATTTGCCTCGACGGCCACCGGTGTCACAGCGTTTGCCTGTCTGCAAATCGGTTCGATTTATCGCCATGTGGACGGCATAACGTTTGCCAGCTTTATCGCTTTCTTCATGCAACGCAAAGATGACTTGCTGATTTGGATAATGCTGGGCGACCCATTCTTTGGCGTACGACATGCATTTTCCCGGAGTCATCTTGCCGCCGTTGCACGAACATTCTTCGGGCAGGAACGCGAGAATCTGGTGAAGGATAGTCACGTTCTTGGAACCGGCTCTCGAAGGTTTGTCGTGATGAAAAACCTTTCTGGTCATCGCCATTTTAGAAAACCAATACTTGTCGCATTCGATGTTCCAACCGTCACGGGCCAAGGCATGTTTTCCGTTGATGTACTTACGGACATTCTTTGCGTACCGATCGCTCGAAACGCTCTTCTGCTTGATAACCGTCATTTCGTTTCGCCGCCTTCGATGAAATAACGACTCTCAAGAGTTTTCAGGAATCGAAAGGCGAGATCCGCGCTTTTCGTAACGTGGTCAACGGTTCTGAAAACCGCTATCTCGTTATAAGAGGGAAGTCCGTTAGCATTTATGAAATGCATGAGCTGATTGAGGTTTGTGCCCTGCTTCAAAAGTTCGTGATAAATTTTCTCGGCACCTCCGCGATCGAAATCTATCTTTTCGACTTTCCCACTGAGAAGAACGCGACGGGCGTATGAACTGACGGTTACACCGAGCGAGTTCGCGTTGCTTTCGATTTTCTTTTTCTCTGCTGGAGAAACCTTGATGTGAATCTCTTCAGATCGAGATTTCTGGTCGACGTTTTCTGCAGAACCGAAATCAATATCAAACTCGTCGATGTTGCATAAAACAAACCGTATAAGTTCAGCTTCGCTTAACTCATGGCGTTTTGCAATTGAAGCGATGGCCTTCTTCTCTTCATCGGAAAGAGATGCTTTGACGGTGTACGGGCGAAGCCTGCTCATGATTCCTCCGGAAACGAATCAGCGATCGGAGAGGCCTCCGATCAAAACCTGCTATGCGATTCGCTTTCCTTTTTTTGGAACGGCTGGCGTCGTTCCAAAAATGAAGAATCGACTCCACGATTCTTTCGCGCGAAGTTTCAACTTCGCAACAACCTTATCGCCGTAGCAGGCGATAAGCAAGGTCTGTGGTGCGGTGTTTTGGGGTCCAAATGGGCCCACAAAAATGACACCCACAGTCATCTTGCATGCCCCAGAAGGGGCATAGACGAAGCGAAGCGTAGGCAGAAGATGAGAGGCCTCATCTTCTTTCTCGAAAGGCTTCGGGAAACAATCTAGACATCGCTGAGGTTGTCAGCTAGACGTCAAGGCCCATTAGCCTTCTACGTTCAGCGCGCTCCTCGGCAATCCTTTTTGATCCGGCAATGGCCTGTCCCCGTTTATCCTTGAGGCTCATCGGCTCTTCGGTTTTCTTTTTACTGGCATTCTTGTTTTCCACAGCGGCCTCCTGATTGATTATTCTCCTATCGTTTATTCCCAAACTGAGCACATAAAAGGCGGCCGAACCGGCCGCCCAGAAATAAATAAACATTTACCGAACGGAAGAGAAGAGGAACGATGCACATTACTCCCAATGGCCGGCGACGTCGACAACCCAATGCTGTCCCGTAGCCTGCTGCTCATAATGTCCCTGGTCCTCAGAGGTGGTATACGAGTCATTGATATATGCTCCATGGTCTTGACCTTTTTCCCACATTGCGTCGCTATGAGCAGACCAAGCGCCTATAGAATCGAAAGATGCACCGCATGCGCTACAAATGTAACGTTCATGACGCGTATACACTACATTCGGCACCCAGACCTGGCTGTAATCAGTCTCCCAGTGACCCTGCTCGGCGACCCATTTCTTCTGGCTGCCGCCGTTGGAAGAAGAGTTATTGCTGCCGGAACTCTGCGAGTTGCCGGAATTCTGTTTGGACTGGGAGGAATCTCCCTTGTTGTCCGACTTCGAGGAATCGGAAGACTTGTTATCCTCCTTCTTGGAGTCATCGGACTTCTGGTCCTTGCGGTCGGACTCTTTCTTCTCCTCGGTCTTGGCTCCAGAGGTTTGCGCCGCCTTTTCTTCGCTCGCCTTCTTTTTGTCTTTATTCTTTACCGCTGTGGCGGCCCTTTCCGTAGAGCCGCTTCCTTGCTTTGCAACGCTGGCACATCCAAGTTGAGGTGCCGAAAGGCACACCAGAAGCGCAACGATAATAGCCTTTGTTCTCACACCGATCTCCCTGTCCATGAAACCGGGCGTTGGACACCAGCCGATATCCAACGCCCGGCTCGCTTTTACATCTGCTCGCGGCGCTTCTTTTGATCGAGGAAGACGCCGGCCGCCACGAGGACGGTACCGCCGATGGCGAACGTCTCGCCGATGAGGTTCGTGCGGTCACCGGTCTGGGCGAGGCTGCCGGGCTGGGCGGCCTCCGTGCCGGCAAGGTGCTTCGGGGTGTATGCCGCCTGCTTCTTTGCGGCCTCCTCCGCCTCCTGTCGGGCGAGCTCGTCGGAAAGCTCCTGCTCTGCTGCGATGCGGTCGGACTTCGCCTGCTCGTAGGCGGCGAGTGCCGCATCATAGCCGGGCTGGAGCCCGTCCACCGCGGCCTGCTTCTCGTCCAGGATGGCCTTGGCGGGCGCGACCTTGGCACGTGCCTCGACTGCTGCGGCGAAAAGCGCGTTGAGGGCGTCATCCGCGTTCGCGTCATGGCCGGAGGCGAGCGCCGCGTCGGCATCGATGGAGTTCAGCTTCGCCAGCTTGGCGTCTGCCTGCGCCTTTACCTGCTCGGTGGCGGAGGCCAGGGACTCGGCGGCGATGGCGTCAGCCTTTGCGGAGTCGAGCGCGGCCTTGGTGTCATTGACGGCCTTTACTGCATCCTGCTCGCGCTGCTGCGCCTCTGCGAGCTTCGCGGCAAGACCGGTGAGGATGTCGAGGTTCGACTGTGCGCCCTCGAGATCGGTCTGGGAGCCGGTGAGCTTGGTGTCGGCGCCGGTGACCTCGGCCTTTGCCACATCGGTCGCACGCTGGGCATCCGCGAGGGCGCTTGCGGTGCCGTCCGCCTTTTGCTTAGCGACGGCGAGGACGGTCGCCTTCTCGGCCTGATCGGCTGCCGCCGCGTCGTGGACGCTCTTTGCGGTATCGAGTGCCTTCTTGGCGTCAGCGACGTCCTGGAAGAACTTCGCGAGGTCGGCGTTCGCATCGTCCACGCCCTGCTGCTTGGATGCGGTGTCCGCCTTGGCGGAGTCCAGCTTGGACTGTGCGGCCGTTACGGCTGCGTTGGCGGCATTAAAGGCGACCTGCTGCTGCTGGACGGTCGATTTTGCCGTATCGACTGCCGCGTTGGTGGCATCGAGGTTCGATTTCGCCGCATTCAGCTCGGCCTGGGCATCCGTGACGCCCTGCTGCTTGGCGGCGACATCAGCTTTTGCGGCATCGACGGCACGCTGCGCATCCGTGACGCCCTGCTTTGCGGCATCGACACCTGTCTGTGCGGAATCCGCTGCGACCTGCTTCTGCTGGACGGTTGCTGCGGCGCCGGCGGCTGCCTGCTGCTTGGCGGCGAGATCGGCCTTGGCTGCGTCGAGTGCGCTCTTGGCGTTCTTCAGGCCGTTGATGTAGGAGGTCAGCTTCTGCTCGTACTCGTCGACGGAGATGGGGTTCATGTTCCAGCCTGAACCGGACCAACCGGAGACCTCGGCGGTGTAGCACTGCGTCTGAAGCCCGGACATGGTGCCCTTGGTACAGGTTCCCATTCCCATGACGGCGAGTTCGGGATTGATGATGTTCATATAATGACCGACGGTACCGCTGCTGCTGTTCTCCCAGCGGCAGTTGTCTGCAATCCAATGGTTGATTGCGACGCCGTTCTTTGCATAGAAATCATAGGCGTCCTTGCCGACAAGACCGGTGACTCCATAAAGGGCCTCCGTTGCCTTGTCGAAAAAGCCCTTCTCCTGCTCGATCCACTGCCCACTCGGATCGATTCCGTAATTCCATGCCAGGTTTTCGGCAAAATCATATTGACGGGCATGATCGAGCACAGTGTCACTGTAGTTGGCATCTGCGATCGCCCCAGCGATGAGCTTGTAGGTGACCTGGAGCTCGGAGAGACCGACGGACTTGCGGTAGTCGTTGACGGACTTCATCCACCTGATCGCATTGAGCATGTTGTCGAGGGACGTGGCGTCCTTGGAGTTGCCGACTTCGGTCTTGCCGGCATATTTGGCGTTCAGGATGATGTTGGCTGCGTCATCGGCACCCATGGCCTTGAAGAAGCCGATGGCTCCCTGCTTGAGCTGTGCGTCGGCTGAATCGAGTTTCGCCTGGGCCTCATTGACCTTCTGCTGGGCGGCGGTCACGGCCGCGTCAGCGGTATCCTTTGCGGTCTTGGCGCTCGCAAGCTCTTCGTCTGCGACTGCCTTGGCGGACTCGGCGTCCTTGACGGCCTGCTTCGCTGCATCCAGCTTGGCGATGGCGCCGGCGTTCGCCTGCTTGGCCGCATCGAGGTCGGCGTTGGCGGCATCAAGTTTGGATTGGGCGTCGTTCACGCCGGACGCGGCATCGAGCGCGGCCTGTTGCTTCGCGGAGAGGGATGTCTGGGCATCGTTCAGCTCGGTCTGTGCCGTTGCCGCGGCAGACTGCGCCTGCTTGAGCTCGGACTCGCACTGGGACTGCACCGCTCGTGCGGCGACGAGGGTTGCCTCTGCGTTCGCGACCTTCTGCTTCGCGGCTTCGTACTCAGGACCGCTGGCGACTGCCTCCGCTGCGGCGAGGTCGGCTTTCGCTCGCTCGTAGGCGGCACTGGCGGCTGCGGCCTTCGCATCCGCCGTGTCCTTGTTCTGCTGGGCTGCGGCGAGGACGGTATCTGCGGAATCCTTTGCAGACTGGGCCGCGACCAGCTTGGACTGGGCATCGGCAAGCGTCGCGTTGGCGCGGGCGAGCTCGGCCTGTGCCTTGCTCACGGCATCCTGGGCGTCGCGTACCGCCTGCTCGGCGGCACTGATTGCCTCCGGGGTGGCGCTTACGGCATCGGCCTTGGCTTTATCGAGGGCATCCTGAGCGTCCTGGGCCGCCTTGAGGGCGAACTGGTATGCTTCACCCTTCTTGGATGCATCCGCCTTGGCGTCTGCGAGACCCGCCTTCGCCTGCTCGAGGTCCTTGCCGGCGGCATCGGCGGCGTCCTTGCCCTCAGCGACCTGACGGGCGTACTCGTCCATCGCCGCACGGTCGGCTGCCGTGCCGGCGCTGACCGCAGAATCATAGGATGCCTTGGCCTGGTCGCGGACGGAAACCGCCTCGTTGTAGGGACCGGCGGCCTCGTCGTAGGATGCCTTGGCGGCGTCCTCCTTCGCCTTCGCCTCGTCGACCGCCTTCTGCAGGTCCGCGATGGTCTGTGCGGCGGACTTCGCGCCGGTGCCGGATGCCGCGCCGGCATGGGCGGCGATCGGCGACATCACGGCGGGGTGCTGCGTGCCGCCGTCACCGGTCTGGGCGTATGCCGCGAACGGTGAGATAAGGCTCGATCCGGTCATGGCGGCCATGGTCGCCGCGGTGACGGTCAGACGTGCGATCCCCTTCGGGGCGTGAATCTTTTTGCGGGGCAGTGCGGCGAAGTGATCGCTACCGGCAGCGAAATGCTTTCCCTGAGTCATTGTGCTGTTCCATTCCTTTTCCGTGCCCTATCCGACTGGGCATCAGAGTGCTTTCCAATAGAGATAATTATGCGCCTTAACTGGGATTGTTGTATATAGTCCGTTGGCATAAATACAACAATCCATGACTCTTTTTGTCATGGATATCTCGCCGCTACAACAATCCTTTGGTCTACGCTGCAAAGAACTCAGATCAGAGTCTGGTTTCTCACAAGAGCAATTTGCGAACCGCATTGACATGGACAGGTCTTACTACGCCTCGATAGAGGTCGGGCGAAGAAATGTCAGTCTTTCTAACCTCTCTAAAATTGCCAATGGATTCAACATATCAATTGCTGCACTTATGACTGGTGTATCCGATAAATCGGATTAGTCCATCAATCAGCGAACGAAGTGAGCGAATAAATCGGCGGCGTAGCCGGCGGCAAGGACACGGTACGTGGCCGCGCAGCGAGCTCCGCGAGCGAAGGGGACGGCATCGCCGTCCCTATTTCTTTTTAATCTATTTCTCTATTAATTGGTTTCACCAAACTGGGTATTACACAAGCTTCTGAGCAGGCTTTTTATCAAATAATTCAAAGCTACCGAATCATCAAAATGGTGAAATTATTTACCCAAAAGAGGGAAGCACATCACCAAAATGGAACCGACCAACAGCTGTTGAAAACTTTTATCCCCAAAATGGTGATTTCCTGTTTTCAGTGGAAAACTCGGGAAGTCATATTATTTACTTACCAGATTTACAAACGAAAGCGGTTCTTAGTCCCAAAACCAGAACAGGTCAGAAGCAAAAATAACTCCTGACCTGCGATTTTCCTGGTGCCCCCGGGCGGATTCGAACCGTCGACACCCGCTTTAGGAGAGCGGTGCTCTATCCCCTGAGCTACGGAGGCATGTTGTATTAGTGTAGCAGATTTACTGCATCGTCATGTGGCGCATAAGCAGTCTTCGAAGTTGCAGTGGCTCGCAGCGGCTCGGCCTTCCGGAAAGCGCGTCCCACTATTCGGGCGAATTCTGGGACGTCGTTTCCCAATGAGGCCTCTCTGGGAAACTACGTCCCAGAATTTGCGCTCAAAACGGGATGCGGTTTCCCAAACAGGCCCGTTCCGGAAAATGCATCCCGAAATCGGCGCTCAAACTGGGATGCATTTTCCCAATCGGGCACCTACGGGAAACTGCATCCCAGTCTAACGGGAAAACCCAAGACGCAGCTTCCACGCGACGGGCCCAAACGAAGTTGCGGTGGAATAGTTCCTGTTTGAAGCCCAGGAGGCCAAATTTAGAAACTATTTCACCGCAACTTATGTGGGGTTAGTCGGCTTTGTGGAAGAGGTTTTTGATGACGGAGGGGATACTCTTGGCGCCCTTCGCCGTCACGTCGATGAAGTCGGGCGAACGCACGAGTTTATCCTCGTCTACGTACTTGCGGACCGCGCGAAGCGTCTCTTTGTCGTCGCGCGTCGAAAACGTAAAGTGACCGTTGTCCTTGGTGAAGATGGCAAAACGCGTAATCTTCTTGGTGCCGCGCAAAACCTCAGCGGCAATATAGTCGACCTCATCCCACGGGATCTGAATAAAATCCTCGGGATTGCGCTCGTTATAGTACTCAAACGCCTTATTGCCCACCATTACGTTACCGTGACTGGTAAGCCCCATCAGGCAGGTTGCCGGCGTTGCCAGATCGACCGTGCTGTTCTGAGATTGCGCCATGCGCGCCTCGCCCTCCAAATAAAACAATCGGACCGCATCCAGTGTACCCACCGGGTGCGGT
>CAVCBD010000058.1:0-13873 GCA_963599935.1 Acutalibacteraceae bacterium | reverse complement strand
TCTGGGCCGGCGGCGACATCGTCACCGGTGCCGCTACGGTCATTCTGGCGATGGGCGCCGGCAAGAAGGCCGCCGCTTCCATCACCAAGAGCCTGCTGGGCGAGTAATCACCTGCAGCGCTAGCCATCAAACGGCAAAGTCCCCGTCGAGCACACGCCCGGCGGGGACTTTTTCTATGCCGGTCGACCGACCACCGCAAAGGGGACAGGCACCTTTGTGGTGGTTTGGGGCCTGGTCGGTTTGTCTCGATCTGTAACAGTTAGAGCCTGTTGAGCCTTGTAGTTGTTACAGATCGAGATATTGCGCCAGCCGCCTCCGCTGTATCTCGATTTGTAACAGTTAGAGGCCAAATATCCCGCTTGGTGTTACAAATCGAGACATTAGGCTGACGGCCGGACCGTTCATCTAAATCTGTAACACCTAGAGCCATTTTTACTGGCCTGGTGTTACAGATTTAGATTTTGACGAAGCCGAGAATGGGCGCTGTCACCAAAACCTAGCGCTTGCAGCGCTTGGTCGCGGCGAGGCCGGCCGCGGCAACGGTTGCACCGGCGATGCCCAGGGCGGCGACCGTCATCGCGGCGGAGTCACCCGTGCTGGCAAGCTCCGCACCGCCGGACTTCTTGCCATTCTCGCCCTTACCCTTGGACTTGTCCGTCGTCACCGTGGTCGTCGAAGTCGAACTGCCCGCAGGGACCCCGGTGCAGCCAGAGCCATCCGCACCGCCGCCCTGCTCGCCGTCGCCAGGCGTCGGGTCCGGCTCGGGCGTCGGCTCAGGCACCGCCTCATCGGTCACCGTAATCGTAATGTTCAGACGCTCGGAATACTCGCTGTACGACATGCCAGGGCGCTGTGCCGCAATGCGCACATACATGTTGCTATCGAGCGCAATAGGCTCGGTGTACTTTACGCGGCCTTCGTCACGGCAGGGGCAGGTGTCGTTGGTGGTGTACCAAATAGTCGAACCGTCCTCGGCCGAAAGCTCCAGCTTGGTACCCTTGGGCACCGTGATGTAGTTCTCCTTGGGCGACCATGCACCAAACGTCGTCGCACCAATCGTCGCCACCGGTCGCGCCGGTCGCACCGCCTCGGCAGACACGCGAACGTCAACCTGCTTGGACAGCGCCGTGCCGTCCACCGCCGCCGCCAACGTCGTCAAACCGGGCAGAGCACCATGCAGCACAAACGTCGCCGCTCCGTCCTCGCCCGTCACGGCCTGGGTGGCATCGACAGAGCAGATAGCCGAGGACTCCAGCCCAACATTAACCTTGGCACCCGCAAACGGCTTGCCCGCCTTATCGGTCACGTGCGCCACCAGCTCAAAGTCACTGCCCTCAAGCATGGTCACGGCCTGCTCCACGTTGAGCTTGAGCTTGTCGGCACGAACGCCCACGACAAGCTCGCCACTTGCCCAGCGCGCCATGGCCGTGCCGGCGTAGTTGCGAGCACCGTCGAGCTCAAACGCCACCGTCGAGCCCGCCTCACGCGCATCGGCATAGCGAATACGCAGCACGCGCGACAGCGGCTTGCCATTGGGATCGTCCTGTTTGTCGAGCCACTTATATGTCACGGCACCAAGACCCTGCGCATTCAGCGCCGCCACAGCGTCATCGCTCGCGTCCATATACTGCGAAAACTCGATCTCAACGCAATCGGTATAAGCGTGCGCCGCAACAACCTCGGGTGCCGCGGTCGACACCAGCCCAATGTTCACCTCGGTCTGAATCGGCGGAACGCTCAGCCACGCCGAACGCGCCTCCTCGTAACCGTCCTTGGTCACGCGCACCTGATACCAGCCGGTCGGCGTGTTCCAGTTGTATGCGCCGTCGGCACCGGTCGCCAGCGGATTGTCCTGCTCATACTCCTCGGCATCCCAACGCACTGCATTGGTACCGGCCGCATCGTCGGCGCTCCACAGCTCAACCGTCGCGCCTTCAACCGTATTGGACAGCAGGCCCTCGTACACCACGCCCGCAGGATCGGGTGCTGCCTTGGCAGCCACATTGCGATAACGCGCCTCGAAGATCGACTGCATCTTCTCGTCCGAGATCAAGCCGTCCTTGTTGGCCTTGTAGATCTCGGCATCGGTCAGCTCGCCCCAGTTGACCGTAATACGATTCTGGCACGCGCGCTCCACCTGCTCGCAGGCAACATCGTAGGCGCATTCGGCATTGGTCAGCTTAATCGCGCGCTCCGAACCTACGCTGGTCGAAGCCGCATCATAGGCAGCGCCCACCACGGTACCCGCCGAACCGGCCGTCAGCACGCCGGCGATCGTCATGATGGAGCCCACCGCCACATCGGTGCTATCGTGGCAGAGCTGGCGATACAGCAGATCCTCAAACGCACGCGCCTTCTCCATGGCGTCACGCAGCGCGTAAATGCACTTCCAGTCGTCCTCGGTCTTCTCGGGCTTGGCAAGCAAGCGTGTATGCTGAAGCTCATAGCCCTCGCGCTCGCCCTTCACCTTCTGCATACGAACGTTCACGTTCTCCCAGTTCTTGCTGGCATCGTTCACGCCGTAAATGCCGGTAAAGATGCCGATGCCCTGGGTCGCCGCGGGAAACGCCTGGCCGGCCGCCTTCCACGCATTGGTCTTAAAGACCTGTCCGAACATCTCGCACTCGATCTTATAGCTCTTGAGCGAACGGATCGTGCGGATGAGCTTCATATGGGCGCTCACGTCGCCGTTGAGCCTCCAAGCCATGAGCCATCCGCGCACCTTGGAGTTGTTGAGGCTATGGACCACATTCCAGTTGTCGTACAGGTTGTCCAGAATGTCGCACTGCATGGCAATCGAGTTAAACAGAAGCGCCTGGTTCTTGTTGTTATTGGAGTTCTCGATAAATTCCGACTCGATATAGGCCGTCTGCTCGCCATCGGGCGCGGCGACCTTAAAGCCCTTGACGGTATCGTCGTCAGCCGCCTTGTAGCTCAGCGAGCTGCCGAGCGCCTGGCCCAAATCGTTAAACCCGCTCGTCGACTGACCGTTGTACTCGCTGGCCTTAATGCCCGCACACTTGTTGAGCGCTGCAGCGGTTGCGTCATTCCAGCTTCCGTATTGGTTGAGCTGGCCGATACCCATCGACTGGCCCACCAGATCCTCGGCCTGCTGGGCAATAAACTCCGCTCGCGATGCATGGTCGACGAGCTCCTTGATGGCGGCCGCATCCGCAGCGTTCGCGCCCTGGGCTGCCGCGAGTTCCTGATACCAATCCTCGCTGGTGCCGTAAGCATCCTCAAAGATCATCTTGTCCACATTGACGCCATAGCTGTCGCCCTGCTGGGTCAGCAGCGCCGCCGACCCGCCGACCGCGGCCTTGAGCTCAGCCGCAAACTGCGCGGCCTCGTCGTTGCCAGCACCATCACCCTCGCCGTCGCTGGCGGCAGAGGCGCGACGAGCCTTACGGGCAGCTCCACCTTGGGCTTCGTCCTCTTTACCGTTCTCGTCCTCCTCGGCAAACGCATCAGCGACCATCTGGTCAATCGCGTCGTTAAAGACCTCGTCGACATCATTAAACGAGTTATCCATCATATACTCGTGCCACTGTTGCACAGCATTCGAGAACTCCTGCTGGCGCTCCTCGGCCGCGGCGGAATGCTTTTTGGCCGAAGCGTTGGCGTCAAAACTCAGCATGGTCATAAGCTGAGCATTGGAGATGCGGTAGGTCTGCGGCATAAAGATCTGCTCAAAGTTGCCGCAGTTCACATAGGTCGAGTCATTCGCCTTGTTAAACTCGTCGAGCAGCTTAAGGTAACCCTCGTCCACATACTCCGCTACATAGCGCACATGGGTGCCCTCGCGCGACTTTTGAGTCAGAGGAATCGTCACCGTCTTGCCATCCACGCAGTCCACGTACAGGTCGAGCGTGTCGGCAGCCTCTTCGTTTCCCACCTCGAGCGTGATATCGAACGTCCAGTAGGCGTTCTTCTTTTGCGGCAGATGATGGAAGGTCCACAGACTCTTGCCGGTGTCCTTGCCGTCCTTGACCAGGCTTTGCGTACCGCCACGATACGTCACATCAAAGTTCCAGACCGAAGCGCCCGGAACATAGCGCACATAATTGCGAGCCGTCACCTCTGCGGCAGCGGCGGCGACGTCGGTCGAGCCCACGCGCGCCTCGAGCGTCACGCGCTCGGCGGCAAGCGTATCCTGCGGCAGGTCGTATTCAATCTTGGCACGGCCGAGTTTATTGGTCTTGCCGGTGTACTTTGCGGCCGAGGCGCCCGCGCCCACGGTAAGCTGCACGCTTTTGCCGGGCGCCGCATAAACGTAGGCCACATTGCCCAGCAGGCTGTGAACGTCGGTGTTGTCGACCTCGATGCGCGATCCGCTAACCTCGAGTGTGGTGCTTCCCAGCGGCAACGTCACCTCGCCCAGCGTAATAAGCGGCGAGATGGCATAGATGCCCGCGGCCTTAGGCTTAAAGCGCACAAACACATCGGCGCCCATGCCCTTCTTCATATTGAGAACGAGGTTGTCGCCCTCCCAAGTTGTGTCAGCCCACATGGCCTCGGAGCTGGCGCCGGCTTCGCGAGCGCCTGCGGACACATCCTCGACGGCATCCTTGGCCAGCGGAATCTCAATCTTGGCAGCCTGGCTGTCCTTGAGCTCATAGTGAATGCGCAGCTCGGTCTCCACGCCAACGACCGCGGACGAATCGGCGATAACCGAGCCCGCCGTCAGCCCGCGCTCGACACGATACGTCTCCACGTCAAACGTGGGGACGTCGAGCGTCACGTCGAGCTGTTTGCCGTCCTCAATCTTCACCTGCTTTTGCGCGATATGCTTACCCGCGGTCAGCCCTAGGCGGCTAAACGTGGAATAGCTCGTCGCTTGGATGTCGTAGCTCGTCTTGTTAAAGGCGACGATGGTGTACGAACCGGCCTTAAGGCGCGGCGTCTCGGCCTTCATGATAGGCGTGGTGCCATCGTCTTCGTAACCCATCAGATAGGTGACACCGTCGGCAACTAGCTTGCCGTCGGACGTACGGAACACCAGCACGCGGTTGGCTCCCTGGTAGTCGCCCTTGGTCGTGACCGTCGCCGTACCCCAAGGCTTCAAGTCGATATCGACTTTGCCAGCCGAGGGCTTTACCGTCGCCGTCGCCCCACCCAACTTGAGGCCGTCTTTGGGCACGAGCGTTATCTCCAGATCCTGGTCCGCGTCGGCAATGGCCTGCGACACCACGAGCGCTGTACCCTGGATACGGTAGTCGTTTTCCTTGTCGCCCTTGGCAGGTTTGAGCGTCTTGCCGCCGCCCTTCACCGTCAGATCGATGTTATCGAGACTATCGAGCTCAATGCGTTCGGTCTTATCCTGGCCCACAATCGGTTCAAGATAGCCCACGTTGAGCTCAATCGCGCGCGAGGCCGGAATCTTGGTAAAGTCCTCCGCCTTAATCTCTCCGATATTCCATGTGCCCGTCATCTGGTCGCCCGGGCGCGCCAGCACCATGTCATAGTAACCGCTGAGCGAAATGCGCAGGGTGGCTGCTGTCTTGGAGAGAGCGTCCGCTGAAAAGCTGCCGTCATCGCCAACCGGCAACGGCGTGGACTGCCCCGCCTGCACGAGCACGGCCGCCGCGCCCTGGGGAAGTTTGCCCGTGATCTGGGCGGCCTCGCCCATCCACTCAAACGTGTAGGCAGGCTTCGAGGAATCGACGGAGTCCTTGCGATCGGCCACGGCATCGGCAAGCTTTTTGACCATCGAGGGGTTGCCAGCCGAATCGGTCGCATAGGCATAGATGGTCTGGCCTTCACTAAAGGGAATCGCATACGTTACGCCATCGATTGTCACGCGCTCATTATAGTCGCCCGGATAGCCCGCCTCACCAAACTGAAGATCGGGGTTCATCACGCGCAGGGCAACGGCATTATGGTTCGTCTCGTTTCCGTATCTCGTGTTCTCAAAAGCTCCCCACTCTATCATTTCCACGCTTTTGGGTAGCACAATCTCTTTGCCGGCAATCGCAGGATCAAGAGAGGCGAACGCGAGCGCCCCGATAGATTTGACACCGTCGCCGATCGTCACCGACGACACATGCGAGCACCCATCAAAGGCATAGTGCTCAATCCGCTCCACCGTGCCCGGCACGTTGATCTGCGTAAAGGTGAGTATCGTTGTGTCCGAGACATAGAACTGCGGTACGCCGCAATTGGCGAAGGCACGATAGTCGATAGTCTTAACCGAAGGCGGCAGCGTTGCCACCACATTGTCGTCAAGTTGTTCGCAGCCCTCAAAGGCCTGCTCGGGAATCGTGGTAAAGGCCGCGTTGTTGGGCCAGATCACCGTGTGAAGTGTCTTGCTTCCGGTAAACGCATTCCAGCCCAATTCCTCAACCGAATCGGGCAGTGCGATTTCCTTGATGCTGCTGCCGCCCAAACCGCCCACAGAGCGGATATGCGAATCGGGGGCAAACGTAATTGATGTGAGTGCAGTGTTTCCCATGCCCTTAAGGCTCACGACATTTTTGCCGTCGATGGTCGAGGGCACCTCCAACGTGGTAATGCCCGCGTCGCCATACTCGATAGAAATTTCGTTGGTGAGGCTATCAATCGAGAAGTAGTACTGCGCGGGGGTCTGCTCGCCGGCCACGTAGCCATCGTCGTATTCGTCCTTTACGCCCGTGGCGCCCTTCGAGGTTGCCCAGAGTTCAAGTTCCTCGTTCCAGGTCGCCTCGGAACCGGAAGCCTCCTCTTGCTTCTGCTGCTCGGCGAGTTCCTTGCCCTCGACAAGATCGGTGGCGAGCGTACCCGCAGGCGTGCTCTCGGTCTGTCCGGCGCCCGTCAGGCCCGCCGCCGATGCAATCTCGGAGGCCGGGGGCGTAGGGGTGTCACCGGCCTCGAGCGCTGTGGGATCGGCAGCGCCGGCATCGGGCGCGGGGTCGGCGGAAGCAGAATCTGACGTTTGGGCGTCAGCCGAATCGGCGGAAGCGGCGTCGTCCGCTTGGCCGTTATCCGTCTGCACAAAAGTGCCGTCGGTGGTGAGAGTCTCGGCAAACGCGCCCGCGGGCAGCGAACCCGTCACCATGGTGAGGGTCACCGCGGCAACGGTCAGGCGGCGACAAAGCGCTCGAACAGTAGTCCACCTCATGGTCGTTCCTTTCCTGCAAACCAAAAGTCATCCAGCGTAATCGTTGCCCACATACAAAGCGAACGGTAGGTTCATATATACGAACCTACCGTTCTACCTGCGCAAACCACCACAAAGGGGACAGGCATCTTTGTGGTGGTTTTGGACTTAGCCGGCCGGTTTGTCTCAATCTGTAACAGTTGGAGGTCAAATTCCTCGCTACGTGTTACAGATTGAGATCTTGCAAAAGCCGAGGATGGGCGCCGTCATCAAAACCTAGCGCTTGCGACGCTTGGTTGCGGCGAGGCCGGCGGCGGCTACGGTTGCGCCGGCGATGCCTAAGGCGGCGACCGTCATCGCGGTGGTATCCCCCGTGGTAGCCAGGACAGCATCGCCCTTCTTGGCCGGCGCGGTTTTCTCAACCGTCTTGGTCGTGGCGGTTGTCGTGGCCGGCTTGGCCGCGGGCTTCACCTCAGGCTGGGGTGTCGGCTTGGGATCCGGCGTAGGCTGCGGATCGGGGGCCGGCGTGGCCTCGGGCGTAAACGTCAGATCGGTGTTGAGCCACAGGGTGTAGATCCAGCCGCTGTCCTCATCGGATACGCTATCCGCGACCTGGTAGCCGCACTCCTGGCCGTTGATCACCAACTTGGTGTCGGACGTGAAGTAGAAGCCGCGCGCGGACTTGAGGTAGATGCCGTAGCGATAGGTCACGCCAGGCTTAAAGGCGTCGATGTGGTTCGTAATGTTCTGATCCCAGAACTCCTGAGAGTTCACTTCGCTGCCGTCGCTGCCCGTCCAGAACTCACACTGAGGAAGGGAGTTGGAACCCATCGGAACATTCGCCGTAAAGACCGGCCTATCGCCCGCCTTGAAGGTGGTCGTGGCGCCGTTGATCTCGATAACGTCGATGGCCCGCCATTCGTCGATCGGCTGCTCGCACAGCATATTGTCGGCGTTTGGCGCGAAGACGCCGTTGACGGTCTTGATGTGGTGCGCCCAATGACCGTTGACGTACATCATGCAGTCATCGGCCACGGTATTGTCGCCCTTGAGCCTCAGCTCAACGGAGTACATGTAGAACTTGCCCTCTTCGAAGTGTTCGATCCTCCTCGCGCCCGTCGGATACTTGGCAGGGTCGGAATACCAGAAGGCAACGGGCGTGAGCTCCGCAGGGTCGCTGCCATCCATCTCCTCCCAGCACTCATACGCGATCTCGTACTTGTCGGCATCGGCGGCGGGGATCGTCGCGGTCGCGCGCGGCGCCTCGCCGGGCGCGTAGTCGGTCTTCACGTCGTTGACGTTCAGGTTCTCAAGGGCTTGGCTTTCTGACGCTACGAGCGTTATGGCGCTGTCGATGTTGTAGCGAATATAGTAGTCATCCCTGGTTTCGTTGATGACGACCGAACCGCTCGGCCTGTAGGCGTTGAAGATGTCATCAGGGTCGCCCACGATGATATTGTCGCCCTCATAGTCGGTTCCGGTATACGTCAGTGCCGCGCCAATATAAAGAGTCTCAGTGCGCGTGAGTCGATACGAGCCGCCCGCCGCGCCACCCGTAAAGGTCAGCGTCAGCCTCATGTGATCGTCAACAGGCTCAAAGCGAGCCGTCACATCGGACATAGATGCGTCCTGGACTTCAGCCAGGGTGCCCGAAGCAGCATCGGCCCGGTAGTACTTGGTTTCGACAAGTTCGCGGAGCGGCTTATCCGGCATACCGCCCTCGACATCGGGAAAATTATAGGTATACGACTGGCCCTTTTCGAGTGTGACATTGCTCGGAAGCACGCAGTCCGTGTAGTGATTGACCACGGTCGTGTTGACCTTAACGCCACCCCCACCCGTCACGTCGGTCACACCGCAGGGCATAATGGCGTTGTCTGCCGGCATGGCGGCGTTGTTGCTGGAAGCGTTTTGCTCGGCGGGCATTGCATCGCCAGCCCCTTCGACGGTGTCAGCCAAAGATACCTGCTGAGTATCGGCCTCGTTCTGAGTTGCCGGAGCAGCCTCGGTTGTCGGTGTTGTCGCCGCATGCGCATCCACCGTAGCCGCCGGCGCCGCAGCGACCTCACCTGTCGCAGCAGCAGAATCGGCGCATTCGGTCGCGAGTGCCACGCTCGGCAGTAGCAGCTGTCCCACCATGAGCGCACACGCGCCGACACTGGCGATCTTCACACCCACGCAACGCCAAGTTCCGTGAACGAGCGAGCAGGCGCGTTTGCGCTGAGTCTGCTCAGCAAAATGTTGTCCTTGCATGTCGTCCTCCTTCATCGAGGGTTGTTTCCATGGCACCACGATGCGGCAAACCGGGCGCCGCGCCTAGGTTCGTACATGCGAACCTGCACCTTTACCTGCGCAAATGCAAAAGCCGCCACGCGGGGACGCAAATCCCTGCGTGGCGGCTCAATCAAACGCACCGAGGCTTTATGCCCCGCTTGCCCTAGACGAAATTGCTATTCCTCGCGACGGCGCGCGGCAGCGATGCCGGCGGCTGCAACTGTCGCGCCGGCAATGCCCATGGCGGCAACGGTCAACGCGGCGCTATCGCCCGTGGCCGCAAGAGCGGAAGTCGTCGTCTTCGAAGCCGTGACGGATGCCTTGGCGGCAGCGAGCTTTACATTCACGGCCGAACCGGTCTGTGCCGAAGCTCGGCTCGGCGCCCCCGTCGTGCCCGTCGAGCCTTCGCCACCCGGCTGCGGCTTAGGAGTCGGTGCCGGATCGGGAGTAGGCATAGCACCTCCGTCGAATGCGATATGCGCGACCTTGGCGATCTTGTCCGCATCGCGATCGGCCCTCAGGACGCCTTCGCCGGGCTCGCCAATCGTCTGTCCCCAAAAATCAGCATATTCAAATCGGTTGCCCAGCGCCATGGGGCGGGCACCCAGTTTTTGGTAGTCGCGCACCACGCCATTGACAGGAAGCACGACCTTCCCGCCCTCGCCGATAACAATCATGCCGGCAGGACCGTTGGCGGTCGTGTAGTTGTCAGCGACGATTGCCCCATCGTTGCCCTCGGCAACAACGGAGCCGTTTTTAATTTGGATGCTTCCGCCCTCGACCGCACTCCCCGAGCTGGTATGCAGACCATACGTGTCCTTGGAATACCGATCTTTCGAGGCGCTGGCAATCGCAGTCACAAACGTGTTCTTTCCATCGATGATGATATCGGCAGTGGCATCGTTGCCCATTCCGGCCGCCTCGATACCCACGGCACCCCACATACCATTCGAAGCATCGGCAATTGCGGTCACGAGCGAATCACCTGCAATTTCGACACGCGCTGCGCCGTTGTTGACACGGGACACAATTCCCTGAGACTCCAGAGTGGATTCGGCCTTGACCGTCACCGTTGAGCCGGAGCCGATCGATACGCGGCCGCCTTTGTTGCTCTGCCCGTCATGTTCCCATGCAAACTCGCCGTCTTCCCCAGGTGCACCGTTAGTGGCATAGATGCCCGTCACGTAACCGTAATACCCGTCACCGGACCCCGCCGCGCGCCCTGCCTTCACATCGACAGTCGCACCGTTTTTAATGGTCACGTCTCCGCCAAACGCAGTTATGGCCTCGGCGTTCTCGCACTCCTCGCCATTTGCATCCGTACCCGTCGCCGTCACGTTGACCGTGGCCCCGTCGACGGTGACGTCGCCACCGGTAATACCGTTACCCGCGGCCGTGATGACATCGGTCTAGCCCGTCGCGTTGAGCGTGCCGCCGCCCGTTATGGCAAGGTTGCCGCCCGAGACCTCGATGGCGCTCTGGCCAGCATCGGCCGTAACGGTGTTGGTGTTGGTCACGCCGATATTGAGATTACCCTCGGCGCTGATGCCGCCGCCGTTATAGCCGTTGAGCTGCATGTCGTCGGCGCCGTTCCAGGACCACGTGCCCGCCTCGTCGCCGGCGGCAACACCACCGTTGTACTGCGCGCCACCCACGTTGATCCAATCTGCTGCCAAGGCAACGCTTGGCAGCAGCAGCTGACCGACCATGAGCGCACACGCTCCGACGCACGCCAGCCTGGCACCCGCCCGTTTCCACGAACCGTGAACCAGCGAGCAAGTGCGCTCGCGCTGCGTTTGCTTGGCAAAATGACTTCCGTTCATAGGTGCCTCCCTCGGTCGATGGACCATACCACCACAAAGGTGCCTGTCCCCTTCGTGGTGGTCCTGTACCACCAAGATGTGCCAAATGACTCCGTATGCCTAGGTTCGCAGATGCGAACCTAGGTCTCTACCTGCGGTTTAATTCAATATGATTTCGTTGTCGTCACACGCGTCCCAGGGACGCTACAATCGAGAACACGACTATTCCGTCCACCCAAAGGACTGTCCTTGAATCTGAGTAAGCCTAAAATCAACGCGCTTTTGGCACTCGCGCTCTTCACCTTCGCCTTCCTTGCCGCCGAGTTTCGCTTCGATATCAATGTCGGACTGCTCGCCGGTGCCGAACGCGTTGTAATCGCACAGGGCTTTATTCTAGGTGCGAGCGTGCTCGGCTTTATCGGATACGCGCCGCTGCTCGGGCTCGCACAGCGCAAAGGCCACTCACTGGCAGTCGTCAACGCCGCCGCCGTCCCTATCGTCATCGTGGGCCTGACCCAAATTCAGTTCCCTACGGCCCCGCTTGCCCTCGAGATTCTGGGGTGCGTGGCGTTCTTTGGACTCGGCCTGCTGGGCGCCGCCACTCACCACGCCTTTTCGTTGGCATTCCAGGATGACCCCAAGCTCGCCACCGGTGCGGGAGCGGCATACGCCGCGGGTATCCTGATGCAGTTCGCCGTCAACCTGCTCAATTGCGGCGGTATCGCAGAGCTCGTCGTCCTTGGCGCAGCGACTATCGCCATATCCGCCCTCGGCGCTGTTCCTCAAGAGACCGCTGAGAGCCCGAACTCCCGTATCAATCCCTTTGTCGAACCTTCGCACGCCCTCGCCAAACAGGCATGCTGGAGCATCGCGCTCGTCATGATTCTTGCCTGTCTGTTCTCCACCCTCGACAACGTGGTCACACTCTCCAACGCCCACGGCACCATTGCCGTGCAGACTTGGCCGCGCCTCTTTTTGGCGGCAAGCGGCCTTGCCGCCGGTCTTATCTTTGACCTTGCCGAGCGCCGCTACATGGGACTTGTCATGCTCGGCATCGCCGTGCTCTCGACCATTTCCATCCTGGCCGTGGAGGCCGGCGCCGATCCCAACCTAGGCCTTGTCGTCTTTTACCTGAGCTCGGGCTTTTTTGTCACGTTCTTTACCGCCACCTTTACACAGCTGGCACCGCGCATGCATGCACCCGCCCTCTGGGCCGGCATGGGGCGCGCCGCAAACAATGTATGTGCATTCACTACATCGGGCATCTCGCTTGCCCTCGTGACCTCGGGCAACGTTGCCCTCATTATGATCGGCGCGCTCGTACTGCTCGTCGCCGCCTGCGCGGCATTCGTGGCAGCCGGCCTGTTCCGCCTACCCCAAACCGAGCAGGAGCGCGAGCGCGAGCAGCTGGCAGAAGAAGCACTCGCCGCCCCCACCATCGAGGAGCAACGCCAGGCCTTCATCGCCAACCACGCTCTCACCCCGCGCGAAGTCGACGTGCTCATAGCTGTAACCCAAGACGAGCGCCCGCTCAAGCAGATTGCCGAGGAGCTCGGCATCTCGATGCGCATGGTCCAGCGTCACCTGAGCTCCATCTACCAAAAGACCGACACGCAAACGCGCGCTGGTCTCACCAAGGCCTTCCCCTCCGCCTAAAACAAAAACCGCCACAAAGGTGTCTGTCCCTTTGTGGCGGTTTTGGTCGGTTAGCCTTCGAGCTGGGCGACTTTGTAGCGGTAGGCAGCGGCGATAACCTCCTTGCAGCCTTCGCGGCCCAGCTTGGCGCGGTTGACGACGATATCCTTACCGCTCGTCATCTTCCACTTTCCGGCGCTGTAACGCTTGTAGAATGCCTCACGCGCCTTCTGCTGCTGCTTGACCAGCTTGGCACCCTTCTTTTTATTAAGGCCACGCTTCTTGCGCACAATCTCGACGCGGTCCTCAAAGGGAGCGGTCACCAATACGGCAATGTGATTGGGGTTGTTACGCAGCAGGTAGTCGGACAGGCGACCCTCGATAATGCAGCTCTCGGTCTCGCCCAGATCCAAAATCACCTGGCTCATCTTTTGGAACAACTTATCCGAGTACGAACGTGCATCGTAGCGGTCGGGCAGAAACGCCATGTTCTCCACGGCCAGACGTTCGTCATAGGCGGCCATCTTGTCGAGCGACTCACCCGCACGCAGCGACGCACGCACCAGCAGCTCGTTGTCGTACAGCGGAATCCCCAGCTCGTTGGCGAGGATACGGCCAATCTCGTGGCCCTCGGCACCAAAGTCACGCGCGATGGTAATGACCACGGGGCTCTTCTTGTTCACCAGATCGCTCATCGCGATTCCTTTCTAACAAATGAGAAATAGGCGATTCCTGATTCCCATTTTGTCATTTACGCCGGTCCTGGTTTCCCAAGTGCGGCAGATTGTCCCGAAAGAGGAGCGCCGCGTACTAAATGTACGCAAGCGACGATTGAGGGGCAAGGTGCCGTGCTTGGGGAAGCAGGACTATACGGCTACGATTCGGCGTTGATATGCGCGAACCAGCAGCGAGATACCAAAGTTGAGCGCAAAGTACATCGCAAACACCAGGCCGTAGAGCATAAGCACCTGCGACAGGTCGATCGCGTGCGCCATCACGACGTTTGCCGTGTACATGAGCTCGGCCACGTTGATGCCCGAAAGATACGAGCTGTCCTTGATGACGGTCGTGCACTGGCTAAACAGGG
>CAVCBD010000057.1:0-14049 GCA_963599935.1 Acutalibacteraceae bacterium | reverse complement strand
TGCCCGAGCCGCTTCATCTGGACCTGGTGATCGAGGACGACCGCGTCATCGAGGCAATTCCGCAGATCGGCTTTGTGCACCGCGGACTCGAGAAGCTCACCGAAAAGCGCGATATGCATCAGTTTGGTTACATCGCCGAACGCATCTGCGGCATCTGCGCCGTGGGCCACAGCTGCGGCTATGCCACAGCTTGCGAGCGTATGCTCGACATCGAGGTGCCCGGCCGCGTGCAGTATATCCGCACCATTTTGCATGAGCTTTCGCGTATCCACTCGCATCTGCTGTGGCTGGGCCTGCTCGCCGATGCCTTTGGTTTTGAGGCGCTGTTCTATCGTTCGTGGACCCTGCGCGAGCAGATTCTTAAGATCTTCGAGAGCACCTGCGGCGGCCGCGTAATCCTGTCGATCAACGAGATCGGCGGCCTTAAGCACGATATCGAGGACTCCGAGCTGGCGGGTATTGTCCAGACGCTCGATGCCATGCGTCCCGACTACGAGGCCCTGGTGCATACGTTTTTGGACGACGACAGCTGCGGCGAGCGCCTGCATGGCGTGGGCGTGATCAGCAAGAAGGACGCACTGGAGCTTTCGATGGTCGGCCCGTTCGGCCGTGCTTCGGGTGTGGATTACGACGTGCGCATGTTTGGCGACGGCGCTTATGCGGACTTGGCCGCGTTTGAACCCATCGTGGCGACCGACGGCGACTGCTATGCCCGCTGCCAGGTGCGTTGCGCCGAGGTCACGCAGGCCATGGACATTATCAAGGAGCTTGTGGACAAGATTCCGCACGACGGTATCGGTGGGCGCACCAAGCTCACGCCGGCCGACGGTGCGCGCGGCGAGGTCGTGATTGAGCAACCGCGCGGCGAGGCGTATTACTATGTGCGCGGCAACGGCACAAAGAACCTGGATCGCTTCCGCGTGCGCACACCGACGTCGCAAAACCTGGCGGGCCTGACGCATGCGCTGCAGGGCGTGCTCATTGCCAACGTACCCATGATTATCCTGACCATCGACCCCTGCATTAGCTGCACGGAAAGGTAGGCGCGGCATGAGTTTGCTGACATTTGCCAAGACGGTCTTGGGTTCTATGGTCAAGCAGCCGGTCACGGTGTGCTATCCGCAGGAGGAGCTCGCGGCGCCGGAGCGGCTGCGTGGGCATATCGTTAACGACATGGATGTATGCATCTGTTGCGGCATGTGCGCACGTCGCTGTCCGGCGGGCGCGCTCGCGGTCGATCGCAAGGGCGGCACCTGGTCGATCGACCCGTATGCCTGCGTGGTGTGCGGCGAGTGCATCGAAAGCTGTCCCAAGCATTGCCTGACTATGGACACCGCCCGCACCCCAGTTGCGGCGGACAAGACTCCCACGGTGGAGACCAAGCCGGAGTAGGGCTGGAATGGAACTGGAATAGAGCTGGAGTAGGGGCCGGCGGGGCAAAAATGCCCCGCCGGCCCCGCGCTTGAGCGCGCGGTCAGGCCGCCTCGAACAAAACTATGCCGGTTTACGGGGCTGGAGAGCGAACCCCCAACCATGCCAAAAATCGCGAAACTAAAACCGCAGGTAGACGGCTTGCGTTTTTTCAAAAATTGCGGGTATGGATGAGGGTCCTGACTTCAGCCCCGTAATCCGGCATGGTTTTGAAATGGCACCGTATCAGTAGCATCCTCTGATCCCCCGGGGACGGAGGAAAACGGATCATTTTGCTCCTGCAAGGCCCCACATGGCGCCGTTTGCCGCTGTGCGCGCCCGCGACTTTTGAGTCGCACCCGTTTTCCTGCGAAAACGCTGTGTCTCAACTTTGGTGAGACATTTGTCTCACGCCCAAAACTGAATCTGGAACGTGTGTCACCTGCCCTAACTGTGTCTCATTTCGTAACTTTAGGCTGATGCAAGGTCTGATCCTGCGAGAAGGGAGACACGATGGGTAAGTACACGAGGGGTCTCTTGGCGGTGATACTGGCCGTGGTGCTGGTATTGCCAGCTGCAGCATTCGCTATGCTGCCCGAGGCCAACGCCAGGTCCAGTACCGGAATGGACGGACCGACAGTGATCAGGCCGACGGTCGTCGACCCCGACACCAGCGGACGCTGGGAAAAATGGGCAGCCGGCCACAGCGGCAATGAAGTCACGACCCAAAACGTCGGCCGAATCTGGACCGACAAGACGGTCAAGGCAACCGAGGGAAACGAAGAGTCGGATTTTCTGACTACACTTTCAGCGATGTCCTCGACGTCTAATTCAACCGTGACAGTTACCACACCACTCGACATTGTGATGGTGCTGGATGCCTCTGGTTCGATGAATGATCCTATGGGTAGTGGAGATTCCACCCAGCGCATCGTTGCGCTGAAAAACGCTGCGAATAGCTTTATTGATACCATCGCCAAGCAAAACGAGGGCATCGAGGGCGTCGATAGGCAGCATAAGGTTGCCGTTGTTAAGTTTGCGGGCAAGAAGTCCAACGATATCGGCAACAATATGTATCGCGACGGAAGGTACTCCTACAATTACACACAGGTTATGAAGGACCTGATTGATTGTTCCGGCAGCAACGTGAAAGCTCTTAAGGATACAATTGCCGGTATTAAACCCGCCGGTGCCACACATGCCGATTATGGTCTGGAGCTGGCTAAGGACAGGACTTCTGGTCGCAAAGACGCCAAGAAGATTATTGTCTTCTTTACTGATGGTACGCCAACGAGTCAAAGTGAATTCAATTCTACAGTCGCTAACGCTGCCGTGATGGCTGCCAAGGACATGAAGGACGCCAAGGCCACCGTTTATACCATTGGCATCTTTAACGGTGCGAATCCCAGCGCCCTCGTCCAAGACTCGCAGACAAGTAAAGAGAACAAATTCATGCAGGCCGTGTCGAGCAACTACCCCAATGCTACGGCATGGAACACTCACGGCACGCGTGCGAAAAACTCCGATTTCTACAAGTCGGCGACCAGTGCCGACGAGCTCAAGAAGGTATTCGATGACATCTCGCAAGCCATTACGTCGGAGAAGCCTTATCCGACCGAAATTCAGAAGGGCTACGAGACCAAGTCCGGTTACATCACGTTTACCGATGAGCTGGGCGACTTTATGCAGGTCGACGGATTTACCGAAGTCGTCATTAACGGCGAGTCGTTTACCAAGCCTAGCAAGATGGTCAACAAAGAAACCGATACCGACACGTACGAGTTCGCCGGCAAGGCAAAAGACCTGCTCATCACCGTGCAGCGCGCCGACGATAAAAATCCCCGAAAGGGCGATATTGTAACGGTCAGCATCCCCGCATCGTTGATTCCGCTGAGCCACTTTAAGACCGTAGACGGCAAGCTTTCGGTCGATAGCGCTCAGCCTATCCGCGTGAAGTACGCTTCGAGCGTGAAGAAGGACGCGCTCGACAACCTGTTTACGCCCGAGAAGGTCACGGGGCTCAAGGATTACATCGAACATAATACGGCCGTTGCCAACGGCGCCAAGACTGTGAATTTCTACGCGAACAAGTGGAACGGCGGCGAGCTGGGTGATACGGTTGCGACCTTTGAGCCGGCCGACACCAACCGCTACTACTACTTCCAGAAGCAGACGCCTATTTTCACGGATGAGGGCTGCACGACGCCGGCGACGGGCTCCCTGGCTGATAACGCCACCTATTACTACAAGGATGAGTTCGAGGAGCAGGGCGAAAACGACGAGGCCAAGCCCGCCACCGATGTCATCGCATTCAAGGGCGGTGATGCTGCGAAGTTCGACGGCGCTATTGTTCGCAACGATAACGGCAACCTGTCGTTTAGCATCGGGACCGCACGCCTGGCCTTTATCGATGAGCTCCACACCACCAAGGAGAGCGTGGGCGGCAACAAGACCGAAACAGCGACCGACGTTCTCAACCCCAAGTGGAACAATATGTCCGCCAAGACAGGCGCGACGCATGTCAATTCCTACCTGGGCAACAACGGCAGGATCAGCTATAAGTACGATATGACGCCGGCAACGGTGGATACCAAGGCCGACTTTGGCTTGACCAAGGTGCTCGAAGGCCGCGCCTGGACGAAAGAGGACACGTTTGAGTTCGGGCTGACGCCCGTGGACGGCGCCCCGATGCCCGAGTCCGCGACTGCGCCCGTGACCGTGTCCGTGACCATGGACGATCAACACGAGGGCAAGGCCGCCATTAACTTCGGCAAGATCGAATATGCCGAGCCCGGCACGTATGTCTACAAGGTCAGCGAGAAGAACGCTGGTCACACCATCGACGGAATCACCTACAGCAAGAACGTCGCGGAGATCACCGTGACGGTGACGCCCAATAAGAAGGGCGAGCTCGGCGCTGCCGTGAAGGTGACTTGGAGCGAAGCCGACGAGACCGAGTTCAAGAACGTCTACACTGCGGAGCCTGTTGAGTCCAGCGTCACCAGCCAGATTGACGTGACCAAGTCCCTGACCGGGCGCGACTTGGCGGCCGGCGAGTTCAGCTTTGAGCTGCGCGAGATCGTGGACAAGGAATTCAAGCCTGTCGAGACCGTCAAGAACGCTGCCGACGGCAAGGTGACGTTCAGCCCCATCAAGTACACTGAGATCGGTCAGCACACCTACACGCTGCGCGAGGTCAAGGGTGACGCCGGCGGTATTGCCTACGACGAAACGGAATATATCATCGTGACGACCATTGCCGACAACGGCAAGGGCCAGCTGGTGGCTACGCACGAGCTGAAGGACGCCAAGGACGTCAAGAGCATCGAGTTCAAGAACGCCTACAACACGAATGCCGCCGAGGCACCGCTTGCGGGCATCAAGAACCTGAAGGCCGCTGACGGCCTGACCCCGGCCGGCATCACCGGCAAGTTCACCTTTATCGTGACCGGCGAAGATGGCGCGCCCTTGCCTACGAGCACGAGCGTGACCAACGGCGCCGACGGCAAGGTCGACTTTGGCAAGATCACCTTTACGCTCGACGCCCTTAACAAGACTCTGGGCGATAAGCCCGAAAAGCGCGAGCACACCTTTACCTACACCGTGACCGAGTCCGGCGAGGTTGCTGGCGTGACCAACGACGCCAAGCCTTCGCGCACGGTTTCCTTCACCGTGACCGATGACGGCAAGGGTAAGCTGAGCGTAACCCGTAACCCGGACGGCGATGCGGCATTTACGTTCACCAATGCCTATAACGTGACGCCTGTCGAGACGAGTGTCACCGACAAGATCACTGCGACCAAGGTCCTGACCGGGCGCGACCTCAAGGAAGGCGAGTTCTCCTTCGAGCTCGTCGAGGACGGCGAGGTCGTCGCCACCGGCACCAACGCTGCCGACGGCACGATCACGATGGGCGCCGTCAAGTACGACAAGGCCGGCGAGCACACCTACACGCTGCGCGAGGTCAAGGGTAGCGCCGGCGGCGTCACCTACAGCGACGCCGAGTACACCATCGTGACCACCATCACCGACAACGGTGACGGCACGCTCAAGGCCGATCATGTCCTGAAGGACGCCGAGGCTGCAACCTTCGAGAACACCTACAGCGCGACCCCGACCGATGCAGAGCTCGACTTTGGTCTGAGCAAGGCTATCAACGGCCGCGACTGGAAGGACTCCGACGAGTTTAGCTTTACCATCAGTCCCGCCGAGGGCACCGACGCTCCGCTGCCCAACCCCGCAACCGTGACCGTGAGCAAGACGGATGCGAAGGATGGCGTCGCCGCTATCAAGTTCGGCTCGATCCGCTACACGGCTGCCGGAACCTACAAGTACGAGATTCGCGAGAACGCGGGCAATGCGGCCGGCATGAAGTATGACGAGCACATCGCGACCGCCGAAGTGACCGTGACCGACAATGGCAAGGGCGTCCTGGCCGCCAGTGTCACCAAGACGGAAAATGGGCACTTTACCAACATGTACCGCACTGAGCTCAACTACACTGCGGCCGGCGGCCTCAAGCTCAGCAAGACCCTCCGCGGACGTCCCATGACCGAGGGCCAGTTCACCTTTACCGTGACGCCCGCCGACGAGGCTTCGGCCAACGCACTTGGCCTACTGCCCGTCGCCAACGAATTCAAATCCCCTGCGACGGCAGAGGGAACGGTCGGCCTGATCGACATCCTGGCTGGCCATGAGGTCAAATTTACGCAGGCTGACGCCGGTAAGACCTTCAAGTACACCGTGGCCGAGAAGAACGACGGCCAGCCCGGCTACACCTACGACGACGCTGTCCGCACCGTGACGATCGCTATCGCCGACGACACCGCCGGTACGCTCACCGCCACGACGACCGTGTCTGGCGGCCCCGAGGGCACGCTGCCGACCGAGTACAAGACTGGTGCCGCTGCGGTCGAGAGCGCTGTGGTCCCGTTCGTCAACAGCTATAACGCTACGACCAACACGACTGGTGGCGCCCCTGCTAAGGTCGTTGCTACCAAGACCCTGACCGGTCGCCCGATGGCCGACGGCGAGTTCTACTTTGGCATTGCCTACGCAGGTGAGAAGGAAGCCATTGAGGGCACGTGCACTACCAACGTTAATGGGCAGGTAAGCTTCGGTTTCCTGCATTACACTACCGAGATGCTCGCCGACCTGGTAAACGCCAAGCGCGCTATCCGCACCGATGCGGATGCCAAGCTTGCATGGACCATCGGTTACACCGCCTTTGAGTTCACGCCGCAGCTCGCGGCCAAGGGCATCACGGCCGCAACGCCGAGCTTCAGCTTTAAGGTCATCGTCGTCGACAATGGCGACGGCACCCTGACGGCAAAGCCGCCTGTCTACGACGGCATTGAGCCCTTGTTCGAGAACGTCTACGGCACCGATGCCGTTGATGCCGCGCTCGCCGGCTCCAAGAAGCTCCAGGCTGCCGAGGGCCTGACTCCGTCCGACATTACGGGTAAGTTCACCTTTACCGTGACCGCCGACGAGGCTGGCGCCCCGGTGCCCGAGCACACGACTGCAACCAACGACGCGGCCGGCAACGTGGACTTTGGCAAGATTCACTTTACGCTTGAGGACCTCAACCGCGCCTTGGGCGAGACGGGCGATGCGACGGACAAGGCCGAAGCCGACGAGACCGAGGCCGATGAGGCCAACTCCGACGAGGCAGAGGTTGACGCCGACGAGAGCGGCGACGCGGTCGACGGCGACGAGTCCAACGACGAGTCCGAGCCCGCAGCCCCCACCGCTCCGCGCTCGCACACCTTTACCTACACGGTGACCGAGTCCGGTAGCGCTCCTGGCGTGACCAACGACGCCAACGCCACGCGCAAGGTTTCCTACACCGTGACTGACGACGGTGCCGGACATCTGAAGGTCGTGCGCGAAGGCGACGACGGCGCAGCCTTCACGTTCACCAACACCTACAGCGTGACGCCTACCGATTCTGTGGTGACCGACCAGGTCAAGACGGTCAAGCGTCTGACCGGACGCGACCTTGCAGCAGGCGAGTTCACGTTTGATCTGCTCGAGGACGGCGTGGTTGTCGCGAGCGGCACCAACGACGCCAACGGCACTGTCACGCTGAGCCCGATCCACTACGAGGCGCCCGGCACGCACACGTACATGCTGCGCGAGGCTTGCCCCAACGCGCTCGGCCTGTACAAGGGCGTCGCCTATGATGGCGCGACCTACACCGTCGTGACCACCGTCTCCGACAACGGCGACGGCACGCTGACCGCGACGCACAAGCTCGAGGGAACTACCGAGTCGGCTGGCTTTACCAACAAGTATCACGCCATGCCCACTCAGGTCTCCATCGGCGCCATCAAGGTGCTCGAGGGACGCGAGCTCAAGAAGGACGAGTTTAGCTTTAAGCTCGCTGGTGAGGACGTCGAGTCCACCGTCACCAACGATGCCGACGGCAAGGTCAACTTCGACAAGTTCGAGTACAGCGAGCCCGGAACGTACGTCTACACCATCAGCGAGGTCAAGGGCAACGAGGCCGGCATGACCTACGACAAGTCCGTCTATACCGCGACCGTCAACGTGGTCGATGACGGCGAGGGCAACCTCAAGGCGAGCGTCGCCTATGCCAAGGACGACAAGAGCGTCGAGGGTATCGTGTTCAACAACACGTACAAGAAGCCCGAAACGCCCGTGCCGACGCCCGATCCCGGCACGCCCAAGACCGTGACGAACATCGTCAAGACGGTCAAGGGCTTCCTGCCCACCACGGGTGACCAGCAGGCAGCCGCGCTCCTCATGGCATTCGTTATCGCCATGGCTGGCGTCGGAGCCTTGGTCTGGGGTATCCGTAAGCGCTAGGCGCACTGACAGCGCCCGGGGCCAAGGGTCCCGGGCGGCTGCCGGGGAGCCGGAAACATAGCCCCCACCCCACCCCCAGCCGCCACGGAGGCATCTCCCTCCTCCGTGGCGGCACTTTTGTGCGTAGGGGAGGAGGGCTCGCCACGAAACCGGCCCATCTACTACGTTTAACCGCCTATCCCCGACCATGCCGAAAAACGCGGAAACAAAACCGCAGGTAGAACGCTTGCAGTTTTGTTCAAAACGAGGGTGTGGTCGGGGGTATCGAACCAAACGTAGTAGATGGGCCGATTTCATGGCGGGTGCCGCCGGCTGATCCCCCGGGGACGGAGGAAAACGGATCATTTTTGGCTCTGCGGGGCTTGCGAGGGCGCCTGTATGGAGCTGTCCGAACAAAACTATGCCGGATTACGGGGCTGAATCCCGAACCTCCAACCATACCGAAAAACGCGAAAACAAAACCGCAGGTAGATGGGCCGCTATTTTTCGAAAAAAGCCGGCATGGACGGAGCTCCTGAGTTTAGCCCCGTAAACCGGCACAGTTTTGAAATGGCATCGAATTAGCAACAGCGATAGTTACCCTCGCAGATAGGCGATGGCGATTTGAGTGCGGTTGCGTAGGCCCATTTTGGCCAGGATCGAGCTGATGTGGTTTCGCACGGTGCCTTCGCCCATATAGGCGGTGGCGGCAATCTCCTTGTTGTCGAGGCCGCGGGCGATGAGCTCGGCGACCTCGAACTCGCGGTCGGTCAGGCCGGCAAAGGCTGCGGGCCGGCGGGGCGTGCCTGCCTTGTCACCCATCCCGTCAAAGTCAACATCCTCGATCGCCTTGCCCTCCAGCACGCGCTTGCCATCCATGACCTGCGCCAGCGCTGGCGGAATGGCGGCGACATCGGTCTTGATCAAGTAGCCACGGGCGCCCAGCTTGAGCGCCGACACAATGTACTCGTCATCCGAGAACGTCGTCAGGAATACCACGCGCGCCGCGGGGTCGCGCTCGAGGATCTCGCGCGCCGCCGAAAGGCCGTCACGCCCCGGCATCTGGATGTCGAGCAGCGCGATATCGGGTGCGTGCTCGGTGTAGAGCGCGACCGCGTCGTTGCCGTCGGCGCCGGTGCCCACGACTTCGATCTGCGGCTGGGCACCCAGGATAATCTTGAGCGAATCGACCACCAGGCGGTCGTCGTCGACAATTATGAGCCTCATCGGGCCTCATCTCCTTGCTGTTTGGGGACGGTGGCAAACACGCGCCAGCCGGGGGCGCCGGCACGCGGCCCGGCGGTAAAGGTCCCGCCAAGCGCCTCGACGCGCTCGCGCATGGAGCCGAGCCCCATGCCTTCTGCGATGCCTCGGCTGTTTGTCTTGGTCGCTCCCGTTCCGTCGTCGGTAACGATGAGCTGGTAAAACGACGGATGCTCCATGCATCGCACGGTAACGTTTTGAGCACGGGCGTGGCGCATGGTGTTGGAGAGCGCCTCGCTCAGGACCGCCGCAAAGCAGTTGACAACGTTGGCTGGTGCATGCTCGGCCAAAACCTCAAGCTCAATCTGCGGACCGCCGTCCGAGCGCGCGCCTTCTACGATGCGTTCGAACTGCACGGAGAGATTGGCCGCGTTGTCGTTGAGCGCATGGACGCTCGAGCGTACAAGCTGAAGCGCCTCGTCAACGATGCGCTTGACGTCGGCGAAGTCGGCGGCGACGCCGGGCTCGTTGGCGTGGACCACGCGTAGGGCTTCGGTTTGCAGCGAGGCGCGCGTGAGCTGGTGGCCCACGTTATCGTGGATCTCGCGCGCGATGCGGGCGCGTTCGGCGAGCGTCGCGAGCTCGACCTCGTAGTCCTGGCGGTCGGCAAGGTCGCGGTTGCGTGCCTCGAGCGCGAGGGCTCGTTCCTGCAGTTGGTCGCGGGTGCGGCGCATGCGCTCCTGCTCGCGCTCCAGCTGGGCGGTGCGCAGCGACAATAAGGTGGCGGCGACCGAAAGGATGGCGGTCAACAGCAGCGCACGGGTGGGAAGCGCGCCGGCGTGGGCATATGCGACGAGCGCGCAGACAAAGATGGCGCCGGCGCCCAGTGCGCCCCAGACGTGCTCGCGGCGCACGCGTCGCGCGATATCGTAGAGGGCGAGGGGTGCAAACGGAGCAAACGACGGCGCAAAGACGGCCACCATAATGTAAGCGTAGCTCGCGGCCTCGCTGGCGCGGCGGGCACGTTCGCCTTGCGCGATTTCCGCCAGCGAGGCGACTACGACGCCAAGGCAAAACGCCGCGACCAAGCGAGCGTCTGCAGCAAGGCCCAGAGCGGCCGCGATGCAGCACGCCAGCACGATCGATTTGTCGAATAGCCTGTTCATACGGGTATTGTACGCGATGGCGCGCACGGGGGAGGTTCCGGCAACGTAGCCGTGACATTTCTCATGGCAAGGTCTGGCAAGGAAGCCGCGGCTTTATCTCGCCGCCAATCGCTCCGTCGCAACAAGTTTGCTAGCTGTATCTATCATTTTTGCTAGATACAGCTAGCAAAAATGATAGATACAGCTATCGACGCGGGACGAGGTGGAGCTGTTTTAGCGAGCGATTGACACGGAACGCGGGCCCCCGCACTCGTGACAAAGCTCACTGGTGCGGCCCGCCCGCTCCTGCGATGATGCAATCGTACCGGGCCACGACCAACAGAAGGGCCGCCTCATGACAGACATCGTCCACGTCGAAAATCTCGTCAAGCGCTATGACGATCTTATTGCGCTCGACCACTTTAACCTGAGTATTGCCCCTGGCGAGATCTTTGGCCTGCTGGGCCCCAACGGCTCGGGCAAGACCACGTCCATCAACTGCATCCTGCAGCTGCTCGCCTACGACAAGGGCACCATCGAGCTGTTCGGCGAGCGCATGACGCCCGCCCGCTACGATCTCAAGCGCCGCATCGGTGTGGTGCCGCAGCAGGTGGCGGTGTTCGACGAGCTCACCGTGCGCGAGAACATCGACTATTTCTGCAGTCTCTACGTCAACGACCGCAAGCGCCGCCGCGCGCTGGTGGACGAGGCGATCGACTTTGTCGGCCTGGGCGACTTTACCAAGTTCCGCCCCGGCAAGCTCTCGGGCGGCCTGGCGCGTCGCCTCAACATTGCCTGCGGTATCGCGCACAAGCCCGAGCTCATCTTCTTTGATGAACCAACGGTGGCGGTCGACCCGCAAAGCCGCAACGCCATCCTGGAGGGCATCTGCCGCCTGCGCGACGAGGGCGCCACGGTGGTGTATACCAGCCATTACATGGAGGAAGTCGAGCAGATCTGCAGCCGCATTATGATCATGGACGGCGGCCGCGTGTTGGCGCAGGGCACTAACGACGAGCTCAAGCGCATGATTCAGATGGGCGAGAAGATTGTAATCGAGGTCGGCGAGGTTCCGAGTGCGGCGCTCGGTGCCGTCGCAAGCCTGCCGCACGTTCTGGACCTTTCGGCAACGGCGGGACAGCTCACGTTTTCGTGCGAAGCGAGCCCGCACAACCTGACGGACATTCTCGATGCGCTGCGCTCGCATGACGTGCCGCTCGGCCGCATCTATTCCGAACCGCCGACCCTCAACGACGTGTTCCTCGAGATCACCGGCCGCGAGCTGCGCGACTAGGGGGCGGCCATGTTCAACACCATCATCACCACGGTCAAGACGCTGCTGCGCCGGCCGAGCACGTGGGTCTGGGGCGCTCTCTTTCCTATCGCGCTTTCCACGATGTTCATGTTTATGTTTGCGAACCTCAGCTCCGACGGCACGGTCGACCCGGTGCCGGTTGCCGTCGTGGCGGACGAGGCCTGGGATGCCTCGACCTTTAAGGATGTGGCAGCTTCGCTTGCCAAGGCAGGCGACGACCAGCTGCTCGATGTGAGCGAGTACGAAGACTTGGCTGTCGCGCGCAAAGCGCTCAAGGCCGGCGAGGTCGCGGGCATCTATACGGTTGATGCCGCGGGCACGCCCAGGCTCACGCTGCTGTCGAGTTACGACAGCTCGCGCGCCTCGTCGGTGCTCACCGACCGCAGCATCCTTGAAACGGTGGCAAGCTCGTATACGCAAAATGTCGAGCTCATGCGCCAGATTGCCCAGGACAACCCGGCGGCGCTCGCCGATCCGGCGGCGGTTGCGCACGCCCTGTCGCTCGAGGGCGGAACCCGCCGCGTGAGCCTGACTCGTGCCACGCCCGATGGCACGGTCATCTACTACTACGCGCTCTTTGGCCTGGTCGCGATGATGTCTGCCGAGTTTGCCGCCTTGAGCGTCGTCGATTTGCAGCCTAATCTGTCGGGCCTTGGCGCGCGCCGCTGCGTGGGCGGTCTTTCCAAGACGGCGTCGCTGGCCGGCATTTTTGTCGGCTCGTGGCTGGTTTCCTTTGCATCGATGGCGGTTGCGATCGGCTACGTGCGCCTGGTCGTGGGCGTCGACTTTGGCGGGCGCGAGGGGTTGTGCCTGCTGGGCGGGGCTGCATCCGCGCTTGCCGCCACGGGCCTGGGGCTTTTTGTGGGCACGCTTCCCGTTAAGGGCGGCAAGGCATCCAAGTCGGGCATCCTCACGGGCTTTGCCACCACGTGCGCCCTGTTCGCCGGCCTCTACGGCGAGCCGGCGATGGCGCTTGCCGACGACGTCGCCCGCGCTTGTCCGGTCGAGTGCTGGCTCAACCCCGTCAAGCTCATCTGCGACATGTTCAATCGCCTGTATTTCTTTGAGGACCTGGGGCCCTTCGCCGTTCGCGCGGGCGCGCTCGTCCTGATGGCTCTGGTGTTTGTCGCCGCCGCATCGCTAATCTTTGGAAGGAGCCGCTATGAGCACCTTTAAGACTGCGCTTCGCATGGCGCTGGCGCACCCGTTCTACCTGCTCATCTACACGGTGTTCATCTCGCTCATGGGCGTGTTCATCGCAGCATCGGTGAGCTGGAACTCGTCGCAGCTCACCGAATACAAGCCCTACGACACCAACGTGATTGTGGTCGATCGCGACAACAGCGACCTTTCGCGGGCACTCACCAAGCACCTGGGTTCGCGCTTTGATCTGGTCACGGGCGTTGGCGACGACACGTACGACCTTGCGGACGCGCTTTCCAAGAGCAACAGCGCCAAAGGCAGCGCCGATTGCGTGTTCTTTATCCCGGAGGGGTTTGAGGACGACCTGATCGCGGCTGCCCGTGCGGGGGAGGCCCTGCCCAAACTCGATGTGACCTACGGCTCCGGCACCATGGCGGCGGCGCTTTCGTCTGCCGAGGCCTCGCGCTGGATCTCGCTCGCGGGCGCTGCGGCGGCACTTGAGCCCGCTGCCTCCGACGGCGACGTGGCCAAAGCGGCCGAGCATGCCGCCGCCAAGCGCGCCGAGGTCCAGATCGAGCAGGTCAAGGTCGACTCGACTGCCGCCGCCACGCTCGAGTCGTACTTCAACTTTGGCGCGTACGCGATCATCTCGTCGGTCATCGTGTCGGTGGGACTGGTGTTTTCGGGCATGAACGAGCCCGAGCGCGTGCGCCGCATGGATGCCAGCCCGGTCTCTGAGCGCCAGCGTTCGCTCGCTGTGTTCGCGGCCGCCGCCGTGCTCACCGTCTGCATCTGGCTCGTGTCGAGCATGATGGGCGTCGTGGGCTTTGCCAGCGCGGTTGCCGAGGTCGGCGTGGGTCGCGTGTGCCTGGCGCTGGCGGCAACGTTTGCCCTGGCGTGCACGCCGCTGGCCGTTGGCTTTACGCTGTCGAGCCTGGGCGCGCGCGAGGAGCTGCTCAACGGTGTGGGCAACCTGCTCGGCATGCTCATGACGTTTTTGGGCGGCGCCTGGATGCCGCTGTC